>JAVJTD010000147.1:0-18355 GCA_040219065.1 Planctomycetota bacterium
ACCGACGGCCGGCCATCGTTCGGAGTGGTTTTTTAATGTGAGTGTTTTTTGAGTTGATGGTTCGAGAGTGGCCGGAGGGTTCGAGTGCCGAGGTCGTGGCGTGGATCGAAGGACCGAGTGACCGACGGCCGGCCATCGTTCGGAGCGGCTCCTCAACGCGAGTGCTCTTCGAGTTGACGGCTTGGGCGCGTGATCCCTCTTTCCCGATCTTCGTCTCGAACTGGATCGAGAGCTGGGCGGGCCAAGGGCCGTCAGAGTATCGTATCGAGCGCGCTGGCGATCCGTGGCCACCGGGTACCGGTCGCCCCGCCCGGAGCCCGAATGCGTGGCCCTTCCCGGAGGCCGACCCCACCCGGCCCTGGTGGGTCGGCCGCTACCGATTCGCGAGCGGCGAGCGGTGGATCTCATTGCTCGATGCGGACACGACGGCCAAGTGCGCGTCCTCCAGCGATACGATCGTGCCTGGGGCTCCGGCACCGGTGCTGCCCGAGGAGGTGCCTGATACATGGACGCGTGAGCTAGCCATCGTTGCTCTGATCTTCCTCGTTGCATCGCTGGTGCTGGCCGAGCTCGGATCATCACGATGGCGAACAAGGAGATCGAGCGGGGGCCGTCCAACGGTTCGGCCCGGCTGAGGCATGACGTATAATCACGGTCCAATCGAACAGCCATCGCATCATCGATTCACGACAGGAGCTGCCGAGGGCATGAGCCCGGAAACACCGAATCTGTCCGAGCGCGTTCGAGGAGCCTTCCTCGGCGCGGCTGTGGGAAGTGCTCTGGGCGCTCCCTTCGAGTTCATGTCGGCGAGCCAGATCCAGATTCGTCATGGACGGATCACGGACTTGATCGGCGGCGGCTGGCGCGGCAATCGGGCCGGAGAGTACACCGAAGACGTCGCGATGATGCTGTGCCTCACCGAGAGCCTGCTCGCGAGCGGCAGCTTCGAAGAGGACGATGTCGCCCGGCGTTATCTGCGCTGGTACGGATCGGGGCCGAAGCACGCGAGCAACATCGTGAAGGCGGCGCTCGAGGGTGCGGCCGAGACGGAGGGAGGGTTGGTCGAGGCGAGCGCCCGGGCGGCTGACAATCTCGGTGACGAGCGGTTGGACGCGAGCGGGCTCTTGCGAGCGATCCCGCTGGGCTTGCTCTATCACCGCTCCCCGGAGCGCGTCGTCGAAGCCTGTGTCTCGGAGGCGCGGCTGACACATCATGACAAGCACACGGGCTCGATCGCGGCGAGCGTCGGCTTGCTCGTGGCCGGCTTGGTGCAGCGCCTCGACAAGCGGGCCGCGCTGAGTTGGATGTCCGAGGAGCTGAGTCGAAGTGTGGCGCTCAACATGTTGCCGACGGTCGAGACGTGGCCAAAGAGCTCGGCGCCGGGTCCAGAAGCCGTCGATGCTTTACTGTGCGTGGTCCGGACCTGGCTCGATCATCGGGGGTATCGAGACGCCGTTCAAACGCAGGTTCAGATGGGCGGGGACAGCGACACCTGCGGCGCGCTGATCGGCGCTCTGGCCGGAGCTCGCTACGGAGCGGGGGTGATACCCAAGGAATGGTCGGACCGTCTCGAGGATCGGCGGTTGATCGAGGAGATCTCGGACCGATTCGCGGTTCTGGTCGCCGGAGCGTCCGGAGGCTCGAGGCGATGAAGGAATTATCGAAGGAGATGAACGTGCAGGCTCGATCGGGCAAGGCCCTGATGTACGGAATCCTGGGGACCGTGATCGTGGTCGCGGTGCTGGGTGGCGTGTATCTCTTCGCGCAGAAGGAGAACGCCGAGCGCCAGTACAAGGCGGATCTGACCGCCGGGCAGAAGGCCCTCGAGTTGGCGGACACAGCGGACGCCGAAGCCGCTGGGATGGACAAGGGCGACAAGGAGCGGCGCCGCAAGATCCGGGTGCGGGACGAGTACTTGGACCAAGCCAAGAACGCGTTTCGCATCTGCCACGACGAGCGGCCCGAGGCCGTCGAGCCACTGCTCGGATTGGGACGCGTCGCCTACCTCCTCGGCCGTTACAACGAAGCGATCGACTACTTCAAGCAGGTGAAGGAGCTCGGCGGCGACTCGGCGGATGTCCACTACGAGCTCGGTCGCAGCTACACGAAGTGGTTCCAGGAGAAGTCGGATCAGACGCTGGTCGACAACGCGATCCTCCATCTCGAAGCGGCCGTGCAAAGGGATCCGGACCATGTCGGCGCGCACATGTTCCTCGCGACGATCTTCGGTGATCAGAGCATCTATCATCGCAACGAGAGCCTGAAGCTCAAAAAGCACGAGGATGCCGTCCTCCGTCTCGCGCCCGACTCGGCTCTGGCGGAGATCATCCGAGAGGATCGAAAGGCGCAGTGACCCCTTCGCCGCGAAGAGCCTAGACCGATGAACGATTCATCCCTGGTGACCTTGTTCCTGATCTCGTTCCTGCTCGGCTGGGGACCGGCGCTCGCCCCTGGCCCGACGTTGCGACTGACGGTCGAGGAGTTCCCCCGCCGCGGCACCGCCGCGGCTCTGCACGCGTGGTTCGTACAAGTGGCCGCCGAGCTCGCCTTCTGCGCCGTGGTGATCGGGATCGCGCTGCTGATCGGTGGTGAGTCGATCTTGACGGGGGCATTGGTGGGACTGGCGACGGTGACGTTCCTGGGAGCGGGGTGGCTGCTCGTCGCGCGCAGCTCCCGCACCGAGGTGCTCGGCGGTGATCGCGCCCGAGCGAGCGAGACCGGCCGCACGATCTTCGCCCACGCGCTCGAGGTGCTCCGCTCCCCGTTCTGGTGGGCGTGGTGGATCCTGGCTGGCGCCTTCCTCGTCGTCGACGCACTCGGCAACCAGACCCAAGGCTCGGCGCTCCGCTTCGTCTGCTTCTATGCCGGGTTCACCCTGCCCGCGCTCATCTGGAATCTCGTGGTCGCCCGCTCCCTGCACGAGCGCTGGTCCACCCGCTGGGGCCGCCCGACCTACATCGCCTACCGCTGGAACCGCGTCCTCGTCTCCCTCGCCGGCACCTTCCTCGCCGTCCGCGGCCTGACCTTGCTCTACGATTTGGTGAGCCAAGCCGCGCTCCAATGGGCCCGCCAGGCCTGGCCGGCGTGAGGTCGGGAGCCGCCAGGATCGCGGGCGCAACCACTGGGAACGCGGGCGTCCCGCAACCACTGGGAACGCGGGCGTCCCGCCCGCATGGATCAACTCGAGGACCTTGTCCGACCCGGCTAAAGCCGGGGAAACAACCCGGCTAAAGCCGGGGAAACAACCCGGCTAAAGCCGGGGAAACAACCCGGCTAAAGCCGGGGGATACGACGTCGGTGGATACGACGTCCCTCGCTCAACCGGCTCCGGTGATCTCGCTGACGATGCGCTCGACGACTTGGTCGATCGTCAGGTCGGTCGTGTCGATCTTGGTGGCGCGCTCGGGGACTTGGAGGGGGGAGGCTTGGCGGGTGCTGTCCTTTTGGTCTCGGATCTTCAGGTCGGCCTGCAATTGACCCAAGTCGACTTCGTCGCCCTTTTGCTCGAGCTCTTGGCCGCGGCGCCGGGCGCGGACGGCGAGTTCGGCGTCGAGGTAGAACTGGTGCTCGGCGTCGGGGAAGACGACGGTGCCCATGTCTCGGCCTTCGGTGACGATCGATCGGCCTTCGGCCTGGGCGCGCTGCACGGGGATCAGCTTCTTTCGGACCTCGGGGTGAGCAGAGACCTCCGAGACGTTGGCGGTGACCTCGGCGCTCCGGATCTCTTGCGTGATCTCGCGCTCGCCCAGGAAGAAGCGCGCGCCTTCTTGGCGCCAGTCGAATTCGCTCAATAGCTGAAGCAATCCATCGCGATCCGACGGGGCGATATCTTGCTCGAGGGCGAGGAGCGTGAGGGCGCGGTAGAGAGCGCCGGTGTCGAGCACGCTGCAGCCGAGGCGGCTCGCGACGAGCCGAGCGACGGTGCTCTTGCCCGAGCCGGCGGGGCCGTCGATGGTCACGACGATGTGCCTTTGGGAGTCAGTCATCTCGAAGCTCTCGGGTTCGATTCACGTCGGTGTCGCGTGCCCGGGTGCATCCTTTAGAGGCAAGAGCGCATCGTCTCCGTTCGGCACGAACGTGTGGAGCTCGAAGCGGCCGGCCCTGTGCTCGAGGTAGCTGCCGTGCTTCTCCCAGCTCCCGAGGACGTAGAGCTCGCAGTCGCGACCTTGGCAAGGCCAACGTTGCGCGCGGAGCCGATGGACGTGGCCGTGGACGATGACGTCGGCGCCGTCTTCGAAGCGGCGCAGGATCTCCGACGGGACGGTATCCATGATCGCGGGGTCGCGCGCCTTGCGCGTGTTCTCCCTTCGGCTGACGCGCCGCATCTCACTGGCGATCTTGCGGCCGAGACGAATGGGGATGCACCGGAGAAGCGCTCGCACGAGCGGAAAGCGCAGGACCCGGCGCGCCTTCTGATAGGAGACGTCTCGGGTACACAGCAGATCGCCGTGGGTGAGGAGGACCTTCTTGTCGCCCAGCTCCACTGGCCAAGGATCCTCGTGAACGTGCCCACCGATGTCTTTGGCGAACTTGCGGCCGAGCATGAAGTCGCGGTTGCCGTGGAGAAACGTCACCTCGACACCGGACCGCGAGAGCTGACGGAGCGCTCCGACCACCGGAGCGTAACCATCCAATCGTCCGTGACGATCATTGAGCCAGTACTCGAAGAAGTCGCCCAGCACATACAAGGCGCGCATGCGGGGACGCATCCTCTCGAGGAACGCGAAGAACAGATCGCGCGCGTGGTCGGGCTTCTCGTCGAGGTGGAGGTCGGAGATGAAGAAGTCGGAGCGTTCGGAGTTGTCGGTCGACGACTTCATTCAGAGGATCCTGGTCCTGCGGAGGCCCGATTGAAGCGACCGAGGCCCGACATTGGTCGGGTCATTGAAATGCAGGCGGGCTGGAAGCCCGCGCTCGATTGCGAAGCGGGCTGGAAGCCCGCGCTCCGTTCGGGCACCAGCGCTATCACTCGAGACCGTATTCCTTCATCTTCTCCCAGAGGTTCTTGCGGCTGATGCCGAGGATGCCGGCGGCCTGGGCCTTGTGATTGCCCGTCAGCTTGAGCGTCCTTTGGATGTGCTCGCGCTCGCAGCGCTGGACGACTTCCTTCAAGGTCTCCTGCTGGGTCTCGGGGACGTGCAGGGCGGCTTTGTGTGCGTTCGACAGTCGAAGCAAGTGCTCTTTCTTGAGGAACTTCGCATTGCCAGCCAAGGCGATGGCACGCTCGACGGCGTTCTCGAGCTCGCGCACGTTCCCGGGCCAGGAATAGGTCGCCATCTGGTCGAGGATCTCGGGCTTCACCTCGAACTCTCGGCCGCGGCCGTAGAGCTGGCTGAAGTGGGCGACCAAGAGCGGGATGTCGCCGTCGCGATCTCGCAAGGGCGGCAATTCGATCGGCACCACGTTGAGGCGGTAATACAAGTCCTCTCGGAAGGTGCCGTCTCGAATCGCGTCCTCGAGGGGGATCTTCGTCGCCGCTACCACGCGGATGTCGATCTCGATCGTCCGCTCGCCGCCCAACCGCTCGAAGGCGCGCTCCTGCAAGACGCGCAGCAGCTTGACCTGGGTGGGTAGGCTCATGTCGTCGATATCGTCGAGGAAGATCGTACCGCTGTCGGCGAGCTCGAAGCGGCCGCGCTTGTCTTTGCGCGCATCGGTGAAGGCGCCGCGCTCGTGGCCGAACAGCTCGTCCTCGAGCAGGTTCTCGGGCAAGGCCGCGCAAGAGAGCGCCACGAACGCCTTCTGCCGCCTCGGGCTGTTGACGTGGATGGCGCGTGCGATGCGCTCCTTGCCCGTGCCCGACTCCCCGATGATCAGGACGCTCGCGTCGGTTTTGGCGACGGTCTTCACCAGATCGAAGACCTTGTGCATCGCCGGGCTGCGGCCGACGATGTTCTCGAAGCCGGCCAGCTTGCCGAGCTCCTCTTTGAGCTGGAAGTTCTCGGCGGCGAGGGCTTGGAGGCGAGCGATGCGCTCGATGATGAGCAGGATCTCGTCGTTGAGGAACGGCTTGGCGACGTAGTCGCAGGCGCCGCGCTTCATCGCCTCGACGGCCGACTCGATCGAGGCGTGACCGGTGATGACCACGACCTCGGTGTCGGGGAAGCGCTCCTTGGTGATCTTGAGGAGCTCGAGCCCGTCGACGCCCGGCATCTTGATGTCGGTGATGAGGACGTCGAAGGTGCTCTCCTCGATGTGATGGAGCGCCTCGGTGCCGTCGCGCGCCCAGGTCACTTCATGGGAAGCGTCCTTCAAATCGTCACGCAGGATCTGGGCGATACCGGATTCGTCTTCGGCGAGGAGGATGCGCATAGGGCTCAGGGGTAGAGGCGGTAGAGCATGCGAGGGAACGGAATGCACTCGCGGACGTGCTCGACGCCGCAGATCCAGGCGACGGTACGCTCGACGCCGAGGCCGAAGCCCGCGTGCGGTACGCTACCGAAGCGGCGCAGGTCGAGATACCACTTGAAGGCCTCTTCGGGGAGACCGTGCTCTGCGATCTTCCGCTCGAGCACCGAGAGGTCGTCCTCGCGCTGGCCGCCGCCGATGATCTCGCCGACGCCCTCGGGCCCGAGCACGTCGACGGACAAGGAGTACTTGGCGTCCTCGGCATCGGGCTTCATGTAGAACGCCTTGATCGCGGACGGATAGTGGTGCACGAGCACGGGGCGATCGTACTTCTCGGAGATGAAGGTCTCGTCGGGCGCGCCGAAGTCGCCGCCCCACTCGAACTCGTGACCCGCGTCCTGCAGCATCTTGACGGCATCATCGTAGTGAAGCCTCGGGAAGGGCGCCTGGATTGCCTCGAGCTTGGAGAGGTCGCGCTCGAGGACCTCCAGCTCGGGCTTCCGCCGCTCGAGCACTCGCCCGACGATGTGGCAGAGGAAGTCCTCGGAGAGCTGCATCACGTCGTCGAGGGTGCCGTAGGCGATCTCGGGCTCGACCATCCAGAACTCGGTCAGGTGCCGGCGGGTCTTCGACTTCTCGGCGCGGAAGGTCGGGCCGAAGCAGTACACCTTGCCGAAGGCCATCGCCGAGGCCTCGGCGTAGAGCTGGCCGCTTTGGGTCAGGTAGGCCTTCTCGTCGAAGTAGTCGACCTCGAAGAGGGTGGTCGTCCCTTCACACGCGTTGGGCGTGAAGACCGGCGAGTCGACGTGGGTGAAGCCGCGGTTGTGGAAGAACTCGTGGATGGCGAAGATCACTTCGCTGCGGATGCGCAGGATCGCGTTCTGTTTTTTCGAGCGCAGCCAGAGGTGACGGTGGTCCATGAGGAAGCCCGTGCCGTGCTCCTGCGGCTGGATCGGGTACTCCTCGGTGGGCGCGCTCACGAGCTGCACATTCGAGAGGCCGAGCTCGTAGCCGCCGGGGGCGCGCTCGTCGGCGCGGACTTTGCCGGTGACGATGACCGAGGCCTCTTGGCTCAGGTTGCCGGCTGTCTCGAACACCTCCTCTGTGACGTCGCCCTTGAAGACGACGCACTGGGCGATGCCGGTGCCGTCGCGCACCAGGAGGAAGTGCAGCTTGCCCTTCGAGCGCTTGTTGTAGAGCCAGCCCTTGAGGGTGACTTCGGTGTCGACGTGCTGACCGAGATCCTCGATGTAGACCTGATCCGACATGGAACTCCGCTTCTTCCTCGGTGCTCGTGGGAGTGGGCCCGGTGGGGCTCAGGGGAACATCTCGAGCGCCGGTAGGAGCCGAACCTCTTGGACCGAGCCGTTCTGGATCTTGAGGTAGCCCTTGAAGGCGCCGCCGCGGCGAGTGGCCTCGACGTGGATCTCCCAGGGCTCCTTTTCGAGGTCCTGGAGATTCGAGACGATGACGACCGACTCGTAGCCGAGGTTGTACAGCTTCCGCTCGACCAGGTCCACGAGGCGTTCGCTGCCGCTGGTGACCACCGGCGCCACGGCCTCGTAGCGAGGGCCGGCATCCGCCAGGGCGATCTCGACCCGGGCGGCGATGGCCTTGAGCTCGGCGAGGTGGGTCTCGGCCTCGGAGAAGTCAATCTGGCGCAGCACGTAATCGAGGTTGGAGATCTTCTCGGAGAGCGTGCGGATCTCGGGCATCTCCTTGAGGGACGTCTCGATCCGGCGCAAGGAGTCCTCGAGGCTGCGGCCGCGCAGGTAGAAGAGCAGGACCGAGATGAAGAAGCCGAGCACGACGAGCACCATCAGGGTGACCGTCAGCACATCCCGTTCGGGCATCGGAGCGAGCTCCTGTAACGAGGAGGAGAGTGCGGCCGCACCGCCACCGGCACGGGGCGCTCATTATACGGGCTGGGTGCCAGCGGTTCACGATTGGCGTTCTTGCATCGCTTGCGCCGTCGGATAATCGCGGAACGATGGGAGGCGTGCCCGGTTACAAGTGCTCAAGGGCTTGCTCTGCGCCGTGCGACCCTGCCCTGGGTTGGAACATCGGTGCCGGGAGGCCCCGTCCTACATCCTGGTGCCGCATCCCCTGGAGCCTGCCTGCCACCGGACGAGGTGCCTGAGCCTGAAATCCCGCAGAAAACCATGAGGAGGTTTGGGAGATGACAGTTTCACCATTGAGAACGCCGTTGGCCTGGGCGCTGGGTGCGCTCGTCGTGGCGGCGATCGCGGTACCGGTCGCGCTCGGCTGCGTGATTCCGCGCGACTTGGAGAAGCAGCTCCAGCTCGCCGGCGACGACATCGTCGTCGGAACGATCGAGAAGCTCGAGGAAGTGTGGGCGACGGATTCGGCCGGTGATGAGGCGCTGTGGACGCTCGTCGACTTCCGGATCGAGGAGGCCTGGCGCTCGGGCAAGACCAAGGGCCTGGTCCGCTTCTACTTCCGCGGTGGCGTGACGCCGGGCGCCGAGCGGGCGACCATCACGCCCTCGAGCGACGACATGCAGGTCGGCCAACGTTTGCTCGTCTTCCTCGCCGAGCGCGAGTTCGGGCAAAGGACCTTTGGTGAAGGGATCTACCAGCTCGACTCCTACGCCGAATGCTACCGGGTCGCGACGATCCAGAGCCGGCGCGGCAACCGCGAGCTCGTGCAGGGCAAAGGCGAGGGCTTTGCCTTCGAGAACAACGTGACGTTGGGTGACGCCCGCGCCCAGGTCCGCCGCCTCCTCGAGAAGCGATGAGGGAGCCGGTCATGAAGAAGAACAGTGGCAAGATCCTCGGCGTCCTCGTCGCGGCGACGCTCGCGGCGCTGATCGCGGGCCCGGGTCTCGTTCAGGCTTACAACCTGCTCGGTGGCTCTTTGGGCGTGTCGACCTCGAACAATGGCTATCAGCGTGACTTCCGCGTCTTCAACAACTTCGAGGACGGGACCGCCAACGACAACACGGTCTACGACGCGAGCTTCCCCGACGGCTACGGCGCGGTGCAGGCGATCTGGAAGGCCGGGTTCGCCTGGGCGTCCTCGAATCCGAACGCGGCGAAGAACTTCGACTTCGACTTCCAGGGCGCGACCGGTGGTGCCGGCACCATCAACTCGAACGTCTGCGCCGGTCGTCCTTCCGGAGACACCTGCTCGGGCGGTGTCCTCGCCTACATGCAAGGTCCGATCTCGAATGGCTGGACCATCAAGTTCTGTGAGAATTGGGTCTGGAGCGATGGTCCGGGTAGCCCGGGTACCTTGATGGACCTTGAAGGTATCGGTGCCCACGAGCTGGGACATGCGCTCGGCCTCGATCATACGCAGTCGGGCAACTGCACCGGCTCGTGCAACTCGCAGTCGACGATGTGCCCCTCGGTCTGCAACCGCGGTGAAGAGGAGCGCACGATCCAGCCCGACGATGCGAGCGGGCTCCAGGCGATCTACGGCTCGATCAGCGCGGGCAAGCCGACCATCACCAGCATCGAGGGCAACATCACGCCGGGCGGGACGATCACCCTCGTCGGGTCAGGCTTCGATTCGACGGTCAATGTGAAGTTCACGGCCGACACCTCGATCAACATCAACATGCCCGGTGTCGTCTTCGGCGCGTCGAGCACGTCGGGTGGCACGCGCGTCGCCGTGACGGTTCCGGCCGAGGCGCAGTCGGGCAACGTGTTGGTTTGGGAGCCGAGCAGCCGTCTCTCCAACCCGTTCCCGATCGACTTCTCGCCGCCGGGACCGCCGGTGATCAACAACTTGTCGCCGAGCAGCGTGACGCTGTTCCAGGGCGGCGTGGTGACGATCTCGGGCTCGGAGCTCCTCCAGGTCAGTCAAGTCGACGTCGGCGGCACCACGCTGGTGCCGGGGCAGTTCTCGGTCGTCGATGACTCGACGATCACGTTCGCGGCGCCGCAGGGCACCGCGTTCGGCTCGGTGAACGTGACCTGCACGAACAACCTCGGTACGAGCAACGCCTCACCGTTGACCTACACCGAGACCGATCCGCCGAAGCTCTCGCAGCCGGGCCAGACCTGGACGAACGCGAACTTCAACCAGAGCTGGGGTGGCGGCAGCGGCCACGCCTACTTCCTGCTCCTCAACCTCACCGGGCAGACGTTCAACTTCCAGGGCAACCAGGTTCTGAGCGGCTTCGTCATCACGGCGTCGGGATTCCTCGACCCGCTGGGCCTGGGCGGCACGTCGATCACGATGCCGTCCGGCTTCGGTGGCTTGAAGTTCTACAGCCAGATCGTCACCGGAGAGACCATCTCGGGCGGCGTCATCTGGCGCGCTTCGGCCGTGAAGTCGACCGACATCCTCTTCTGATCTTTTGATCGGATGAGCAATTGAAGCTGGCGAGCCGCCTCTCGGGGCGGCTCGCTTCCTTGGTTGGCGGCAAACGGTCATTTGGTCAGTGCTGGGTGAGAGACTGCATGCCAACGATCGTCGAGTGAGCCGCGTCCCTGGCTTTCCTGAGGGGCTTCCAGGCTGCATGATGTTCTCGTCTGGCTGAAGCCGGGACTTCGCCGGGGCGTTGCTCGACCTGCTTCGGAGCTCCATCCACTCCTTGAGGCCATCCGTGTCCGATTCGGAATCCTCGTCTCGAGACATCGTTCGCTCGTTGGCGCGCGGCTTCTACGCCATCGCGATCGTCGAGTCCCTCTGGGCCCTCGCCATCGCGTCCGGTGTCGAAGCCCGCTTCAGCGCGCCCGTCGCGATCGCAGCCAGCCTCTATCCGAGCTTCTTGCGTTGGCGAGCGGGGCGAGGGAAGGTCCTGCGCGCCGGGCGGCGGCGCCTGCTCTTTGGCGCGATCGGACTCTGGCCGGCCATTCTGATGTGGCAGGAGAGCGCTGGGGGATCTGCCTTCGGCGGTCTTGTCGATTGGATGACCTGGATGCCCTTCCTGCTGATGCCGGGCATGGTGATCCTCTCTTGGCTCCTGGCGCGACGGGGACGGCCCCTTTGGCTGCTGCTGGGTGCAATCCTCGGACACGTCGTCTTGGCCTGGCTCGCCGTTCCCCGGTTCGGGTGGCTCCAGTCCGTGACGGCCGCGTTCCTGGCTTGGATCCTCATCGAGTGGACGTCTACTCGCGCCGGTCAGATCCGCATTCGTGAGTGGACGACCTCACTGTCCGAAGGTGTTCTCCACTCACTCTGGAGCCTGATCGGGGGCGTCTCCCTCTCGGTGCTGGGAATCGGGATCCTCGAGCACGTCCCCAGTCACGCGTCCATCACGCGGGTGCTCGTCCTGGCCGCTCTGATCGCCGTGGGCGCGGGCTGGCTGCTGGGTGATCGCCTGGCTCGGCTGATCTCGCCGCGATGGCTATTCGCCTGTTGGCCGCTGCTTGCATTCGCTCTGTGGTCCTCGGCACGGATGCTCCTCGTCTCGGCGCCGAGCGCGGTGGGTGCTCCGTGGCAGGTCGGCGACGATGCCGAGCCCGCCGTGTTCGAGCTCGCCGCAGCGGCAGCCCTGTGGATACTCGCCGGATTCCCATTGGTCGTCTGGGGTCTGGGGCTCGCGCAGTTCCGAAGGGTCTCGCCGTGGGATCCCGGCCTCGCACTCAGTGGGTTCGTGCTGGGCATTTGCTTGGCTTCTCTTCTCCTCGTGCCGTTCCTGAACGAATCCGGAGACGGGAAGCCATCGTTCGCCTGGGAGATGACGCCAAAGCGTCCTCTCGAGACCGTCGAGGTCGCCACTGCCTACCCGCTCGGCATTGCGGCGTTACGTCGGGCGCGCGGTTGGTTGGAGCACCAGGCCTTCCGGACATGGCGAGGAGAGATCATCGGTCGGGACAGTGCCTGGGGCCCTCTCGAGGAGCTCGAGGTGCGACTCCCATGGGCTGCCTTGGGTTCCGAGCAGCCGCTCGAAGTCGATGGCAGCCTGACGGCAGCGCACTGGCGCGTCATCGGTGAGTCGCGACGAATCCATGTCGGGATCGACCCGGTTCCACTGCCAGAGCCTTCGGACGAGCTCCATTGGCGTTCCGGGCAATCGATGATGCAGTTCATACGAATCGAGGATCCTCGGCCCGCGGTGTTCGTGTCCGGCCATCATGGCTCGGGGACCTCGCTGGATCGAACGCCGGGACTCCTTCGCTACTGGAAGAGCGAGCTGCCAGAGGAAGCCGTCCTCTGGGTCTGGAGTGACGCTCGGAGCTTCCGCTCAGAAGGTCTCCGCTCGCTCTTGACCGGTTGGAAGAACGTGTTCCCGGATGCGACGCTTTGGATACTTCAGGACCGGTTCGCCGGGCCGTTGATCGGGCTCCAGATCGGCGGGCGTGAGCTGCCGGCGGACTTCGCCGCGGATCACGTCCTCGCGCGCGGTGCGGTCAGGGAGCTCGTCGTGATCGACGGACCGACGCCGAGCTGGAACCGGCCACTGCTCGAATGGGGCTACGAGATGCACGTCCCGATGACTCCGTATCCGCGCGCGGCGACGTTGCGGGCGCTCCGAGAGTCTTTGAAGCTCAGCGGCGCGGCGGAAGGCCTCTTCGAAGGCCTCGCCCGGCACGCCGAGTCGCAGGTCCGGCGCGAGATGGTACAGGACGAGCTCGAGCGGATCACGTTCCACGCGTCCGAGCTGGAGGCTTGGGCCGAAGGCCTGAGCCGCGATCCGGATTGCGAGCCACTCGGTGAGCTCTGCATCGAGGTGGCGCGCTTCCTCCTCGAGAAGGACCAGTACGAGATCTTGGTGCCTTGGCTGGAGGAGGTGTCATCACTGCGACCGAGCTCCTTCGGGATGCATCTGGCGCTGGGCCGAACGTATGCCGAGATCCTCGACCCCGAAGGCGCGGCCGAGGAGTTGTCCCTGGCACTCGCGCTGGCGGGCGAGCCCGAGTCCGATCAGGTCGCCGCATTGAAGGCAGAGCTGGCGAGGTCCTTGGGGGAGGCGGGGCGCTGGCGAGAGGCGAAGGACCTGCTCGAGGAGGTCTGGGCGCGAGGGACCGATCTGCGCATCGCCAAGGCCTTGGGGCTTGCCTATCTCGAGCTGGAACAGTACGAGGAAGCGGAGTCCTTTCTCGGGTTCGCGCGGGAGGAAGCGCCGAACGACGAGGAGATCCGGGCCGCATGGGAGCGGCTCGAGGAGGAGCGCGACCGCTGACACCGACCGGGAGCGAGCAGTGAGTGACAACGGCAAGGTGCGAGGCACATGGCTCTTCTACGTCGCCCGGCTCCTGCTCTGGTCGTTCCTCCGAGTCTTCAATGGGATGCGGACGCGTCAGCCGCGTCCGAGTCTGTCTTTGGACGAAGGCTTCTTGGTCGTCGCCAATCACACGACGTTCTGGGACCCGATCATCGTCGGCTGCTCGGTTTGGGAGCGTCCGTGCTGGTTCCTGGCCCGAGACACCTTGTTCGTCGGCCTGTGGGGGAAGATCTTGCGCAAGGTGCACGCGATACCGGTGCAGCGAGGCGGCCTGGATCGAGAGGCGCTGCAGAACGTCATCGACACCTTGAAGTCCGGCCGAACGGTCGTGATGTTCCCCGAGGGCACGCGGAGCGCGTCGGGAGAGGTGGGGAAGTTCCGCAACGGCTTCGTGAAGATGGCGCAGGACGCGGGCGTGCGGGTTTTGCCCGTGGGCGTGCATGGCGGCTTCGAGGTCTGGTCGCGGCATCAGACGCTTCCGCGCCTCTTCCGGCGGATCGAGACCGTCGTCGGCGAGCCGATGTGGGTTCCGGATGGCGTCTCTCGCCAGGCATTCGCCGAGGAAGTGCGGCGCCGAGTCGCCGATCTGGCGGGCAAGCCGCTACCAGCGGGAGATGATCTCACGGAGAAGGCCGCGGAGCCCGTCGAATCGTCTTGCAAGGCCAACAGCCCGACGGAATAATGCACGGCTTCCAATTGGCAGCGGCCGGGGGATGCGAGCCCTGGAGGCTAGGCATCGTGGCCTGAAGCAGGCCCACGGAGCGTATCCGCCCACCGGCGGCCGGGTCGATGCTCGCGGTGAGCGTCGGTCCGAGAGAGCGCGAGGTTCCTGCAGGGTGCAGGGCCTGAAAGGAATTCGATACGGTATGAAGAGCAAGCTGTTACTGAAGAAGTTCGACCTGGCCCCCGACGAGCTGGATCGTCTCGTCTCGGACGCCATGGGCGAGACCGGGGAGCAGGGCCTCAAGCAGTCCTACGAGGACTCGGTCAAGAACTTCGAGATGGACTCGATCCTGCCGGGCAAGGTCGTGAACATCATCGGCGACGATGTCGTGATCGACGTCGGTTACAAGGCCGAGGGCATCATCCCGATGAGCGAGTTCGACGAGTCGGTCGAGCTCAGCGTGGGTGACATGGTCGACGTCCTGCTCGAATCGATCGACGACGAGTCGGGCATGCTGCTCCTCTCCAAGCGTCGTGCGGATCGCATCCGCGGCTGGGAGAAGGTCATCTCGACGCACGCCGAAGGCGACGTGGTGCGCGGGATCGCGACTCGGAAGATCAAGGGCGGCTTGCTCGTGGACATCGGTGTCCCGGTGTTCTTGCCGGCCTCGCAGATCTCGGTGCGCCGCACCGGCGACATCGCGGATTACATCGGGCAGGAGCTCGAGTGCCGCATCATCAAGATCGACGAGTCCCGGATGAACATCGTCGTCTCGCGCCGGAAGCTCATCGAAGAGGAGCGCGAGCGTCAGAAGGAGAGGCTCCTCGCCGAGATCGTCGAGGGTCAGATCCGCAAGGGTGTCGTCAAGAACATCGCCGACTTCGGTGCGTTCGTCGACCTCGGCGGCATCGACGGCTTGCTCCACATCACCGACATGTCCTGGGGCCGTATCTCGCATCCCTCGGAGATGGTCAACATCGACGATGAGATCGAGGTCAAGATCCTCAAGATCGACCGCGAGCGTGAGCGCATCGCCCTCGGTCTCAAGCAGAAGAGCGACTCTCCCTGGAAGACCGTCGAGGACAAGTACCCGGTCAGCTCGGTGGTCAAGGGCGAGGTCGTGAACATCATGAGCTACGGTGCCTTCGTCAAGCTCGAGGACGGCATCGAAGGCCTGGTGCACATCAGCGAGATGTCTTGGACGCGCCGCGTCAACCACCCGAGCGAGATGCTCGGCATCGGCGACATGGTCGATGTGATGGTGCTCGACATCAACAAGGAGAAGCAGGAGATCTCCCTCGGTATCAAGCAGACCGAGGCGAATCCCTGGGACCAGGTCGAGGGCAAGTACCCGCCCGGCACCGTCATCCACGGCAAGGTGCGGAACCTCACCAACTACGGTGCCTTCGTCGAGATCGAAGAGGGCATCGACGGCCTGCTGCACGTCTCGGACATGTCGTGGACGAAGAAGGTCAACCACCCCTCCGAGGTGCTCAAGAAGGGCGATGAGATCGACGCCGTCGTGCTGTCGGTCGATCGTGAGAAGCGCCGCGTCGCGCTCGGTCTCAAGCAGCTCACCGAGGATCCGTGGGAAGAGGAGATCCCGAACCGCTACCGCATCGGTGACCAGGTCATCGGTGAGGTCACGAAGATCACCAACTTCGGCGTGTTCGTCCTCCTCGAGAACGACCTCGAAGGCTTGCTCCACATCTCCGAGCTCTCCGACGACAAGGTCGAGTCTCCCGACGAGGTGGTCCAGGTCGGCGACAAGATCGAGGTGAAGATCCTCCGCGTCGATCCCAACGAGCGGAAGATCGGCCTCAGCCTCGTCCGAGGTGGTACCGGTAATCTCGGTGGCGGCGCGCTCCCCGAAGAGGAGATCGCGGCGGCCGAGCAGTCGGCAGCCAACCGCCAGGCGGCCATCGAAGCCGCCCTGGCGGAAGAAGCCGAGCGCACCAGCGACGAGGAGGAGGACGGATCCTCGGAATCGGCCACCGCCACTGAAGAAGCTCCGGCCGCCGAGGCCCCTGCTACTGAGGCCCCGGCCGCCGAAGAGGCCCCGGCTCCTGAGGCCCCGGCTGCCGAAGAGGCTCCGGCCGCCGAAGAGGCCCCGGCTGCTGAAGAGGCTCCGGCCGCCGAAGAGGCTCCCAAAGAAGAAGCCCCGACCGAGGAGGCTTCCTCCGAGGAGACTCCGAGTGACGAGGAGAAGAAGGACGGCGAAAGCTGATCCGACCTGATCTTCGATGAATCGAATCGGCGGGGCCGAGGCTCGAGTGAGCCTCGGCCCCGCTTTCGTTTCGGGCCAAGATCCTGGGAAGCGCTCTCGCGAGCGCCGTCGCTCCTGGCGGTCCGATCGCCCCGTAGCATCGGGCCACGGAGACGTTACCTTGCGCCGGATCGCTCGAACGCGGCCGGGATGGAGGACACCGAGACCGGCTGAAGCCGGCGGTCCGAATGACGACGGGATTAGTTTCAGGATCAGGCGTGCCCCCGCCGGCGGACCGGCGGAGCATACAGTGGTGAAACTGGGCCTGAGGGCGAGGGCGATGGAGTGCCCAAGTCGAGCGAGTCAAAGACCGAGTCTGTCGGCGAGGGCTCTGCTCGAGCGAGCTTGGGCCGGGGGGGCGTCGTGAACCTACTGGAGCAGCGAGCCTGTTCCGCGATCCAAGCGGGCGGGACGCCCGCGTTCCCAGTGGTTTCAGATCCGCTCTCACCGACAGAGTCGGTCACCGGCTCCTTTCGACTTTGGCACTCCGATGTTCGGCTCGGTTGAAATGGGCGATTCGAGATGCTCTGATCGAACGCGAACAGTGAGATCCCTCAGAGCCCGTGGCGTCGAATCAGAAAGGTCGAGAACTGATGGCATTCCCTCACGGTGCGAGTCTCCTGTCGGCCGCGGTCCTGCTGGCCTGTGTGAGCTGCGCCGGATCCGGTGGGCAAGGTTCACGGCTCGATCGGGCTCTCACGGGTCGCGGCACCTTGAATGCGCCGAGTCGCCGGGAGACGCTGAGTGAGCCCGAGACGACCGCGGCGCTGGCGGCCGCGAAGGCTCTGATCGTCGCTGGCGATCCTGCGGGTGCGCTCGAGAAGCTCGAGGCGGCTTGTGATCGCGGTCCAACTGGACCCGACGCCCCCGAGGTGCGCGAGCTACGCGGCAACCTGCGCCGGCAGTCCGAGTTGGACGATCTCGGCTTGAGCGCTTGGATCGCCGTGCGAGAGTTCGACTTCGAAGCAGGGGAGACGGCGCGCGGTCTGCTCGTGCTCGAGAACGGCGGCGATCAGCTCGTGCGAATATCGGCGGGTGTCGATGCCTTTCCCTTCGGCTGGCTAGGTCGCAGCGAGTCGAGTCGCCTGGTGATCGAGGGCCGGTACACCGAGCACGATCCCTACGGCTCCGAGGTCGGTGAGAGCTGGCAGCAGATCGAGGAGCTCGAAGGAGACATCGTCCTGAAGCCGGGGCAACGCTGGGAGCGTCTTCTCGACGTTCCGATCGCCGAGAGCCCGCCGTTCCTGGTGCGGGAATACGTCATGAAGGCACGGCTGCTCGCGACCTCGATCGAGCTTGGGAAGGTCTGGCACCCGGCACACGAGATCGAGTTCGCGCCGGCCGCGTTCAACGCCTACCTTCGAGGTTATCGCGACATCATTCCCGATCCTCTGGCGAGGCTCCAGCAGGCGCTCTCGATCGAGGACCGGCGAACGGATCCACACGTCTTGGTGACCTCCACGCTGATGCCGCCTCAGGACATTCGGGCCGCGGCCGAGATGTTGATCGCGACTCTGTCCCGCAGCGAGTCGTTGCGCAGACGATTCGCCATCATGGTCGCACTCAGGCAGATCACCGGGCGACGCTTCTCGCTGGAAGAGAAGCGTTGGCTCAACTGGTGGCGCCAGATCAACGACCCTCTCGTCGGAAGGACGCCTGCGCCGGACGGCGAGGCCGATCGATGATCGGGGCAGTCGCCTGCCTGCTGCTCACGCTCGCCGCGGCCACAGAGGACCTGTCCGTCTGGATCGAGCGGCTGGAGAGCGGGCGCTTCGAAGCCGTCAGTCGAGCGCGGCTCGCCTTGCTGAATGCGCCGCCTGCTGAAGCACATGCGGCCTTGGTCGAAGGTCTCGAGACCGGCCGCCCGCTCGTGCGCGCACGCTGCGCCGACCTCCTCGTCGAGCTCGGTGACGACACCGATGCCGAGTTGGTGCTC
>JAVJTD010000148.1:0-4528 GCA_040219065.1 Planctomycetota bacterium
TCCGTCGCTGCGACGACCTCCTCGACGATGACCACCGGCGGCTTTTCCTGCGCGGCGAGGTAGTCGCGGACACCTCGGAGCTCGGCCTCGCTGACCAACCCGGCCTTCTCCGAGCGCAAGACACCCAGCCGGCTCAGGCGCGGCACGGCCATTCGAAAGACGGGCAGGATCTTGTCGGGCCCGATCCAGTTGCTGTTACCGGCGAGGTTCCTCTTCGAGCCTTCCCAGGAAGGCACCACGCCCGACTCGACCGGATTGGTGACGGCCGTGAAGACGATCGGGATGTCCTCGAGACGCTCCTTGGCGAGAAGCGAGGCTTGGGTTCCCATGGCGAAGACGAGGTCGACTCGGCGAGCTCGAAACTCGTCGAGGATTCGGTGCGCGGCGTCCTCGCTCGAGCTCGCCTGACGCGCGAAGAAGGTCGGCTCCCGTCCCGCGCTCTCGAAGCCCGATCGGATCCCTTCGAAAGCGACGAAGTCGTTGGGAGATTGATGCCAGAACAGCACGCCGATCGTCGGCTCATCCTCTTCGGGACGAGCGCGGAGGTCGCTGACGGCGAAGAGCATCCAGATGATCAGGATCTCTCGCCAGAGCCGTGAGCTCATCACATCTCCTGCTCTGGGTGCGACGGTGGGGCATCACCGATCGGCACAGCATAACATGCGATGGCGCTCCGGGATCGGAAGGCGGGCGGCGGAGATTCGGCGGCAGGATTTCCGACCGCACCGGCGGGCTCGGACTGCGATCCAAGCAAGGCGAGCGGTGTTCGTTCCCGTCTCCACGGGCCGACCGCTCATTGCGGCCGGGCGCCTTGGCCCCTGGCACGGGAGCTGCAATCGCGGAAGGCCGACCGCGACGAGGACCGTGATCACCTCGCGCCGGTCTCTCGCCGCATCGGTCACCCCCGGCCTGAAAGGAGGAGACGCGTGGAAGCCAAGACCGCCTTGAACAAGGAGACCTTGGATCGCATCCAGGATCTCATCGAGATCAACAACGATAGCGCGGCCGGCTTCGAGAAAGCCGCTGACCTCGTCTCGGCTCCAATCGACGACAAGCTCAGGCGTTTCGGTCAAGAGCGACGTGAGCTCGCCTCAGAGCTGTCGGCCCTTGCGGCACTGAGTGGAGATCGCGTCCGATCGGACGGGAGCTGGCAGGGTCGCGTGCATCGTTGGTGGCTCCACCTGCGTGCGAACATCCAGCCGAACCGGCAAGCGGCGGTCCTGGCCGAGGTCGAGCGCGGCGAAGCCTCTATCTGTGAGGCATACGAGGACACGCTTCGCAGCTCGCCGGGTAGCGCCATCAGTGACATGCTCCACCGGCAGCTCGCCGCCATTCGTCTCGCCAAGAAGCAAGTTCGTCAGCTTCGATCCGCGAGCCGCTGAACGCGGCTCGGTCAATACACAAGTGAAAGTTTGAGGAGATCCTCACATGTTGGGTTGGACCATCGCGTTTCTCGTCTTTGCGCTCGTCGCGTTCGTCTTCGGCTTCGCCGGCATCGCCTCGGCCTTCGCCGGAATCGCCAAGATCCTGTTCTTCGTCTTCTTGGTGCTCTTGGTGCTGAGCTTCATCATGGGAAAGCGCCGCGCGCATCCCTGAGTCGATCCGCGGTCCGATCACGTTCCGGCAATGCTCGAGCTGTCACCATCTGGAGAAGAACCCATGTTCCCGCGAATGTTGATGATCGTCTCACTGCTGACATTCCTGTTCACACTCCCTGCTTGTGAGCCGAAGACCGACGAGGGTGAGAACGCCTCGAGAGAGATCGAAGAGGCCGTCGATGCGACCGGCGAGTGGACCGAAGCGAAGTGGGAGAAGTTCAAGAACGACGCCACACGTCGTTGGGAGTCCCTCGAGGACGAGTTCGACGATTTGTCGACGAAGGCCGAGCAGAAGAGCGAAGAGGCGAAAGCCGAGCTCGCCGAAGCTCGCTCGAAGCTCGAAGAGAAGATGGAGAAGGTCAAGGCCAAGATGTCCGAGCTGGGAGACAAGGGCCGCGAGAACGCCGCCGAATGGTCTCGATCGCTCTCCCAGGCCCTGGATGACCTCGCTCAATCGCTCGACCGCACCGGCAAGAAGATCGACGACTCTCAGTGAGCGCGATGCGTAGCGAGGCTTCACGAAAGCCTCGCTACGCGCGAGCCTCGTTCAGTCGGTCGACGGCCTCGTCAGTTCGAGTGAGCGAACCGGTATGCTCCCGGTCGCGATGATCTCGCTCGTTCAGTCGGTCGACGGCCTCGTCAGTTCGAGTCGCCCTCTTCCGGCATGTCCGAGCTCGGACGCGGGCGCTCCACCGAGTCGTATCGTGTCACCACCCCACCGAAGATGCCGAGCAAGACGTCGGTCGTGCGCTCGATGCGGCGCCAACGCGGCAGCGGGATCTCGGTGGTTCGCTCGCGGACGATTCCCCAGGCCACGCCCCACCGGCTCCAAGTCTCCAGCTCCCGGTCCTTCTCGTCGTAGAACCGGTCCTCGTCCGACGCGCAGAAGAGGAGCGGACCGTAGGCCGTGCCGTGGAAGACACGATATCCGCTGGGGAAGTCCTCTCCCGTCGCCTCGAAGCGCGTCACGTCGAGATAGATCAGCGGGATCCAGGTCCGCTCGATGAGACGCTCCTCGCCCGAAGCCTCGAGATCGGCTCGCAGCCGCTCGAGGTCCCAGCTTCCATCGGCCCGACGCGCATTCGCGAACTCATAGGTCGAGCAGGCCGCTGTGGTGAGGATGAGCACGAGGGCCACCAGCGGGACGGTCGGACGCTGCAGATGCGAGGGCACGAAAGCCTCCCCTGGATGGACTGGGACGATGGGGGCGGATGAGGGATCGGCGCACATTTTGGCACGATCCGCCGAGAAGTCATCTGCCTTCTCACGTGAGCCAGCATTGCACCTAGCGGCGCAGCCGATACATTGGCCTCACCGGGCCCTGCCGCAACCGAAGGACCCTCATGCCGCTCGCGAAACTCGTCTGGCGAACCGCCGCCGCGCTGATCCTGCTCGCGCTGACGTCTACTTGCAGCCTCTTCTCGCCGAGGGACGAGGGACCCTGGCGCTATCGGATTCGCGTCGCCGATGCCGATCGCTGGCTACTCGAAGTCACGGCCGAGCTTCGATCGACCACTCCGGTCCGGTTGGAGACCGCCGACAACGAGGTCTCGGCCAGCTTGGTCTCGGTGCGCGACGGTCTCGATCGCCCTCTCAGTTTTCATGACGGAAGCTGGCTCGCACAGGCCGATATCATCGCTGGCGGCAAGATTCAATACGAGGTCGAGCTCGGCGCTCTGCTCGGCAGCCGTCGCGACATCGATCGCGGATTGCAGCAGGGAGATGCGATCCTGACATCCTGGGCGAGCTGGCTGCTCCGACCGACCGGCGCCTCAGGAGACATCCCGGTCGAGATCGTCCTCGACCCCGAGGTCCCCATCGCGGCCGGTGCCACTCGCCACGGTGATGGTTTGCTCGTCCGCAGCCGCGACCTGCACCGCTCCATCTACCTCGCCCTCGGAAGCGTCGCGCAGCGCCGCGTGAGCCTACCGAGCCACCCGAGCCTGGGCTCGGGGAACAGCGAGGTCGAGATCGCGCTCATGCCAGGCCGACTGACGACACCCTTCGACGGGTACGTGAGCTGGACCCAGGATCTCCTCGAGCTGGTCTGCGATCTCTGGGGCGGCTTTCCCGTGGAGCGTGCGCTGATCGTGGTGCTGCCCTCAGGGCGCCGCCGCGGCGTCTCGTTCGGCAAGGTCCTACCGAGCTCGGTTCCGACGGTGTGCTTGTGGGTCGGAAGCCGTACGCGCGAGGAAGACTTCCGAGGCGAATGGCAGTTCCTTCACGAGCTCCTGCATTTGGGCTTCCCGATGACCGGCGATGTCGCGGCCTGGCTGGACGAGGGCCTCGCCACCTACCAGGAGCCGCTGCTGCGCGCCCGCGCCGGCTGGATGAGCGAGGCGGCTCTTTGGGAAGAGCTGACGGACAACATGCCTCGCGGCTTGCGCGCTCTCGAGCGACGCGGCATCGCCAACGGCCGCGGCATCGACGACCGCTACTGGGGCGGCGCGCTCTTCTGCCTCCTCGTCGACCTCGAGGCGAGGCGCCGCACCGGTGGGCGCAAGGGGATCGAAGACGGGATACGTCAGCTCATCTCCGAAGACATGCGCGTCATCCATCGTGTGAGGTCCTTGGAGAAGATCCTTCAAGCCATCGACCGCGGCATCGGCGAGCCCATCGCTCAGCAGTTGTGGGCCAAGTATGGCGCGCAGGGAAGCGACGTCGGTTGGAGTGGACTGCTCGAGAAGCTGGGCGTGATCCGAGAGAGCCGCTCGGTGGAGCTGAGAGACGACGCCGAATGGTCACGCTGGCGAAGGGCGCTGCTCCACCGGCCAAGCCAGGGCTGACGCCCTGGGCGGGACCTTCGGCCCCAGGGGTTTGGCCATTTGGAAGACCTCGCCCAGGCCGAAGGCCTGGGTGCCAAGGGCCGAAGGCCCGACAGCGTGTAGCCCAGGCCGAAGGCCTGGGTTTCGGGCACGCTTACAGATCGG
>JAVJTD010000149.1:0-28616 GCA_040219065.1 Planctomycetota bacterium
AAGCACATGATCGATTCAGCGGGGCTTCGTGAGGGACGACGGGACCGGATCCCGCAGACGAATGCGAGGGAACGTTCCGACGCCCTGACTGGCGAGCAGGTCGGATCGTCCCTTACTCATCTGGCATCGCCAAGCCTGTAAGGCTCGCACTTTGGTGGATCGGCCGCTGCGCGGCCCGATGCGGGCGGGACGCCCGCGCTCCCAGTGGTTTCAAGCCAGGCTTTGCAGAACGTCCAATGGTTCAACTCTCAACTCTGAAGTTCTCGCGGCTCTGCCTCTCGGCAAGCCGGGCTTTGCAGAACGTCCAACGGCTCGACATTCAACTTTCAACTTTGAAGTCCGGGTCTCCGCGAGCCGCGACTTCGCGTGTCGATGAGGGCCGCAAGCGAGCGAGCTTGGGCCGGAACGCGAGCTGAGGTCCTTTTTTCCCTGGTTCGACGCACTTATCATCCGGCCTCCCAGCACACCTCAAAGGACCGATGCCCTTGAACCTCACACTCGACGATCATCCCGACCTCCGGCTAGGTGCCCTGACGGCCGCCTGGCCGCGCCCCCTCGGAGAGGCGGCTTCCCATCCCTGGCTGACCGAGCTGCTCGCCGGACGCGGTGCCCCGATGTCGCCGAGCGACGAGGTGCGCGCCGCTGTCCGCGACCTCTTGCGCCACGGCGGCTACAAGCCGACGGGGCGCGGCAAGCCGGCCAGCGAGTATCTCCTCAAAGCTTCCTCTGAAGGTTCCCTCGGCTCCATCAACCTCGCCGTCGACGTCTGCAACGCCGTCTCCCTCGCCAGCGGCCTGCCCATCAGCGTCGTCGACCTCGACCGCGCCCGGCCTCCCTTCCGGGTCGGCCTGGCCGCCGCCGAGTCGCGGTACGTCTTCAATCGAAGCGGGCAGGAGATCGACGTCAGCGGGCTGCTCTGCTTCCACGACGCCGAAGGCCCGAGCGCCAACGCCGTGAAGGACGCGCAACGGACCAAGACCGACGAGTCGACGACGCGGGTGCTCTGTCTCGTCTGGGGCTGCCTGAGGTTGGCCGAGCGAAGTGAAGCGGCAACGCAGTGGTACCAGGAGCTCCTCGAACGAACCGGAGCCACCGTCGAGCGCTGGAAGTGAGCAATCTGTTCCCGGCACAGATGGCCCACTTTGGAAGTTGGCAATCTGTTCCCGGCACAAATGGCCCACTTTCGCAAGCCCTTCCCAGCCCAAGCTCGCTCGGGCGGGTCTTCGCTGCGACAAATCGCCACCGGCTCGCTTCGGCTTGGGCACTCCTTCCTTGGGGTCGGCCCTTCCCAGCCCAAGCTCGCTCGGGCGGGTCTTCGCTGCGACAAATCGCCACCGGCTCGCTTCGGCTTGGGCACTCCGTCCTTGGGGTCGGGTCTTCGCTGCGACACCTCGCCACCGGCTCGCTTCGGCTTGGGCACTCCGTCTGGCCTTCGTGCTAGACTCCCGCCTCGTGAGAGACAGCGCATCGAATCGGAGACAGCAGTGATCGGGACGATCTTCATCGAGGGCCTTCGGGTCGAGTGCATCGTGGGGGTTTACCAAGAGGAGCGCCAGTCGCCGCAGCCTCTGATCATCGACCTCGCGCTCGACGCCGACATCGCCGCCCCGGCGGCCTCGGACGATGTCCAGGACGCGCTCGACTACGCCGCCGTCGCGGCCCTCGCGAAGGAGATCGCCATCACCAGTCGGCACCGTCTCCTCGAGAGCCTCGCGAAGACGACGCTCGAGCAGATCCTCGCGCACTTCCCCTGCGAGCGCGCCGCGATCACCATCCGCAAGCCGCAAGCGATCCGCGACGCCAATGCAGCAGGCGTGCGGCTCGAGCTCCGGCGCGGCGATTCTCAGCCGGATGTCTGAAAGCCGGCGCCACCCACGCTCCTTCTCCCGAAGTTCCACATCGGCCCCATCCCCGCTCCTCCTCCGCCTCTCGAGCTTCGGCGTCGCGAGTCCGGATTCTGAATGATCGAGGCCCCGAGGCTCGAGGGCGAAAGAGATCCTCGACGCCCCAGATCCCCCACGTCACCGGCACTCTTAAGCTCTTACGCATCATGCCGGCCGACTCGGCATGCTGCGTGCAACGGGGATCCTTCGCCTCGGATCTCGATCCGGGGCTGCCTACCAGTCCCGTGAAACCGCGACCGCTTTCGAAAGGAATCTTCCATGATCCGGTCCCGACTGCCGGCGGGACGAGCGTCTCGCCAGATCGCTCTCACCTTTCTCTCCCTCACTCTGCTCACCACGACCGCCGTCGCCCAACCGGGTTGGTCGAAGGAGTTCGATCGGCCGGGCGTCGACGGACGGGTCTTCGGTCTCGGCGAGTACAACGGCGACATCGTCGCGGGCGGTTACTACAAGTTCTCGACCGATGGGCAAGTGATGAACTACGTCGCGCGCTACGACGGCACCATCTGGCACGAGCTGGGCTCCGGCGTCAGCGGGCTGGTGCGTTGCGCGACCACCTACCAAGGCGACCTGATCGTCGGCGGACAGTTCCTCCTGGCGGGAGGCCAGTCGGCGGCGAGCGTCGCGCGCTGGGACGGAACGCGCTGGCACCCGCTCGGTGCCGGCATCGACCTCTCCTGGAATTGGGACGGCGCCGAGGTCTGGGACCTCGCCGTCTACCAAGGCGAGCTCTACGCGGGTGGCCAGTTCGACACGGCCGGTGGGCAGCCGATCCAGCTCATCGCCCGCTGGGACGGAACGAGCTGGAACCAGGTGGGCAGCGGCCTCTCCTCTTCGTCGCAGCAATACCCCAAGGTCCTGCAGCTCGACGTGACCAGCGATGATCGGTTGATCGCGTCCGGCGAGTTCGACACGGCTGGCGGGCAGAGCGCCTGGAACATCGCGGCGTGGGACGGTACGAGCTGGA
This sequence comes from Planctomycetota bacterium, assembly GCA_040219065.1. GTDB lineage: Bacteria > Planctomycetota > OFTM77 > OFTM77 > OFTM77 > OFTM77. The sequence continues at coordinate 2,872 of JAVJTD010000149.1, forward strand.
GCCCTCTCGGCTCGGGCCTGGGTAATCACTTCTCGAGCGTGTTCTCGCTCGAAGAGTACCAGGGCCAGATCTACGCGGGCGGCAACTTCCACACGGCTGGCGGGCAGGCCGCCGAGAAGATCGCACGCTGGGACGGCTCGAGCTGGCACGCCCTCGGCGGCGGCGTTCCGGACTGGACGATCAGCGCCGCGGTCTACGCTCTGCAGGAGTTCCAAGGCCAGCTCTACGTCGGCGGTGACTTCGTCCGCGTCGACGGTCCGAACGTCTCGGCCAGCCGCCTCGCGCGTTGGGACGGGCAGCGTTGGTCGGCGATCGGAAACGGAGGCGTTGCCGGAATGGACCTCTCCACGACGGTCATCGACATGATGGTCATCGGCGATCGCCTCATCGTCGGCGGCGAGTTCACGGTCGGCGGCACGGACCTCTCGGTGGGCAGTGCCCTCGTCTCTCACGACGTGATCGCCTTCGACGGCATCCGGTTCGAGCAGGTCGGTCGAGGCCTCGGCGGAGGCAGTGGCAAGCTCCTGCACTGGAACGGCGGCATCGTAATGGTCGGTCACTTCCTCGAGACCGGCAGCGCCTACAGCCCCTACATCTCGTTCTTCGACGGCAACGACTGGAGCCCGATGGGAGTCTTCGATCGCGCGATCGAGGATGCGATCGTCTGGAACGGCGAGCTGATCGTGACCGGCAAGTTCCAGGAGGTCGACGGTCAGTCGATCCGCTACAGCGCACGATACGACGGGACGAGCTGGCACCCCCTCGGCGACCGCGGCGGCGACGTCCTCGAGATCTATCGCGGCCAGCTCTACGCTGGCGGACTCGGCGGCGTCATCCAGTGGAACGGCACGAGCTGGAATCCGATCAGCAGCCAGATCGCCGGCCAGGTCTATGACCTCGAGGTCTTCCAGGACCAGCTCTACATCGGCGGCAGCCTGAACAGCTTCTCTGGTCCCGGACCCCATCTCCTCGTCTACGACGGCCAGACCGTCCAAGGTGTCGGCAGTGGCACGAGCGACTACGTCGAGCGGCTTTATGCCTACAACGGCGAGCTACTCGTCGGCGGTCGATTCCAATCCGTCGGTAGCGGCCTCAGCGCTCCCTTGCTCGCCCGGTGGACCGGATCCCAGTGGCTCGCCTGGCCGGGTCCGCCGTTCGATGGCTTCTCCGTGCGCTGCTTCGCCGACCTCCAAGGCGAGCTCTACATCGGCGGCGACATGTACTGGGGCAGTGGTCGCCCCGACGATTGGCTGGCGAAGTGGAACGGCTCGAGCTGGGTCGCGGTCGGCGGCGGCGTCGAGAGCTACGTCATGAACCTCCTCGCCGACGAGGTGCGCGGACACCTCTGGGCCTCGGGCGCGATCACGAAGGCGGACGGCGCCCCTTCCCATGGCGTCGCGCGCTACGAGGTGACGCCGCCATGCAACGCGACCTGGCAGGAGTATGGCTCGGGCTGGCCCGGCGCGGGCGGCACGGTTCCGAGCATCGCCTTGTCGGCGCAGCCGATCCTCGGCACGAGCGTCTCCTTGCAGGTGTCGAACCCGCTCGGCGCCGCGACTCCAGCGACGGTCTTGATCGGTTTGCAGCCGGACGCGACCGTCACACGTTGGGGCGGCACGCTACTCGTAAAGCCCGTCTGGACGATCGGGACCCTCGCGCCGGGCGGCGGCCTGAGCCTGCCGTTCGCGCTTCCCAACGACGACGCGCTCTGCGGCCGGAGCCTGTTCCTCCAGACTGTCCTCATCGATCCCTTTGCCTCGAAGGGGCTCGCCTTTACGAAGGGCATCCAGGCCACACTCGGACGGTGATGTCCCTGGCCTCGGTACCACTCCCCCGCTACCAATCGGGCGGTGCCGAGTATAAGCTGAGAGGCGCTTCGCGGGGTTCGAGCGCCTCTCCTGCCTCCTGACCTCGAAACGGCATCAGGACGGACACCGCGCTCATCGCCGCGAACGGCTTTCCGCTGCGCAGGCAGTGCCGGGTCCTTTCCCGCCGACCGACTTCAGGAGGAGCTCCACCGTGAATCGATCATTGAGAAGAGTGTTGCCCTGGCTGGCCATCCTCTGGCTGGCTTGCGGCGCGGCGACCGTCCAGGCCCAGGTCGTCGCCAAGAAGGGGGACCGGCTGCTCCAGGTGTCCCCGGGTGAGGCGACCTTGAAGGCCGGCGACTCGGTGCAGCTCGAAGCCAAGGTCACGAATCTGCAAGGAGACGCGCAGGACACCCAGATCTTCTTTTTCACCCGCGACCGTCACCTCATCGACGTCACGCCCGAAGGCCTGGTCACCGCCAAGAGCCCGGGGCAGGCGCGCGTCACGGCCCGGACGGCCGGCGCTCGCGACGAGCGACTCTCGATCAACATCACCATCCAGGTCGCCTACCCGCCGCTCGAGAAGATCGAGTTCCTCTCACCGCCGCATCGGATCTACGCTGGTGCCACGGTCACTCTCGAGACGCGGGCCGTGCTCGAGGGTGGCATGGAGCACGACGCCCTCGAGGTTTCGCTCCGTTCGGCGACGCCCCAGACGGCCGAGGTCGATCCGTTCGGCCATCTGACGGCGCTGGCGCCCGGCTCGTTCACGATCATCGCGAGTGCCGAAGGCCAGGAAGCCGAGCTCAGCGGTCAAGTGCTCGCCAATCCCGTGGCCGAGATCGTCCTCTCTTGCCCGACCCGACTGGCGCGCACGGGTGATGTGCTCCAGTTCGAAGCCGAGGCGCTGACGCCGGCCGGCGCAACCGTCGAGAACGCGCCGATCCAGTACAGCCTCTTCTCGCAGCCCGACGACGCGCTGGGCAACGCCGCCACCGGACAGATTCGCGCCGACGGCCGCTTCGTCGCCCAGAAGGCCGGGCAGTACACGATCCTCGCGAGCTGCGGCACGGCGAGCGATCGGTACACCGTCAAGATCGTCCCGCGGGACATCGAGGGCAAGCTCGAGCTCATCGGTCGCGGCCAGGTGCAGGACGTGCACACCTCCGACCTCTGGGTCTGGGAAGGCGTCGATGGCCGCGACTATGCCGTGACCGGAACCTGGGGTGCCGACGGGGACGCCATCTTCTGGGACGTCACCGACCCGTCCAACATCGAGCGCATCAGCTCGGTGCGCGTCGATGCGCGCACGGTCAATGACGTCAAGGTCTCCGAAGACGGTCGCCTCTGCATCATCAGCCGCGAGGGCGCTTCGAACCGCCGCAATGGCATCGTATTGATCGACGTCGAGAATCCGCGCGAGCCGAAGATCATCTCGACCTACGACGAGAACCTCACCGGCGGCGTGCACAACCTGTTCATCTACCGGAATCACGTCTACGCGCTCAGCGCGGGTCGCCGCTACGACATCATCAACATCGAAGATCCGAAGAACCCGCACACCGTCGGGAAGTTCGAGCTCGAAGAGGACGGCCACTCCATCCACGACGTGTGGGTCGAGGACGGCATCGCCTACTCGTCGAACTGGCGCCACGGCGTGCAGATGGTCGACGTCGGCAACGGCATCAAAGGCGGCACGCCCGAAAACCCGGTGCGCATCGGTGAGTACGCCTACCCGAGCGGCTGGAACCACGCGGCCTTCCCCTACAAGGACAAGGTCACCGGCAAGTTCTACATCATCGCCGGCGACGAAGCGTTCCCCTACGGCCTCAACCTCACCGAGAAGCCGACCTACCCGCGCGGCTGGATCCACTTCATCGACTTCACCGATCCCGAGAATCCCGAAGAGGTCGCGCGCTACGAGGTGCCCGAAGCCGGGACGCACAATCTGTGGGTCGAGGACGATCTCCTCTATGTCGCGTATTACAACGGTGGCGTCCGCGTGGTCGACATCTCGGGTGACCTGATGGGTGACCTGTATCATCAAGGCCGCGAGATCGCCTGGTACTTGCCCACCGACCACGAAGGCGTCGTGCCCAATGCGCCCATGACCTGGGGACCGCAGCCGCACAAAGGGCACATCTTCTTCTCGGATTGGAACTCGGGTCTCTGGGCCGTGAAGCTCGAGATGAAGGATCAGCGGAGCATCGGTCAATGATTCGCAGAATCGCAGTCGTCCTCATCGCCTTGGGAGCGGCCTTCTGGGCCGCCCCGGGCGCCCGGGCACAATCGAATGCGTACTGGTTCTACGTCACCGCGGAGTCGGCGGACGAGGTCTACTTGATCCGCTTCGCGGACGGCAAGGCCGAGGTCGCCGAGAAGATCGACGTCGGTTATCAGCCGACCGAGATCGAGGGGCCGCACGGCTTGACCGTCAGCCCCGACGGCGAGCATTGGTACCTGACGATGGCGCACGGAAAGCCGTTCGGCATCCTGTACAAGTACTCCACGGCGACCAATCGCGTCGTCGGCGAGTGCGAGCTGGGCCTGTTCCCGGCGACGATGCAGATCTCCAAGTCCACCGGTCTGCTCTACTGCGTGAACTTCGATCTGCACGGCGACATGAGCCCGAGCACGGTGTCGATCGTCGATCCCGAGGAGATGGGCGAGGTCGCTCGCGTCACGACCGGTCCGATGCCTCACGGCTCTCGCCTGTCGCCCGACGGCCGCTTCCATTACTCGTGCGCGATGATGAGCGGCGAGCTCTTCGAGATCGACGCAGCCGAGATGCGTCTCACACGAGTGCTGGACCTCGACGCGAATGTGCCGCGGATGGTAGCGCCGCACATGAGCCACGACCCGGCCGAGCATGAGCATGCCGAGCACGAGGGGCATGACGACCACGGCGCCGACGCGCACGCAGAGCACGGTCAAGCGAAGGAGCACCAAGGGCACGGTGCCGAGCACGAAGGTCACGTAGGCCAGGACGAGCATGCCGGTCACGAGGGCATGCATCACGCGAAGTCGAAGCCGACTTGGGTGTATCCTCACCCGACTAAGCAGGTCGTCTACGTCGCCATGAATGGCGCCGATCAGATCGCCGAGGTCGACCTGAAGACCTTCAAGATCGTGCGCCGCTTCGAGACCGGCAAGGGCCCTTACAACGTCGAGGTCAGCCCCGACGGCACGCGGCTCGTCGCGACCTACAAGAGCGAAGGCGCCATCGGGATCTGGGACGTCGAGGGCGGCCGCGAGCTCGCCCGCATCCCGACCACCCGCAAGGTCAGCCACGGCGTCGTGATCTCGCCGGACAGCCGCTACGCCTTCGTCTCCAACGAAGGCATCGGCGGCGAGCACGGCACCGTCGACGTGTTCGACCTGAACACGAACGAGAAAGTCTCGACCGTCGAGATCGGCCTCCAAGCCGGCGGCATCTACTTCTGGAAGCAGGAGCCGATCGACCGGGTGGGTGCTGCGGCGATGTCGAAGGAGAAGAAGCTCGCCCTATTGAAAGGGCGGGCCGAAGGGCTCTGGAACGCGCGAGTCGCTGGCGATTGGGAAGGGACGTACAAGTATCACTTTCCGGCGGGCTCGGTAACGACTCTGCTGCAGTGGCTGCAAGGCAGAGGCAGCATCGCGTACCACGAATTCCAGATCGAGTCCGTCGAGCTGACCGGTGAGGACACGGCCGAGGTCACGGTCAGCTACCGGTGGGAGATGGTCAATCCGATCCTGACGGCGAAGCTCAAGAGCCCCCCCGTCCAGGAAGCCCAAGACGTGGTCCACCCGTGGCACTTCGCAGACGGCAACTGGTACCGGGACGTCCAGTCGTTGGCCGATCGAATCCAGCAAGGACGCGAGAAGCGCGGTCGCTGACCGGAGCTGGCGCAGAATCGGGCTCCGATCCATCCATCAGAGCCCGAACAGGTCCCTGGCGCGGGGTTGGGAACACACTTGCGCGCACAGAGCTCATGACCGATGCGGCAGGGCCGCGTAGGGACGATGGGACCGGAACCCGCAGGCCGAAGGCGAGCGAGTTTGGGCCGGGGCGGCGCTCCCGATGCGGGATTCTTCGCCCTGAAAGGGCATGGAGTTTGGCCACTCCAGCCGCCTCCTCTGGCCGTAGGCCCGAAGGGCCGACAGCGTGTAGCCCCGGGCGGGGCCGGTCCTCCGGCCCGAGCCCGGGGTGGGTATGCCATGATGATGTTTTCATCACGCGCCCTGAAGGGGCGCCGGCGGCTGGGTGTGTCGACCGGGGCGAAGGGTGATGGTCGGCGCCGCCCTTTCAGGGCGGGGACTGCGTTGCGTGCGTGCCCGAAACCCAGGCCTTCGGCCTGGGCTACACGCTTTCGGGGCCTTCGGCCCTGCGGAAAAGGGTCTTTCAAATGGCCAAACCCCAGGCCCTGAAAGGGCAGCCACTCGTCAGCCCAGGGCAACGCCCGGGCAACGCCCTGGGAAATGGGAGGAATTCTGTCCACGAGTCCAAAGCCTGTCAGGCTTGCATTCGTTCTCGAGCTGACGCTGCGCCCCCGTCGGCATCGAGCCACGGAGTTTCGGATCTGAGGTCCAGGTCAATTCCGAGGCGCTTGGAAGGAGGACACGGAGACCGGCTGAAGCCGGCGGTCCGAATTCGGCATGTTTGCGGCGCCACCGGCAACTACTGGATCAGCGAGCCTGCTCCGCGCTCCCAGTGGTTTGCGCCTGAACGCTACACCAAGAGCTCGTCGTCGAGGGAGGAGACGAGGAGGAGCTCGCAGCCGTCTTTCGTCCATTGCACGGAGTGGACGGATCCGGGCTCGCACCAGAGGAAGTCGCCGGCGTGGAAGACCTCGTCGTCGAAGCGGAGGTCGCCCTTCAAGACGAAGCACTCTTCGCGGGTCGCGTGGCGGTGGGACGGGTAGGACGAGCCGGCCTCCATCTTGATCATCATCGTGACGGTGCGCCGTGACTCGTCGACGACCAGGCGACGCACGGACACCCCTTCGGCGCCGATGCTCTCCCAATCGTCTTGACTCGGGATGGCCTGGATCCCGGGTTGGATCGGCTGTCCGGCGATTGCGCCCCACCGCTTCCAGACCTGCACGTCCTCTTCGTCACTCGCCGGTTGCGACGCACCGATCCGCGCCATCAACCTCGCCTTCAAATCCGATGAGGGAGCCGGAGCGCCTTCGGCGAGGGTCTCTGCGAAGCTGCCGATGTCATCTTGGAATTCGCGGAGCTCGGTGCGGCAGACCGCGCACTGCTCCACATGGTTCTCGAAGCGTGCGGCCTCGTCGGGCGGCAGCGCTCCCGCCGCCGCCAAGGCAGCTCGCTCACTGACCTCGGCAGCGGCCAGCCCGTCGATGCAGGACTTCGACTCGGGCGGTGGGATGCTCATAGCTCCTCGCGATACTTTTGAAGGACTGAACGAAGCTTCATCATGCCCAAGCGAATCCGGGTCTTCACCGTTCCGATCGCCGCCGGCAACCGCTCGGCGATCTCGCGGTGGCAGAGGCCCTCGAAGAAGGCGAGCTCGATCGCCCGTTGCTGCTCGTGCGGCAGGGTGTCCAGAGCCGAGCGAATGTGCTCCTCACGCTCCATCTGATCCCCAGGGCTCTCGGGCTCCGGCCCGCTCTCACTCTCCTTCTCCACCGAAGCCGTCTCGTGACGTCGCCTCGTCTCTTCCCGTCGGCCGGCATCGAGGGCGCGTCGCCGGATGAGCGTGGCGAGCCACGCCGCCCCCGTGCCTCGCTCCCGATCGAAGGACGCGCCGCGCTCCCAGACCTGCTGGTAGGCTTCGAGCACGACGTCCTCGGCGAGATCCTCGCGGCCGACGATGCGCCAGGCGAGCCCGAAGGCCCAGCGGTGGGTCCGCTCATAGAGCGTCTCGAGCGCCGCAGCGTCTCGTTCGGCGACCGCCTCCAAGAGCGGCGCCAGCGCATCCGTCTTCCGAAGCTGCAAGATCGATCCTCGGGAACGCGGCCAACGCGCACCGCTACCGGGCGCGGGCTGGACCTCGTCAGTCTCTCGTCTTGGCTGCAAAACGACCTCCGAATCATATTCCGGGACGATCTCTCGCCAAGGGTACGGTCGGTGAGATCTTTCGGATCTCTGCTTTCCGAAAGAAATCTTTGGGCAGATCCGCGCCAGGCAGCAGCCGCGAACTGGGGTCGGGATGACGGCCGGCCTCGGCGCTGCCGAGACGGCTCCGTCCCGATACAGGCTCGGCTGCCGGGCCAGGCCGCCTCCCCGACGAGTCTTCGTCCTCACCACCACCAGGACGTGGTTCGCGGCGGACAGGCTCGGCAGCACTCTTCTCCCGGCGAGGCGTCTCATGCTCACCGTTTGCTTGCTCCTCTCCGCCCTCGCGCATGATCCGGGCTGGAGCACCGGTGCCGTCCGCTTCGAGGACGGCTTTCTCGAGGTCGAGATCAGCCTCAGCGAGCCAGACGCCATTCGGTTCCTCGAAGGCGGCCTGTCACTCCGGCGAAACGGGCAACGCGTGCCAATCCACTCTCATGTCGCACAGGAACTCAGCCGAGAGCGCCGCCTGACCTGGACGTTCGAGGCCGAGGGCGGCAGCTACGCGTTCTCCCTGGACGGGCTCGCGAAGCTGCCCGAGAGCCACCGCCTTCAATTGACGTTACCTGGTCATGAAGGTCGCGACGTCACCCGGCGGATCCTGAGCCCGGCTGATCCAGAGGTCGCTCTCGTCTCGCCAGCGCGCGCCGCGCCAGCACCCGCTTCGAGCGGCCCAGCTTGGGCGGTGCTCGTGGTCGTGATCGCCACGAGCTCCGACCGGCGCTCGCTCTCGAGACGATCCCGCTGGCTTCTCGGCGCTCAAGCGTTGGCGGTGACGATCTCGGCCGTCGTGACCTTCGACCTCGTACCGCCGATCGTGCCCCTGCTCGCGGCCGCGGCGATCCTGCAGCGGAGCGGCTCCCGGCTAGGCTTCGCGCTCGGCTTGGCGACCGCGATCAGCGCAGGGTGGCGAGGAAGTGAATCGCTCGCGTTGTCCCTCGGTCTGACGCTCACCCAGTGGATCGTGCTCGAATGCGTCGCGCTCGCTCCCGCGCCTCGCCAGGAGCGGCTTCCCTTCGGCGCCACCTCGAGCTTGGCCGCCGGCGGCTGCATCCTGTGGTTCGCGCTGACGATATAAGAGGCCCGGGAAACGCCTGGTGACGCCTCCCGGACCCGAGCCGTTCTGTCCCGCCGAGCTCCTCCGAGCATCGGATTGCGACCCCGACGTTCCAATGAGCCGGCGGGCGTGGCCAGTGAGTTCCCAATCGCTGGCTGCCAGAACGAAAGGCCTCTTTGGCAACCGGCATGCCAAGCCAGGAAATCGCGCAGATTCGGCCGATTCTGCCCGCCAGACGACGTGATCCGCCTCCATCCGTTCAGAATCCAGACGACCGAGCTGAATCGGCACACCCTCGCTCGGTGAGCTCTGGCACTGCTTCCGCCGCCGTGAATAATGCGGGCGGTTCATTCGCGCCCGGCACCACCGAGAGCCTGGGCACCAGAGCACCACCGTCGAGAGGAGACCACGAATGTTGCGAGGCATGGGACTCGGCTGGATCTTCGTCATTTGCACGGCCGCCGTCACGCAAGCGGAGCCGCTCCGACTACCGGCGATCATCAGCGACCATCTCGTGCTGCAGCGCGAACGCTTCGTGCCGATCTGGGGATGGGCGGCGCCGTGGGCATCGGTCTCGGTCGTCCCCGAGTGGAAGGCTCCCAAGGCGACGGCCGTCGCGGACGAGAACGGCAAGTGGACCGCCTGGATCCGGACGCCCGCGGCTGGCGGTCCATACTCGATGACTGTGTCCAGCCGCGACGAGGTGATGATCGTCCGCGACATCCTCATCGGCGAGGTCTGGCTGTGCTCGGGACAGTCGAACATGGAGATGACGGTCGCAGACACGGCGCCCGGTTACCGAGGTGTGCTCGACTGGGAGTCCGAGGTCGCCTCGGCCCGGCACCCGAGAATCCGGCGCATCGACATCCCGAACAAGGTCGCCATCACCCCGCAGGACGATTGCGAGGCCGAGTGGCTGGCCTGCACCCCGGAGACGGCCGGTGACTTCAGCGCGACCGCGTATTTCTTCGCGCGCGAGGTCCAGGAGACGACCGGCGTGCCGATCGGTCTCATCTCGGCCGACTGGGGCGGCACGGTCGCCGAGGCTTGGACCAGCGTCCAGGGGATGTCGACGCTCGAGGACTTCGCCGAAACGATGAAAGACATCGCGCGCGAGCGCGACGATGCCGGTGCGCTGGAGAAGGAGCAAGCCGAGCGAGAGGCTGACTGGTGGAGCGCTCTCGACGAGAAGGAGCCTGGCGAGAAGACTCGGGAGTGGGCCGACGCCGCCGACATCGGTGAGGGCTGGCGAGCGCATGACCTGCCCTGGAGTTGGGATGGCCCCCTCGCCGATCACGACGGCATCGTCTGGTTTCGGCACCGCTTCGAGCTCTCGAAGGACCAGGCGAATCGCCGCGCCATCCTGCGGCTCGGTCCGATCGACGACATGGACTCGGTGTGGGTCAACGGCACCAAGGTCGGCGGTCTCGAGAAGCCGAACGTCTGGACCACGCCACGCGAGTACGAGCTGCCGCTCGTCGTCTTGAGGAACGGCGAGAACGAGATCGCGGTGCGCGTCGTCGACACCGGCGGCCACGGTGGCCTGGTGGGACCGGCCGAGCAGATGCACCTCGCCCTGGAAGGCGCCGACCCGATCTCCCTGACTGGCGAGTGGCACTGGAAGCAGGGCATCACGATGGGCGAGCTGCCTCGCTGGCCCTCGGTGCGCCGCTTCAATCGCGATTCGCCGACCGCGCTGTTCAACGGGCAGATCGCCCCGGTAGCGCCCTACGGGATTCGTGGCGCGATCTGGTATCAAGGCGAGTCCAATCGGCCGCGCGCTGCGCAGTACCGGCGCCTGCTGCCGGCGATGATTCGCGATTGGCGCCGCGTCTTCGGGCAAGGCGACTTCCCGTTCGGCATCGTCCAGATCGCCCCGTACGCCTACGGCAACGACCAAGGCCAGGCCGCCGAGCTCCGCGAGGCCCAGCTCCTCACCACGCAGCTCCCCAGCACCGGCCTCGCCGTGACGATGGATATCGGCAACGCCCGCGACATCCACCCCAAGAACAAGCAGGAGGTCGGACGGCGGCTGGCACTCTGGGCGCTCAACCAGGTGTACGGTCACTCGGACATCGTGTACTCGGGGCCGGTCTATCGCGCGATGGAGACCGAGAAGGAGTCGATCCGGCTGCGCTTCGATCACGTCGCCGGCGGCCTCGTCTGTCGCCGGGACGCGCTGACGCACTTCACGATCGCCGGCTCGGATCGAGAGTTCCACCCGGCCCAGGCGAAGATCGACGGCGAGACGATCGTGGTCTGGAGCGAGGATGTGGCCGAGCCCGTGGCGGTCCGCTTCGCCTGGGGCCCTGCCGACGAGCCGAACCTCTTCAACGCCGCCGGCCTCCCCGCCTCGTCCTTCCGCACCGACGACTGGCCGATGCTGACGCAGTAGGCACTCTGGGAAGGCGCAAGCTCGCTCGGGCCACGGCTCCTCGTCGAGGATCACCGTCAGCTCGCTCGGCTTGCGCAGTCCTTCGGTGGGCTCTCGCACCCTGGCGACGACGGAGCGTCGCGGCTAGAGTGGTGAGGAGTAGAATCGCCGCAACTCGATAGTGACGCGGCGGAAGGAACCGGAGGATGCCTTGAGAAGACGCGCCGTCGCGCTCGGGCTTTGGCTGGCCTCGATGTCCGGCATCGCCTGGGCGCAGACCGATCCGTTCGAGATCTCCGAGCCCTTGAAGAAGGCGCTCGAGGAGAGCTGCTTCACCTGCCATCGAGGATCCGATGCATCCGGCGGACTCGACCTCGTGCTGTTCCCGGGGAACGGCGACGCCGAGGAGCAGCTCGAGCTGTTCGGGCAGCTCTCCAAGAGAGTGCGAGCGGTGGAGATGCCGCCCCCCGATCTAATGGTGCTCACCGATGAGGAGCGCGAGAGCCTCGTCGCCCTTCTCGACCAGCACGCCTTGAAGCTCGCCGAGCAGCGCAAGGTCGAGCCTCCTCCGGTCACCGTTCGCCGCCTGAGCCGCGCGGAGTATCGCAACACCGTCCGCGACCTGTTCGGGATCGAGTGCCGAGCCGTCGAGCGATTCCCTGTCGACGATCTCGGCTACGGGTTCGACAACATCGGGGACGCGCTCTCGACGTCCCTGCTCCACCTCGAGAAGTACGTCGCCGCGGCGGACGAGATCGGAAGGCTGGTCGTCCCGGACGAGGCCGCCTCCGAGCCGTCGAACAAGCACCTCGAAGCCGAGCTCTTGTTCTGCTCGATCGAGACGAGCGAGGTCGATGGCGCCGTCAACCTCTTCACGCGCGGCTACGTCCGAACGGATGTCTACCTCGCCCGAAGCGGCCCGTACGAGCTGCGGATCCACGCCGGCGCCGATCAAGCCGGTGACGAGCTCGCCTCGATGGTCGTCACCGTCGACGGCAAGCTCGTCGCGACCATCCCGGTCGATGCCAGTCGAAGTGAGCGCAAGACCTATTCTATCTCGACGGCTCTCGAGGGCGGCGAGCATCGCATCCAGCTCGCCTTCACCAACGACTACTACGAGCCCGAGAATCCGGATCCGAAAACCCGCGACCGCAACCTGCACCTCGACTGGCTCGAGATCGTCGGACCACTGAACAGCTCGGGTCAGGTCCCCGGCGAGGAGTGGATCTTCGCGCTCGACCCGGGGGAGAAGCGCAAGACGATGTCGCGCGCCGAGCCGATCATCGAGCAGTTGCTCCGAAGGGTTTGGCGGCGTCCGCCGTCCCGCGACGAAGAGAAGCGCTTCCAACGGCTGGTCCTCGACACCGAGAAGGAAGGCGGCACGTTCCGCCAAGGCATTCGCAACGCACTCGAGGCGGCGCTCGTCTCGCCGAACTTCCTCTTCCGCATCGAGGTCGATTCGCGCAGCGGCGAGATCTCGCCTTACGAGCTCGCATCGCGGCTCTCTTACTTCCTTTGGAGCAGCACACCCGATCTGCGCCTCCTCGACCTCGCCGAGTCCGGTGAGCTCGAGAAGAAGGATGTCCTCCTCGCCGAAACGAAGCGGCTGCTCGCGGACGAACGGGCGAGCGCGCTCGCGACCAACTTTGCGGCACAATGGCTCGAGATCCGCAACCTCTCGGTCGTTCAGCCGGACCCGGATCGCTTCGGCGGCTTCGACGACGATCTTCGGCACTCCCTGCGCCGCGAGACCGAGATGCTCTTCGAGTACGTTCTGAGGCAAGGACGTCCGGCGCGCGAATTGATCACCGCGAATTACACGTTCCTCGATGAGCGTCTCGCGCGTCACTACGGCATCGCGGGTGTGTCGGGCAACGAGCTGCAGCGGATCGAATTGAAGGATCCGCGGCGCGGCGGGCTGCTCAGCCAGGGCAGCATCCTCACCGTCACCTCCAACCCCACCCGCACCTCGATCGTCAAGCGCGGCAAGTGGGTGCTGACGAACATTCTCGACGCCACGCCTCCGGCACCGCCGCCGGGCAATGACTCGTTGCCCGACGAAGAGGAGGCGCTCGTCTCGGCGAGCACCCTTCGAGAGCAGATGGCACTGCACCGCTCGAAGCCGGAGTGCGCATCGTGTCACGTCCGCATGGATGCGCTCGGCTTCGCGCTGGAGAACTACGATGCCGTCGGTCAGTGGCGAGAAGCGGACGATGGCGGCGAGATCGACACGAGCGGTGAGCTGCCGAGCGGTCAGAAGCTCGAAGGCGTGGCCGATCTCAAGCAGTACCTCGCGACTAGCCCCGACTTCCTGGTGACCCTCGCCAAGAAGCTCTTCGTATACTCGGTGGGCCGCGACGTCTCGGTGATCGACGACATCGTGATTCGCCGGCTGGTGTCCGAGTTACCGGCCGAGGCGACGATTCAAGATCTCATCGAGCGTCTGGTCCAGCTCCGCGCTTTTCGCAGCCATTCGTGAAGGATTCGACCATGGCCACTCCCCTCCGAAGACTCTCGCTGTCGCGCCGCACCTTCTTGCGCGGAGCCGGTGTCGCCATCGCCCTTCCCTGGCTCGAGGCGATGACGCCGGCGTTGACTGCGGCGAGCGCGCTGCCGAAGCGGCCCACTCGGCACGCCTTCATCTTCCTGCCCAACGGCGTGAAGATCGACGAGTGGCGTCCCGGCGACAAGAGTGGCCGGCTGGGTGACTTGCCCTACCTGCTCGAACCCCTCGATCCATACAAGGAGTCGATTACCGTGCTCAGCCGCCTCGCGATCGACGCGGCGCGCGGGTACCAAGACGGCCCCGGGGATCATGCACGCGCGGCCGCGACGTTCTTGACGTGCAAGCGTGCTCGCAAGACCGGCGGCGCGGACATCGAGGTCGGCGTTTCGGTGGATCAGCTCCTGGCCGAGGAGCTCGGTCAGGAGACGCAGCTCCGCTCGCTCGAGCTCGGCATGGAAGGCGGCCGGCAGGCCGGTATCTGCGACTCGGGCTATAGCTGCGCCTACTCGAACAACATCGCGTGGCGCACGGCGTCCACGCCGGTGGCCAAGGAGGTCGATCCGAAGGAGGTGTTCCGGCGGCTGTTCGGGGACCCGAGCGAGGTGCTCGATCGCGCCGAGCAGGAGCGCCGCCGCGACAAAACGCGCCTCGTGCTCGATCAGGCGCTCGAGGACATCAAGCGCCTTCAAAGGAAGCTGGGCCCGGCGGATCGCTCCAAGCTCGAGGAGTACCTCACGGCGATCCACGACCTCGAGAAGCGACTCGCCAATGCCGACGAGCAGCCGACCCTGGCGCCGCCGCGCGAATTGCTCGAGCGCGCCGGTCGGAGCTACGGTGACCGGCTCGCCTTGATGTACGAGATCATGGCCCTCGCCTTCCAAGCCGACATGACCCGCGTCATCACCTTCATGACCGGCAACGGCGGCAGCAACCTCAGCCACCGTCATATCGGCGTCGCCGAAGGGCATCACGACCTCTCCCACCACGGCAATGACGAGTCGAAGCTCGCAAAGATCCGCACGATCAACCGCTTTCAGGTCGAGAAGTTCGCCGGCTTCGTCAGCCGTCTCCAAGAGATCGAAGACGAGGGCGAGCCGCTGCTCGATCGCTGCGCCATCGTCTTCGGATCGGCGATCTCCGACGGCAATCGCCACAACCACGACGACCTGCCGATCCTCGTCGCCGGCGGCGCCAACGGCACGATCAAGACCGGGCGCCACCTCGTCCCCAAGCGCCCCGAGATCCCGGCCGCGAACTTCTACCTCACGCTCATGCGCAAGGCCGGCCTGAAGATCCGCGAGTTCGGCGACTCGAACGACGTGATCGACGGGCTGTGATCGCGAGACCATGGAGTGCCCAAGTCGAGCGAGTCGGTGACCGAGTCGGTCGGTGAGAGCTCTGATCGAGCGAGCGCGAGACGATGGAGCGCCCAAGTCGAGCGAGTCGAAGACCGAGTCGGTCGGTGAGAGCTCTGATCGAGCGAGCTTGGGCCGCGCTGCATCGTTCCAGCGGACAGCGCACTCCGAGCGGCCCCTTGCTCGGCACCTTCTGGCTCGATCGTCCGCGATGTCGAGGAAGCGGCTTCCGGCTCCGTGACCGCTTCCCGTTTCGGTCGCGCGGGCTCTGGATTCCTGGCCCCGCCGGCCAGGGACCCGCGCGGGCTCCGTCACTACCGCATCAATCGCCGATACCGGGCGGGTGAGCAGCCGATGATCTTTCGGCAGTCGCGGGTCAGGTGGCTCTGGTCGGCAAAGCCTCGATCGATCGCGATTCGGGCGATGGGCTCGTCGGTGCCTTCGAGATCGTTGAGCGCGCGCTCGAGCCTCAGGCGACGCGCATACTCCCCGATCGAACGGCCATGCTTCTTTCGAAACGCTCGCGCCAGATACACCGGATGGACGTCGAACTCGGCGGCGATCTCCTCCAGCTTCGGGGGCCGCTCGCAGTGCTCCCGGATGAGCTCCTCGACCGAGTCGACCCACCGAGGTGCTGACCCGCGAGGTCGGTGGTCGGTGAGCCAGTCGAAGACGTCGAGGACGAGGCTCTCGAGCCAGAGCGGCTCGGAACGGTCTTGCAGCCCTTCCGACAGCCGAAACCCTAAGGCCACCGCTGCGCCGCCTTGCCTCCAGAGGTAGCCTCCGAAGACGCCACCGAGCCAGCTCGCGTCGGGATCGAGGATCGCCGGATCGGTCAGGACGATGCTGAGGAGGCGGGTCGGCTCGGGTCCGAACAGGTTGCCGTGAGTCATCTGGGCCGGCTTCACGACCAGGCTGCCAGTGGTCGCGTCCTCCTCGAAGCCGGCGGCCGACTCGCGAAGCTTTCCGCCGAGGATGAACGAAAGCGAAGGCTGCTCGTGCTCGTGCGGGATCATCCGCGTGCCCGACGGGTAGACGGACTCGCGGATCCAGAGACCCGAGGTGCGGACGCCGTTTTGGATCTGGCTCACGGTCATGACGTTGACGAAGGAGGGGCGCGCAGGCGGATGAATGGCAGACCGGGCTGCCACGTCGTTCTACGGTCGTTCTCGGAGCAGGGTCTGGAATTTCAGGAGAATCGACGCGAGGAGGTTTCGATCGTTCAAGACTCGGAAGCTCGGGCCGACCATCCTGAGGCGGTGCGCAAAAAGATGTTGGGCCTACCGGACGCCAACCGAAACCTCATGGAGCTCTCCGCCATGCCTTTCTTGCTCGTGACGCTGATGCTCGCGACGTTCGTCAGCGAGCCTTCCCTGCACGAAGGTCCCCGCCTGTACGGGGGCATCGACCTCGGCGAGGACGTGATCGTGTTCTCGTACGCCGGCGATCTGTGGTCCGTTCCGCGCACCGGCGGCACCGCGACGCGCCTCACCTCCACTCCGGCCGAGGAGAGCTATCCGCAGCTCTCCCCTGGCGGCGAGACCATCGCCTTCACGGGTGAGGACGGCGGCGACTGCGTGTGGACGCTGCCGATCGCGGGCGGTCAACCGACGCAGCTCACCCATCATCCCAAGTCGGACATCGTCCGAGGATGGACCCAAGACGGCCGCGTGATCTTCACCTCCCAGCGCACCGGCGACCGACCGCTGCGCCTCTACACCCTCGCACCCGGCGAGCACTTCCCGACCGATCTGGGAGTGCCCGAGGGCGAGCAAGCGGCGATCTCTCCTGACGGCCGCGAGATGATCTACTTGCCGCGGCTCTATCCCGGAGAGAACAGCCACTACCGCCACTATCGAGGAGGCATGATCTCGGAGCTCTGGCGGCTCGACATCGAGAGCGGCCGCTCCGAGCGCCTGACGCCCGAGGACTCCAACAGCCGCTTCCCGATGTGGATCGACGGCAAGCTCTACTACGCGACCGATCGCTCGGGCAACTTCAACCTCGTCGAGCACGACCTCGAGAGCGGCGAAGTGCGTCCGCTCACTCAGTTCGAGGATTGGCCGATCCGCTGGGCCAGCGCCGGTCCGGGCGGCATCGTCTTCGCCCGCGCCGGACGGCTGCACGTGCTCGACATCGCGACCGGGAAGATCGAGACGCCGACGATCGCCATCGAGCTCGACGAGCGCGAGCGATCCCCGAAGTCCGAGCCCGCCGGGCGCTGGACCGACTCGGCGTCCCTGTCGCCCGATGGCCGGCATATCGTCGTCTCGGCGCGCGGCGACATCGCGACCTTCGACCCCAGCCAGAACCTCGGTCAGCCGCTGACTCGCTCCTCGAGCTCCGCCGAGCGTGGTGCCGAGTGGTCCCCGGATGGTCAATGGATCGCCTACTTCTCGGACGCCAGCGGTCAGTATCAATTGCACCTGCAGCCCGCCGGCGGCGGCGAGGCGCGAGCGATCGATATCGAGGAGCACCCGAGCTTCTACCGGCAGATCGTCTGGTCGCCCGACTCCAAGCGCCTCGCCTTCTCTGGAAAGCGCCTCGGGCTCTGGCTCGCCGACGTCGAGTCCGGACTCTGCGAGCGCATCGCTCAGTCCCGGTACCTCGCCCAAGAGACCTTCGATCCCGCTTGGTCGCCTGACTCCATGAGCCTCGCCTACTCGCTCGGCCAACCCAATCACGTCCGGCGCATTCGCCTGTACGATCTCTTCACGCGAGAGCACATCGACATCACCGACGGTCGCGCGGACGCCTTCGCGCCGGCCTTCGATCGCAATGGCCAATACCTCTACTTCCTGGCGAGCAACCAGTCGGTACACGCCGCCGCGAACCGGATCTGGGGGCTGCTCTCTGCAGTGCGCGACCGCGCCACGGTGACGAGCACGGTCCACGCCGTCCTGCTGCGCAGCGACATCCCGGCGCCGTTCCTCCAGTTCTCGAGCCGGCTGCATCCCGAGGCGAAGCCGGGTGAGGCCGCCCCCGACTTCCGGATCGACTTCGAAGGGATCCAGGACCGGATCGTGAAGATTCCCCTCGCCGATCGGGACTACGCGGATCTGCAAACTGCCGCACCGGGTGTGGTGTACGTGCGCTACGCGCAATACCCCGAGGCCCCTGGCGCCGCCAATGGCCTTCCCACCCCGCTCGCCCGCTACACGCTCGCCGAGCACCGCTTCGAGCAGGTCGCCCCTGACGTCGACGACTTCACGATCTCGGCCGACGGCAGTAGCGTCCTCTACAGTGTCTCGGGCGGCTGGCACATCGCGGCCACGGCACGCGCCGATTCGGGAGGAGCGCTCGGTCTCGACGCGCTGCGCCTCGAGATCGACCCGGCTCAGGAGTGGGCGCAGATGTATCGCGAGTCCTGGCGCTTGATGCGGGACTTCTTCTACGACCCGGGTCACCACGGACAGGACCTGGCCGCGATCGAGGCACATTATGCCGATTACCTGCCTGGCCTGATGCGCCGCGAGGATCTGACGCATCTGCTGCGCGAGTCCCTCGGTCACGTCTCGATCAGCCACATGAGCATCGGCGGCGGGGACGCTCCGCGGCGCCCGACGACGAACCCCAGGGTCGGCCTCCTCGGCGCCGACTTCGAAGTCGACCAGGACCGCTATCGCATCACGAAGATCTACGCGGGTGGTCACTACACGACCACCGCTCAGCTCGCCGAGCAAGGGCCCCTCGCCGCGCCGGGCGTAAATGCCGCGGAAGGCGACTACCTGATCGCGGTCGAGGGTCAGGACCTGAGAGCCTCGAGTCAAAATATCTACGCCGCCTTCGAGGGCAAGGCCTATCAGCCAGTGCGCATCACCTTGGCAAAGACGCCTGACGGCGAGGATGCGCGGGAGATGCTGGTCGTCGCCACCGGAGGAGACAACACGCTCCGCCGCGTGAGCTGGTTCGAAGAGAACCGCCGGCGGGTCGATGAGCTTTCGAATGGCCGGCTGGGCTACGTCTACGCCTATAACCACGGCGGCGCCCTCGACGAGACGCTGCGCGACCTTCTGGCGGCCGGTGACTCAAAGGAAGGTTTGATCATCGATCAACGCTTCAGCCCCGGCGGCCTGACGTCCGACTTCCTGATCCGCTTGCTGCAAAGGGAGCTGATCTATCGCTACGCCTTCCCCTACGGAGAGGACCTGACCGTCCCGACGACGCTCGTCGACGGACCGCGTGTCCTGCTGATCAACGAGTACAACGGCTCGGCGGCGGAGACCTTCCCGCTCATGTTCGAGGCCGCCAAGATCGGCACGATCGTCGGTCGGAGGACGTTGGGGGGAGGCACCGGCGGCGCGCTCTTCTACCCGAGGCTGATCGACGGCGGACGCGTCGTGATTCCGAACCGGGCGTCGTATCAGCCCCAAGCCGGGTACTGGCTCGAGAACCGCGGCGTCGCTCCCGATGTCGAGATCGGCTGGTCCGTGACCGATTGGCGCGCTGGCCGAGACCGTCAGCTCGAGAAGGCTGTCGAGATCGCCCTCGAGAAGATCGAGTCGAAGGCGGCACCGGGTCGGCCGGCGTATCCGGTGCATCCCGGCGGTACGTCCAAGGAAGCCGCCAACCACTGAGGTCCCGGAGATCGGGCTCTCCAAGAGGGAATGCTCCTTCCTGGAGAGCCCCACGGTGCACTCTGTGTCTGCGTGGTGGCCTCCTCCAAGGTGGATCTTTTGCCTGACGCTGTGGTAGACAGAACGCCCGCTGGCGTGGGCCGGCGATTCCATGTCGATGCAGCGAGAGGCGAGCCAGTCGTGAGCAGTGATCAGACCGTCGTGGTCTCGGGGATCCAACCGTCGGGAACCCTGCACTTGGGGAACTACTTCGGGGCGATCCGCCAGCACATCGACTTCCACACCAAGCACGAGTCGTATTACTTCATCGTCAACTATCACGCGCTGACGACGGTGAACGACAAGGACGCGCTCGAGCGTTATACGCTCGACGTCGCCCTCGACTACCTCGCCCTGGGCTTCGACCCCGAGCACTCCAGCCTCTTTCTGCAGAGTGACGTGCCCGAGGTCACCGAGCTCGCCTGGATCTTCCTGTGCCTGACGCCCGTCGGACTCCTCGAGCGCGGCGTCTCTTTCAAGGACAAGGTCGCCCAAGGGCTGTCCGCCAACGCCGGGCTGTTCACCTATCCCGTGCTGCAAGCCGCCGACATCCTCGCCTACGGCGGCACGCTGGTGCCGGTCGGCGCCGATCAGAAGCAGAACCTCGAGATCTCGCGCGACCTCGCGCAGAAGTTCAACCTGACCTTTTGCCCCGAGGACGAGCCCTACCTGCCCTTGCCCGATCCCTACATCCTCGAGGACGTCGCCGTCGTGCCCGGCATCGACGGACGCAAGATGTCGAAGAGCTACGGCAACACGATCGGCATCTTCGACGAGGGCAAGCCGCTCAAGAAGAAGGTGATGAGCATCGTCACCGAGGCGACTCCGCTCGAGGAGCCGAAGGATCCCGACAACGACAACGTCTTCGCGCTGATCAAGCTCTTTGCCACGCCAGAGCAGCGGGACGAGATCGCCGCGGCGTACCGCGCGGGCGGCTATGGCCACGGCGACGCGAAGAAGGCCTTGCTCGGGATGATCGATGACACCTTCGCCGAAGCGCGCGCGAAGCGCCACGAGCTCGCCAAGCACCCCGACGACGTACGCGACATCCTGAAGACGTGTGCCGGCCGGGCGAGGCGCAAGGCGAAGGAGATCATGACCGGCGTCCGAGAGCGCGTCGGGCTCGTGCGAACGCTGGACTAGTCTGCGAACAAGAGCCTGCGCGATTGGAAGCGATCACTGAAGGGCCCGAGCGTGGGGCGCAAGGACCGGATTCGTGATCGATGCGGGCGGGACGCCCGCGCTCCCAGTGGTTGCGGGCGGGACGCCGCGCTCCCAGTGGTTGCCTTCGGACGCCCGCGCTCCCTGTGTCAGCCGCGAGACTTCCGGACGTACGGCTCGAATTGCTCGATGAGGAAGTGCTTCCACACCGAGGCGACGATGTCACGCATGTCGTTCGGCACCTCGCCCATGCCGCGAATCATGGCACTCAGCTTGGTGTTCTCGCCGTCCGCCTCGAACCCGAACGTATGGACGATCTGGACGGCTTTGCCGTGCAAGCCGAGCGGTCCGACGAAGACGAGGCGCTTGCCTCGCTCCGCCCAGGTGACGTCGGCATGAACGAGACCGTTGCCTTCGTCGTCGATCAATTCGAGGAAGTGCCCGCCCGGCTTCGGCTCGATGACGAACCTGGCGGGCTTCTGCGAGAAGTGATGGTCCCACCAGGGGCTGATGTCGCCCGTGAACAGATCGAACGTCTCCTCCGGCGTGCCCGGCACGGTCACGCTTAGCTCGATCGTGAAGCCTTGAAGGTCGAGGTTCCCGACCTTCGGCTCGTCGAGCAGCGACTTCGTCATGAGAGAACCGGCGAGGAGGCAGAGCGGGTAGAGGGCGAGCTGCAGACGCTTCATCGAGAGACTCCTGAGAACGGTGTGAGGCAGGGCCGACAGGCCACCATTCAACGAGTGCTCGCGGAGCTTTGGAGGAAAAAATGGAACGTCTTGCCGAGCCCCCGGGTGCGTGTCACCCCACTTCGAGGATGCGGCGGTAGAAGCGGAAGACCTCGTCGGCGTCTTCGGTCATGAGGACGTGGGTCTTCAGCCAAGCCGGGCCGCGGCCCTCTTCGGCGATCTGGACGAGCTGCTTGCCGAGGTCGGTCCAGTAGGACTCGCCGTGGCGGTTCTTGCCGAAGAACACCAATGGCGCCAGATCGATGACGCCGAGCTTCATGTCGGTCAGCGTCAAGCCGACCTCCTCGAGCGTGCCGATGCCACCCACGCAGAAGATCTGGAAGCTCGCCACCTCGAACCAGCGCTGACGGCTGTGACGGCTCAGGTCCTGGAACGCTTGGTAGAAGTCCGCCGACTTGTTCGTGCCTTGATCGATCGTCTCGATGTAATTGGCACCGACCATCAAGCCGAGGCGGTGAGCGATGTCGGTCGCCTCTTGCATGGCGCCCGGGCCGCCTCCGGTCAGGATCGCGATGTCACCACCGAAGAGCCGCTTGAGCTCTCGGAGCAGCAGCTCGAGCCGCTCGGACTCGTCCCGCGGCAGTGGCCGCGACGAGCCGTAGAAGGCGAAGATGAGCGCGTTCTCGAAGCGCGTCACGCAGCTCGGATCCATGAAGTAGCCGCGGAGCCCTCGGAACACGTGGACCGCGACGTTCTCTCGTGGATCATTGCACCAGAACACCTCGAGGCCCAGCGAGTGGTACTCGGCGAGGCGAGAGTGGTCCTTGGCCGAGAAGAACGGGCCGTGCTCGTAGGAGGCGCGGCGGAACACGATGCGCCTCACGCGCTTGGTGAGCGCCGCGTACGACAGCTCGACGTGCTCGATGACGTTGGGGAAGTACCCCAGAAAGACGGTCGCCTCGTCACCGGGCTCGAGATCGTTCAGGAGATGCGTCCCGAAGTTCGGATGACCACCCGAGTCCCGCGGGGCCTCTCGCCGTTGCGCCACGTCGATGATCGCGTCATCGGCGATCTTGGGACCCTCCCAACGCATATCGGGATCCTTGCCCGCATAGGCATCGTCGAGCGAGCGATACACCGCCACGACCCGGCGATGGTAGTGCAGGAGGTCGCTGCTACCTTCCAGCCGGTCGAAGACCGCCCGCACGCGCTCGTACTGCTCCTTCGACGGAGCCGGCTTCTCTTCGGGAGACTTGGCGGGAAAGAAGACGAGGGTGCGATCGGGCGTGCGCGATACCGGGACCGCGTCGTAGATCGCGGCCTTCACCGACGGGTTCACGATGCGCGTCGACGAGGTGTTCCGGAACTCGAGGAACACGTTGGTGCCACGCGTCGAAACCGGATCGAGGACCACCGCTTGGAGGTGCGTGCCGAGCGCCTGGCTCTCGCGGTCGAGCACGACGAAGTGGCGGTGCAGGAACATCGAGCACGAGGTCACCAGGCCATTGTCCGGCGACAGCACGATGCGATCGACCGGCCGGGCGACCTGGACGCGGTTGAGGAGGCTCTTTCCGTCGGCCTTGGCGAGGATGGTGAGGACGTCGTCCTTGGTGAGGGGGCGCGTCAGCTCGTAGACCCTTCGGTGCGGGCGAATCGTGAAGAGGCCATCGCTGTCGATCGAAAACGCCTCGGGGAGCTGGAACGCGTGCTCGAGCGCACCGCGGTAGATCTGCTCGGTCGAAAGGCGCCTCTCCGGCGGGCAGAATACCAGGCGCCCGAGCGGCAGCCCGGGCAAGATCACCTCGGGCAAGATCGAGTCGATGCCGTACTTGGCCAGCGTCGGACGGATCTCGGCCTCGATGTGGGCGCGATTGCCCTCGATGACGATGCCTTGGCGATTCGGCACGACATCGATACCTAGCCGGGCCAGCCGGCTGCGCGAGGCGAAGACCAGATGTTCGGTCCGACCGTCCAAGAGGCTCAGAAAGCGGTCGGTGAGCTCGAAGACGACCTCGGCCCTGAGGCCCCCGTCGTTGAGACGCTCGACGCGGCGCGCCAGGCCATCGGCGGTTTGCGGTGTCGCAAAGGACTCGAACATCGTTGAGCGAACCTCCTCTTCGAACGGGCGATCGCCGCCCCGAGACGGCCGGGACGGACGAAGGGCGCCACTATACTCTCCTCGTCGGCCCCCGGCGATTGGAGCTTGAGCAGTTTGCGGAGAATCCGCGGGCTGATGGTTGGGTGCTCGCGGGTTCACGTGTTCGCGTGTTCGCGTCCACCCAAGCACCCAAGCACCCAAGCACCCAAGCACCCAGTCACACAAGCACCAAGGCACCCGAGCACCGCCTCCCCGCCCCACACAACCCTTCCCGCTCTCGGCGCGATCGGATACGCTCCCTCGACCACGGCCCCTGAGAACTGGAGGATCGACGAGTCATGACCGAGCTGCGGCTGGCGATGTGGTCGGGTCCGCGTAACATATCGACGGCGATGATGCGCGCGTTCGAGAATCGGAGCGACGCCTTCGTATGCGACGAGCCCTTGTATGCGCATTACCTCTCGGTGACCCGTCTGGAGCATCCCGGGCGAGAGGAGATCTTGGAGAAGTGCGAGACCGACTGGCGCTTGGTCGCCGATTGGCTGACGGGCCCGATCCCCGGCGGCAAGTCCGTCTTCTACCAGAAGCACATGGCGCATCACCTGCTCCCGAGCATCGAGCGCGAATGGCTCGAGGGACTGACCCATGCGATCCTGATCCGCGACCCGCGTGAGATGCTCACGTCCCTGATCAAGGTGTATCCCGATGCTGGCCTCGACGACACGGGCTTGCCGCAACAGGTCGAGCTCGTGAGCTGGCTGCAGGAGAAGACCGGCCAGGTGCCGCCGATCCTCGACTCGAAGGACGTCCTCGACAATCCGCGGGTGCTGCTCGAGAAGCTGTGCGATCGCGTCGACATCCCGTTCGAGGAGTCGATGCTCGAGTGGCCGGAAGGACCGCGGCCGACCGACGGTGTCTGGGCGAAGCACTGGTACGCAGCCGTCGAGAAGACGACCGGCTTCCAGCCCTACCGGCCCAAGCCCGATCCGATCCCCGACGACCTCGAGTCGGTCCTCGAGGCCTCCCAGCTACTCTACGATCAACTCTACGCCCAACGGCTGCGCGCCGACTGACGAGGAAAGCCCGATGCTCCAGAAGTTCAACGAGAAGAACAAGGACCTCATCGTCAACATCGGCGGCAAGCTGATCCACCGCGACGAAGCGGGCGTCAGTCCGTTCGACTCGGTCGTGCAAGGCGGAGATGCCGTCTGGGAAGGCCTGCGGCTCTACGACGGGCGGATCTTCAAGCTGCGCGAGCACCTCGACCGGCTAAGGCACTCGGCGCAGGCGTTGGCCTTCACCGAGATCCCTTCCCACGAGACGATCATCGCCGAGATCCAAAAGACCCTCGCCGCGAACGACATGCGCACCGACGTGCACCTCCGGCTGACGCTGACCCGCGGCGTGAAGATCACCTCGGGCATGGATCCGCGCCTCAACCAGGCCGGCCCCACCCTCATCGTCCTCGCCGAGCACAAGCCCCCTGTCTACGACAAGACCGGGCTGACGTTGATCACGAGCTCGGTGCGAAGGTTCCCGCCCGACTGCCTCGACCCGAAGATCCACCACAACAACCTGCTCCAGTCGATCCTGGCAAAGATCGAGGCGAACGTCGCAGGCGCCGATGATGCTTTGATGCTCGACATGCGCGGCTTCGTCGCCGAGACGAACGCGACCCACGTGTTCCTCGTGAAGGACGGCAAAGTACTGACCAGCCATGCCATCGCCTGCCCCGAAGGCATCACGCGCGATACCGTGCTGGGGCTCTGCCGAGAGCACGACATCCCCCACGCCGTCCTCGACCTGTCCCTGACCGACGTCTACCGCGCCGACGAGATGTTCTGCACCGGCACGATGGGCGAGCTCGCCAGCATCGTGAAAGTCGACGGCCGCCCCATCGGCAATGGCCAAGGCGGCCCGATGACGAAGCGCCTCAGTGAGCTCTACTCGGAGCTGACGAAGACGATCGGCGACGTCGTGGTGAAGGACTGACATTGGAGTGCCCAAGTCGAGCGAGTCAA
>JAVJTD010000155.1:0-27590 GCA_040219065.1 Planctomycetota bacterium
TGAACTTCACTTCACACTTCTCGCTACCTTGCCCCCTCATCGGCGCATCAAGCCCGCTAGACGACTTCGGCAAGCGCCAACCTCGAGCCCCGGAGTCCGTCAGGCCACCCTCGGCCGGAACTGGTGAGATATCCGGGCTAGAGCCCGGCGCTTCGGCGGATGAGGTGTGGGCGGCGTTGTGCGAGGAGCATCCGACTCCCGAGGAGCTGCCGAACCTCGCGCGTCAGGAGATGGAGAGCGCACTGGCGCTCCTGCTCGAGCGGGATCTGATGACGATCGAAGAGCCGTTCCGGCACGCCGAAGCGGTGATCACGACCGGGCGGACGAACCAGACCTATCCTTTCGGCGGCTACGGCGGTGCCCTTCCCGACGGCGAGCGCTTCGTCGGCCGCTACCTGGTGAGCCCACCGACTGACGACATGACCGCGGAGCAGAAGGCAGAGCGACTGCGCGGCAACAACACCTACTGGACGCGCGTCGTCGCCGTCCACGAGATCTGGCCCGGGCATCATCTGCAAGGGCTGGTGGCGCGCTCGAAGGCGAGCCCGCTGCGCCAGCGCTACTTCTCGACGGTGATGTCGGAGGGGTGGGGGCTCTACTCCGAGCAGCTCATGTACGAGCAAGGACACTTCGACCGAAAGACGAGATTCGCCCAGCTCAAGATGCAGGCCTGGCGAGCGGCGCGCGTCGTCTTGGACGTGATGCTCCAGTGCGGCGAGATCGGCTTCGACGAAGCGGTCCGGTATCTGGTGGAAGAAGTCGGCCTGACGGAGGAGAACTCCCGGGCGGAGGTCCGGCGATACCTCGGCAACCCGACGCGGCCCTTGAGCTACTTCCTGGGCTTCCGGCAGCTCATGGACACCCGGGCGGAGGTGCAAGCGGCGGAAGGAGACGCCTTCGACCTGAAGAGCTTCCACGATCGCGTCCTGAGCTACGGAACGATCCCGGTGGTCTTGATCCGCTACGGCCTCACCGGACGCGGCGACCTGCGGTCCTTCTTGTGAAAGGGGCGTCTGCCGCGATCGCAGAATGGCTGGTGATTGACAAGGCCCTGCCCCGTGAATGCCGTCGAATCGATCGTGAGGCGCTCTATCGGATCGCCCGCGACCAAATGGAGGAGGCCACGCTTCGCCACGAGTGTTACCGCGACCAGCTGCGTGCTCAGCGCGAGGCGATCTTCCTCACACTCGAAGACTTCAACCTGATCGAAAGAACCCGAGGCGACGGACAGGAGGGACTCGCAAAGCGGAAATAGCTTCGTGACCACTACACCTGGCCAACAGCGCGGCAGACTATGCCTGCCCGTTATTGGGTGACGAATCTAGAATTCCCAGTAATAGACACAGTCTTGCCACCAGGTCCGAAGGATAGCCCTCCAAAATAAACAGCGAGCCCAATAGGAAAGCTGGCTGGAATCGAAAACGACGCAAGGAAAGCATCAGAACAGCCTGACAAAACGACCTGGGACAAGGAAGGTGGGAGACTTAGCCATGCGGACATCAACGGATCCGGAGAGAGCCCTAAGCTACGCCCACCGCTGAGAGGAACGCGCACACCTCCACCATGCTGTTCCTTCAAGCTCACCAGCACGAGCGCAATATTGCCAGACTGTCCAGTAGTCGCTTTTGCGGAAAACCGAACCGGAGCCCCGCCTACCAGCGCTGGACCATGAAACTGGACCGCAAGCCCAGCTTCATCTGCTCCCATGTCAATCCGACTCACTCTCCTAGGGTCTGACTGAGATGCATCAAAGCGCGGCACATTTCCAACCGAATCGTCTCCCACATCAACGCAAGGCGAGCTGCAGTCAATATCAAAAGAACCAGATGCGGGATCGACAAAAGCAGGATCGGCGTTAATGTTGCCTGGTCCAGGATAGCCGCCTAGTATATCCGAATACGAAACAACAGTGTTAGAACCGGGGGAAGCAACAACCTCTCCGCCACTGTTGTTCCACACGATGCAGTTCGTGATGTGGGCAGTCGAGAGGGGATGGGCAAGAATCCCGCCTCCCGAGCTTGCCGCGTTGGCACTCACTGTGCAGTTTATTATACTCGAAGGCGGCGATCCGATGGTGTAAACACCGCCCCCGTATACTGCCGAATTGCCAAAGATGAAGTCCCCGACGAGCGCCCAGTTGGCTTGTTGGTACACGCCACCGCCGACGTTAAGGGCAACGTTGGCTGATATGGTGTTATTGGTCGCTGACGCGGGCACGCGCCCCAGAAGAGCCATTCCACCGCCTCCCAATGAGGCGGTGTTTCCGAGTACTTGGTTCCCGTAGACCGTTGGTGCATAGATGTCTGCATATGCCCATATGCCGCCCCCGGCACGCCCATAGTTTCCAGATATCGAGTTTGAGGTAATTGACGAAGCGCAGCCGTAGTTGCTGAATACACCAGCGCCAAGACCAAATGGGGACGAGTTTCTGCTGATCGAGTTGGAAGTGATGCTCGGCGCAGAATAGCGGGAGGCCCCGATGCCTGCTCCAGCCTGCCCCGCGTAATTATTTGACAAGGTGTTGTTTGCGATTGTGGGGGAAGATCTGTAGAAGCTGCGAATGCCCCCACCAACAAATACCGCGCTATTATAGGATATGTCATTACTATATATTTTGGGACTGGACAAGAAAGCGCAGTCGACACCAGCGCCGGCATCGGCCATGTTGTTTGCAATAGTGTTGTTCATTATCGTTGGAGCGGAGCCGGTCATGCAGGCAATGCCGCCGCCAAGGCCTTGTACGGAGTTCAGTGTGATCGTGTTCCCGGTGATTTCTGGGCTAGACGAGTAGCCAATCCAAATTCCACCACCCTCGAAAAAATACCCCGAAGAAGGCCGAGACGGTTTGTTAAGTGTTACGGTATTTCGGATGATCCTTGGCGAAGAGGAAAGGCAGTATATGCCACCGCCACGGACGTTTCTAGATCCGTCAAAATGCCCAGAGCCATTGGTTACCGTGAAGCCATCTAGAATGGACCCCGGACCCTCTCCGCTGACAAAAGAAACGACGGCTCCCAATTGCCCGCCATCTATAATCGTGACGTGAGCACCCGAGACGCTTCGTAGCGTTATGGGCTTTCCCATAAAATCGATGTTTTCGGAATAAGTGCCGGGTTGAACTAGCACGACATCGCCAGGACCTGCAGCATCTATGGCTGCTTGGATACGGCAAAAGGGGTCGCCCAGGGAGCCGGATCCTGGGCAATTCGGGTTGCCGATGTCAACATAGATCGTCTCTGGGATAGTGCCCAGTATTATCAGCAGGAGAGGTGAGAGTGCGGCAGTGAGTGGCATGAATCTGCTCCCATTCGGCTTCTTGGCCATCCTTGCGTCCTATGGGGCAGAGATGGCCAAGGTAGTTTAGCGGCAGAGATCGTGGATGTCTTACTGGCCCAGCTGCGGCAGGCGCCGCAGAAATACGTCGTTTCTTCCGTTTGTATCGGTGCCGGAGGGAATAAAGGCGACTCCTAGACTATGAAAGGCGACGTAGTGTGTCGCATGGTATCAAGGTTCTCTCTGAGTAAACAAAGATTAAGCTGGTAGGCAAGGAGTGTGCGATAAATCCCTGGGTGCGTATTCCGAGCCAAGTCGGTCGGTCGTTCCGGCGACGCCGATCGTCCGTTCCGGGTTAGGCCGGACTCGAAGATGTCGAAAGAGATCATCCTCGAGGCGGTCTGGCACGTCTGGTCGTTCCGCTGGCGGCGCAAAGCTCTGAAGCGGCGGTGCGTAGCGCTGAGGGAGTTGTTGCCGGCGCAGCCGATGGACGAATCTCGCTCTGGCGAACCGTCACCGGCGACAGAGGGAACTCAGCCATGAGGCGACTCGCCTGGCTCCTCGTGCGGCTCGCCGCGGCGTCGGTCCTGATCGCCTATGTTGCCAGTCAGGTCCACTTGCGCGACCAGATTCGCCTCGATGAGGCCCAGTCGGGCGATTTGATCGGCAGACTCGAGACGCCGCCTGAGATGACCGAGTCGCCCCCAGCGCGAGATTGGCTGATTGCCCATTCGCCCGGAGATCCGGGCCTGCTCGTACTCAAGGACACGGCTGCTGATCCAAGGGAGGCCCTCGCGCTGCCGAGAGATCGGCGCTGGACCGCCGGTCACTCGCGTCCGGCTCGCCCTCGGGCCTGCTCCGCATCCTGGGGTCCCCTCTGTAGGGTGTAACGAAACTCCTTCCGGTTTGGTGATCCCTCGCGTGACCTGATCCGTCGCCTCCCAGCTGCGACTCGAGCTCGGTGCGCCAGGCGATCACATGGGCCCGGGTGATTTGCCGGAGCATCGTTGCATTGGGAGCGCCGGTGTCGTCGGGTCGAGGTGTCCTTCAAGTGGGGAAGCTGCGGCCCAAGCTCGCTCGTGGAGGTGGTCGACGGGAGAGGCGGTTGCAGGCTCGCTCGGCTTGGGCGCTCCCTCTCGAGGCTGCGTGTTGGACCCGACCCGAGCTCGTTCGTGGGAGTGATTGAGTAGAGACTTGGTCCTCGGCTCGCTCGACTCAGGCACTCCCTTCCGGTCTGGTCGCGTTTGCTCAGGGGGGCCTGAGCTCGGACCCGTTTCCCGGCGCGGTGTCTCGCGACTCGAATCCTCGAAGGGCCTGCGATAGAATTCGCGCACTCAGCGGCGAGCTCGCCGCGACCCATGGGCCAGTCTTGTGTCGGGAGGGGCACGATGACCGTCCGAATCAGCCGATCCCGGTTCTTGCCGGATCTCGAGTCCGATCGAGCGAGCGAGCAGCGCGCTCGGGGGCGGCGAGTCCGGTGAAGAAGAAGAACAAGAAGAAGCTCCCACCGGAAGAGCGTCCCGGCATGTCCGAAGGCGGGATGCGGGCACTTTGCCAGCTACCGGCCCTCTTGCTGCTCTTGGCGATCGTCATCCTCCCGCTACTCGCCACGCTCGTGCTCAGCTTCTCGGCGTTCGATCCGGCCATCGCCGAGAAGCCGGTCTTCGTCGGCGTGGAGAACTACCGGGCTCTGTTCGACCGATCGAGCGATGAAGTGCTGGCGGCGACCTCAGCCACGGGAATCACCATTCTCGTCGCAGTGTCGGCACAGACCGTTCTCGGATTCGGCCTTGCCCTTTTGCTGCGCCGCCGGTTCTTCGGCCGAGGCCTCCTGTTCTCACTGCTCCTGATTCCATTGCTCCTGTCTCCGGCGGTGATCGCGACGTTCTGGCGGTACCTCAGCCACCCGGACTTCGGACTCCTGCCTTGGGCGGCGGGCGAGCTCGGCCTGCCGGTCACCCTCATCCACCGCTGGGCTTGCCTCGGCGTCGAGACCTGGATCTGGACACCGTTCATGATGCTGCTCTGCCTCGCGGGCATGAGCCGAATCCCGGAGTCCGTGTACGAGGCTGCCGTGATCGATCGGGCGAGCGCTTGGTTCCGGTTCTGCCACATCACGCTGCCGCGCACGGCGCCGCTCGTGTTGCTCGGTGTGCTCTTTCGTGTGGCCGATTCGATCCGAATCTTCGACACGGCGTTGTCGGTTCGACCCGATCTGCAGAGCTTGGAGGCGACGTCTCTGAGCGTTCTCCTGTACCGGCAGGCATTCTACGGGGATGTCGGCTTCGGCGTCGCGGCGGCGCTGACCAGCTTGATCGCGCTCGTCGCGATCGTGATCGCTTGCTTCGTCATTCATCAGCACGGTCGCGTCCGCCGGCTAGGGGGCTGACATGAAGCCGAAGGCCAACCCGCTCGCCGTCGTCCTCTTGTTCGTGTACACGGCCGTGTCCCTGATTCCGGTGGGATGGTTGGTGATCACCAGCCTTCAGGATCCCGCGGACGTCGGCGTGTCTCCGCCGAAGTTCATTCCAGGGGAGCAGTCGACGCCCGGCGAGAGCGAGTTTCGCGCATCGCTCGACGCCTATGACCGGCTGTTCGCGGCCGAGACGTTCTGGCGAGCGGCGCTGAGCTCACTGGTCATCGCTGCCGCGAGCACGATCGTCGCCGTCACTGTGGGCACATTGGCCGCCTATGGCTCGAGGCGGTCTTCATCGAGATCGGGCGGCGGACTCGGCTCGTTCCTCCTCGTCCGGCTGCTGCCTCCTTTGGCCCTCGCCGTGCCGCTCAGCGTCCTGTTCGCCTACGCCGGGCTGACGGACTCCTGGATCGGACTGATCGTGATCACCTCGATCCTCAACTTGCCTTTCAGCGCCTGGATGATGAGGGCGTTCCTCGACAGGGTCCCCAGATCGTTCGAGGAAGTGGCACTCATCGACGGCTACCCTCGCGGAGTCATCTTCCGGAAGATCGTCTTGCCAGAGGTGAAGGCCGGCATCGTCGTCACGACCCTGTTCTGCTTCGTGACGGCGTGGAACGAGCTCGCCTTCGCCCGCGTCTTGGCAGGCGGCGAGACGCTGACGTTGCCCGTCTACCTGAGCTCGTTCATCGGTGCGGCGAACCCGGTGCCGTGGGAGCTGTTCGCGGCGGGCTCGGTGGTCTTCCTGTTGCCGGCCGTCGTGCTCGGCCTGCTGATTCGACGGCACCTCGTGACGGGCTTCAGCCTCGGCGCGGTGAGAGGCTGACCGCCAACCGACCGGCCGCAATGCGTGGCCCGGGACGCGTCTGCGTGATAACGTCGAGCCTTCTCGATCGCTCATCACGCAAGCAGGAGCTCGCCGATGCTAGCCTGGTCACTCGCCGTCTCACTCTCCGTACTGGCCGTCTATCCTCCCCAAGACAAGTGGATCCACCGCTTCGAGCGGCAGACGCTCGACACGCGCTTCTTCTGTGAAGGGGCGACCTACGGGGACATCGACGGCGACGGCGAGAACGACATCATCGCCGGTCCCTTCTGGTTCCAGGGGCCGAGCTTCGAGACTCGGCACGAGATCTACGAGCCGGCGCCCTTCGACAAGGAAGGGTACTCCGACAACTTCCTGGTGTGGACCGACGACTTCGACTCGGACGGCTGGCTCGACGTGCTGGTCGGGGGCTTTCCGGGCAAGGCGGCTCGTCTGTATCGAAATCCGGGCGACCCGCATGCGGCCGGCCACTGGGCCATGCACGAGGTGTTCGCGGTCGTCGACAACGAGTCGCCGGCCTACGAGGACCTGACGGGCGATGGTCGCAAGGAGCTGGTCTTCCACACGGGCGGGCGCTTCGGGTGGGCCGGACCCGACCCGAGCGATCCCTTTGCACCTTGGGTGTTCCATCCGCTCTCGGACGATCGGGGCATCACTCGGTTCACACACGGTCTGGGTGTCGGGGACGTCGATGGCGATGGCCGCCGGGACCTCCTCGAGCGGAGCGGGTGGTGGCGGCAACCCCCCAGCCTGGAGGGTGATCCTCTCTGGACGTTCCATCCCGTGAGCTTCGGCGACGGCGGCGCGCAGATGTTCACCGAGGACTTCGATGGGGACGGCGACGCCGATGTCCTGACCAGCATTCAGGCGCACGGCTACGGATTGGCCTGGTTCGAACAGACGATCGAAGGCGACGAGATCGCGTTCACGCCACATCGCATCCTCGGCACGAAGCCCGAGGACAATCCCTACGGAGTCTGCTTCACGCAGATGCACGCCATCGATCTGGCGGACATCGACGGGGATGGGCGACGAGACATCATCACTGGGAAGCGGCATTGGGCGCATCAGGGTCACGATCCCGAGGGCACCCTGCCGCCCGTGTCGTACTGGTTCCGAAACGTGAGGCGCGGATCCGAGGTCGAGCTGCTGCCTTACCGCATCGACATCGGCACGGGCGTCGGCACCCAGCTCGTCACGGGCGATGTCGATGGCGACGGGTTACGGGATCTCGTCGTGGGCAACAAGAAGGGTATCTTCTTCCTCCGTCATCTGAGCGAGCGCGTCGCTCCCGCCGTCTGGCAGGCGACCCAGCCGCAGAGGATCACCCCGCTCCCGAAGACGACGCAATCGAACGACGAGGTCCCGCGCGGTGACGACGGCGCGCCGCTCAACCTCGGCTTCGAGGACGGCACGCTGAAGGACTGGACCGCGACGGGCAACGCCTTCGAGGGCCAGCCGATCGAGGGCGACACGGTGCATCCGAGGCGGTCGGACATGGCGAGCGACCACGCCGGGACCTACTGGATCGGCGGGTTCGAGCGCTTCGGCGATGCCCGGACCGGCACGCTGACGTCGGAGCCATTCCGAGTGACCCATCCTTGGGCGACCTTCCTCGTCAACGGCGGCTCTTGGGACGAGACGCGCGTCGACGTGCTCTTGAAGACCGAGGACGGCGAAGAGCGCATCTTCACGACGAGCGGCCGCTCGTCGGAGACTCTCCGCCGTGCGACAGTCGACCTACGCCCATACCAGGGCCGGCAGATCTTCGTTCGCATCATCGACCAGCACCAGGGCGGATGGGGGCACATCAACTTCGACGACTTCCTGTTCCATGTTCAGAAGCCCGATCTGCCCGGGCCGAACCAGAAGGGTGGCCGGCTACCCGATCCGCCACCGCCGCTCGACGAGGTCGTTCACGCAGGGCTGTCTCCGAAGGAGGCGGCCCAGGCGATGACGGTGCCCGACGGCTTCGAGGTGACGCTCTTTGCGGGCGAGCCCGACGTGCATCAGCCGATCGCATTCACCTTCGACGACCGCGGCCGAATGTGGGTGGCCGAGGCGTACTCGTATCCGGTTCGGCGGCCCGAAGGCGAGGCCGAGGACAAGATCGTCATCTTCGAGGACGAGGACGGCGACGGGACGTTCGACTCGCGGAAGGTGTTCCAGGACGGGCTGAATCTGGTGTCCGGTCTCGAGGTCGGCTTCGGCGGCGTGTGGGTGGGCGCGGCACCGCACCTCTTGTTCATTCCCGACCGGAACGGCGACGATCGTCCCGACGGTGAGCCCGAGATCCTGCTCGACGGCTGGGGCTACCAGGACACGCACGAGACGCTGAACACCTTCACCTGGGGGCCGGACGGCTGGCTGTACGGCTGCCACGGCGTCTTCACGCACTCGCGCGTGGGCAAGCCCGGAACCCCGGACGAGGACCGAGTCCCGATCAACGCAGGGATCTTCCGCTACCACCCGACTCGTCACGTGTTCGAGGTCTTCGCTCACGGGACCAGCAACCCATGGGGGATCGACTTCGACGACACGGGGCAGTGCTTCGTGGAAGCTTGTGTCATTCCTCACTTGTTTCATATCATCCAAGGAGGACGTTATCATCGGCAGGCGGGCCGGCACTTCAACCCCGCGACCTATGCCGACATCCAGACCTGCGCCGATCACGTCCACTGGGCCGGTGACCGCGGACCGCACGCAGGCAACCAGCGCTCGGCGTCCGTTGGCGGCGGTCATGCGCATGCCGGCGCGATGTTCTACCTCGCCGATCAATGGCCGGCGGAGTGGCACGGGAAGCTGCTCATCCACAACATCCACGGCGACCGGACCAACGTGGAGCGGCTGGAGCGGCAGGGCTCGGGCTTCGTCGGCCGTCACGAGCCCGACTTCTTGATCTCCCATGACGAGTGGTCGCAGATGATCAATCTGCGGGTCGGTCCTCTGGGCTCGGTGTGGATGATCGACTGGTACGACCAGCAGGTCTGCCACACCAATCGCGTCGAGGCCCACGACCGGACCAACGGTCGCATCTACCGGGTGAGCTACGGGGTGCCCGAGGGCCGGCCGGTCGATGTCGCCGCGCTCGATCCGATCGATCTCGTCGACAAGCTGCAGGATCCCAACGACTGGTGGGCCCGGCATGCGCGGCGCCGCCTCCAAGAGCTGGGGCCGGATCCGGGCACGCACCGGCGACTCTTGCACGTCGTTCGCACCCACCCCGACGAGCGTCGCGCGCTGCGTGCTCTCTGGGCGTTGCATGCGACCGAGGGGCTCACCGAGACGATCGGGCTCGAGATGTTGGGGCATCCTGGCGAGTGGGTGCGGGCCTGGACGATCCAGCTCCTGTGCGAGCGAAAGAAACCCTCGGACAAGGTCCTCGCCAAGCTCTCCATGCTCGCCAGACGCGATCCGTCGGCCGTCGTGCGTCTCTACCTGGCATCCGCGCTGCAGCGCTTGCCGCTCACTGCGAGGCCGAACATCCTGGCGGGACTCCTGCAACGAGCCAGCGACGTTACCGATGCCAACCTTCCCTTGATGATCTGGTACGGGCTCGAGCCACTGATCGAGGACCACACCGACCAGGCTTGGCAGCTCGTGTCCGGCAGCCCGTTCCACCAGGTGGTCGAGTTCACCGCGCGGCGGATGATGGAGCTGGGCAAAGCGTCCGGCGCGGGAAGCCTGTTCGAGGATCTGGCGGAAGGTGGCCCGCGCGCGACGTGGATCCTGCAAGGCCTGCAACGGGCAGTCGAAGGACAGCGCGGCCTCCCGATGCCGAAAGGATGGGCGGCTGCAGCAGACGGGCTGGAGGCGAGTGAAAGCCAGGAGGTTCGCCAGTTGGTGCAGTCCTTGGCCGCGACCTTTGGGGACCCGAGAGCCTTCAGCGAGCTGCGCAGCCGTCTCGTGGACCGGTCCCGGAGCACAGCCGATCGACAAGCGGCGCTCACCTCACTGGCCGAGGCCCGGGATCCCGAGCTGCCTCCGCTCCTCTTGGAGCTGATCGTCTCACCGGAAGACGCCGCCTTGCACCGGTCGGCATTGAACGCGCTCGCCCGGTACGATGAAGCGCGCATTCCGAGAAGTATTCTCGGGGCGTACTCGGGACTGTCGGCGTCCGACCGCCGGGTGGCGCTCGGCGTGCTGACGGCCCGCTCGACCTGGGCGGGCGAGCTGCTGCGAGCGATCGGGCGCGAGGAGATCGCGTCTTCGGATCTCGGGGCCGATGTCGTGCGGCGTCTCCGAAACCTGGACGATGAGGAGGTGACCCGGCTGGTGGGCGAGGTCTGGGGCGTGATGCGCAACTCGCCGGCGGAGAAGCAGGCCGAGATCGAGCGCGTGCGCAGGTTGCTATCGGCGAAGGCGCCCGAGCCCGATCCGAAGGCCGGCCGGGCCCTGTTCGCGCGGAGCTGTCAGTCCTGTCACACCCTCTTCGATCGCGGGGAGAAGATCGGACCCGACCTCACGGGCTCGAATCGCGCCGACATGGAGTACCTGCTCGAGAACGTGCTCGATCCGAGCGCGGTGGTCGGCAAGGACTACCTGAGCACGCTGATCATCACCGAGGACGAGCGGTACGTGACGGGCCTGGTGATCGACGAGAACGCTCGCCGGGTGACTCTTCGCACTGCCGATGAAGAGATCATCATTCCCACATCCGACATCGGGGAGCGCTCGCTGCTCGAGACGTCGATGATGCCCGATGGCCTCCTGGCCGGACTCAGCGATCTTCAGATCCGGGATCTCTTCGCCTACCTCGGCAGTCCGAGCCAGGTACCGCTGCGGGCCGGTCCCCTCGAGGCGGCCGAGCTGTTCAACGGTCACGACCTCACCGGTTGGCACGGCGCGGACGTGTGGTCGGTCGAAGACTCGGAGATCGTGGGCCTGACGACCGAGGGTCTCGGCCGAAACGAGTTCCTCAAGAGTGAGCTGTGGCTGTCGGACTTCCGGCTCACCTTGGAGGTGAAGCTCGTGGAGAATCGCGGCAACAGCGGCGTCCAGTTCCGGAGCCATGAGATCGCGGACGGCGATGTGGCCGGATACCAAGCAGACATCGGCGCGGGCTGGTGGGGCAAGCTCTACGAAGAGCACGGGCGAGCGCTTCTGTGGGACGAGTCGGGGGAAGCGGCCGTCAAGAGCGGGCAGTGGAACCTCTATGTCATCGAGGCGCGCGGGGATCACCTTCGCACGTGGCTCAACGGCTCGCCGTGCGTCGATCTCGTCGACCCCGAAGGCGCCAGGGAAGGGATCATCGCCTTGCAGCTCCACTCCGGAGGACCGACCGAGATCCGATTCCGCAACCTGAAGCTGGAGCTGCTCGACGCGAGCGAGTCCGGTGGAGAGCGTCAGTGATCCGAATGGGTCGAATCACGAATCACTTGGATGGGGATCCAGGTGGGAAATCGGCGGAGTGGGAGGGATCCTTGGGTAGTGGGTCCTCGTATAGAGCATCGCGTGTGAGCGGAGCGCTCACGTCCTCGGCCGCGATTCGCCACAACGACCGTATTGTGGCTTGTCGAGGCCACCGATAGACTCGACGCTGCCAAGAAGAGAATCCCGTTTCCCGGAGCCCTTACCCCGACGAGACCGACGCCGAGAACCTCCACTCGGTGACGGTGTCCTGCCAACTCAAAGGATGGAGAATCATGCAGCATCGTCACCGTCGTCTGTTCCTCGGAGCGGGCGTATTTCTGTTGGGTGGAGTCGCCTGGGCCGTAAGCCCGGAAGACGAGTCTCCCGATGCCTCCTCCGTGGCGCCGGTCAGCGATCACCGAGTGATCGAGGCGCAGGCCAACACTTGGACCCAGAACCGGCAGTGGAAGGTCGCTCTCGACGCGGACTCCGAAGGGCACTTGCTCGTCGCCTGGGGCAGTCGGCGTCAGGAAGCCGGTACGTTCGGCGTGTTCGCTCAACGCTTCGATGTGCTCGGGCGGCGTCTCGGGACCGAGATCCACGTCAACGAGTACCTTCCCGGTGCGCAGACCAATCCGGCCGTCACGATCGACGCGAGCGGGCAGGCCTGGATCGTGTGGGAGTCGGGAGAGCAGGACGGGCACGCGGGCGGCGTCTTCGGGCGGCGCTTCGGCATGCACGAGGATGGCAGCTTCGCTGCGCTCTCCGGCGAGCTCGCGATCAACGAGACGACGCGCGGTCACCAGGGCGATGCCTCGGTCGCGGTGGATGCCGACGGTCGGGCGCTCGTCACCTGGATCTCCAACCATGTGGGTCGACCCGTCGCGATGGGTCGGCTCTTCGATGCATCGGGTGAGGCGCTCACCCAGGAGTTCCGCCTCGGAGACGCGGACCAGGGCCGGGAGTCGGTGGCGAGCGCCGCGGCCACACCGGACGGATTCGTCACCACCTGGGCAGCCGCCGACGCGGATGGCTTCCCCGCCACGATTCGGACCCGTCGCTTCACGGCAAAGGGCGAGGCCCAAGGCGCGAGTGTCGCGATCGCCGGCAAGGCGGGTGAGTGGCACATCGAGCCTTCGATCGATTCGGCGGACGATGGTCGCCACGTGATCGCTTGGATGGCGGATGCGACGCAGCAAGGCGACTATTGTGTCTTGGCTCAGGTCTTCGGAGCGGACGGCAAGCCGGTCTCGGGTGTTCTGGACGTGGCCCGTGCCGAGGGTGGCTACAAGAGCGGCGCTTCGGTCGCCATGTCGAGCTCGGGACGCTTCGTCGTCTCGTACAACGAGTTCGACCAGCGGGATCCTCGGAGCCCGGAGCAGCGCCCGGCGGTACCTTCCACGGTCTTCGCGAAGGAGTTCGACGCGAAGGGCCAGGCGATCGGCGAGCGCTTCCAGGTCAACCAGACCGACTCCGGCCTTCAGCGGCTCGCCATTGGCTCACCGGCTAGGCGGGCCGTCTGGACCGCCCGCGATCAGGTCGCCTTCGTGTGGCACGGTCAAACCCGCGAGGAGGATTCGACGGGTGCGGGCTTGACGCTCTTCGTGCCCGGGGACTTGACCGCGCCCGACGTGGTCGAGCCGCCGCGCGTCGCTGCCGCCCAAGATGTGTCCTACGAGGACGCGGGTGGGCTGACCTATGCGCCGCCGGAGTTCGATCCGTTCTTCGAGCCCGAGCCGCCCGATCAGGCGCCGGCCGGCACCGGTCCCGACGAGGGCTTCCAGGGATTCCAGAACACCGGATGGAACCCGCCGGATCCCGACATCGCTGTCGGTCCGAATCACTTGGTCGTGGTCGTGAATGGTGGTGTCCGATTCTTCACCAAGGACGGCAACCAGACGTTCAGCCAGTCGCTGAACGGATTCTTCGCGCCGGTCGGGACCAACGACTTCGCCTTCGATCCGATCGCATTGTACGACGCATCGGTCGATCGCTACGTGATCGGTGCGACCGAGCACGATGGCAACACGGATCTGATCCTGTTCGCGATCTCGGACGACAACGATCCGAACGGCACGTGGCACAAGTACCGCTTCAACGTCAACAGCCTTTGCGGCTTCATCGACTTCCCGAACATGGGCGCCGGTGACGACGCCTACTACATCGCCACGGACTGCTTCAGCTCGCCGTCGGGCAACCGGGTCTGGATCATCGAGAAGACGCCGGCCCTCTCGGGCTCGCCGATCACGCTGCGCAATGTGCAAACCTCGGGCAGCACCCGCTCCCTGGGCGCAGTGCATCACTACGACAGCGGTGCAGCGGGCCAATACTTCGCGACGTCCTACAGCGGCTCGAGCACGCGCATCGACATCGACTCGATTCGCAATCCGCTGACCAGCCCGATTCGCAACTCGTTCAGCCTCATCGTGCCGGGCTTCTCGCAGCCGCCGGACGCGACGCAGCTCGGCACCTCGAACCGGGCCGACACCGTCGACTTCCGCATCAAGAACGGCGTTTACCGCAATGGGCGTCTCTACCTCGCGCACACGATCGGTCAGAGCAGCACTGCTCGAGTCCGCTGGTACGAGATCGACATGCGCGGTTGGCCGACGAGCGGATTGAATCCGACGCTGCTGCAGAGCGGCACGCTGAATTACGGCACCGGCCAGCACAACTGGTTCGCCGACATCTCGGTGACCAGCGACGGCACCGTAGCCCTCGCCTTCAACCGCTCATCGTCCGCGGACTTCATCTACACGGCGCGCGCCTGGCGGCGGGCTACGGATACGAGTGGGTCGATGCGTCCGCCGATCGAGACCCAGCGCTCGACGTCGTCCGAGACCGGTAGCCGGTGGGGCGATTACGGTGGGCTCCACGAGGATCCGGTCGCACCGGGTGTCTTCTGGAGCATGCACGAGTACCGCACATCGTCCTGGCGGACTTGGGTCGGCAAGTTCGACACGAACAAGCTGTCCTACCTCCAGTCCGATCTGATCCGCGGTGCGTTGACGACGACCGAGATCAGCGGCGCCGAGGCGGGTGAGACCTGCTACCTCTTGGGCACGTTCACCGGCTCGAGCGAGGACCTCGGCCCTTGCTATGGCGGCGAGTGCCTCGACCTCTTGAACCCCGTGTTCAACGTGGGATCGGGGATCGCCGATGCGCAGGGCGTCGCGACGTTCTCGTTCATCGTGCCTCCGAGCGCACCGCTCATCACCATCTGGGCACAGGCCGTCGTCTTGCGTCCTGGTCCGGTGATGGTCGAGTCGAACATCCAGCAGAAGACCATCCAATAAGACCGCTCGCCAGCCAGGACTCCCTTCCGATCCTGGCGGGCGACGATTCCACGAAGATGGGCGGCCGATCGGTCGCCCATCTTCATTGGTTTCCGGGTGGAGACCGGTACGTTTGGACGCGAGGCCGTGGATCGACGGAGATGCGCATGGCTCCGGCCCGGTCCGTCGACCTCAATGAGATCCCCAGCCTCTGGCACGCTCGCCGGGAAGCGGCGAGGTCGAAGCGCTCGCTGCGACTGGCGATGGCTAGCCGGGCGCCGGACCAGCGAAGGAACCCCTCGAGACCAGCGGCTTCGTTGCCATGATGGGGAAGCAGCACGACATCGTGCGGGGCTTCGGGAGGCCGTCGTGTCAAGAGAGCCAGTCCGGCCTCCTCCTGGTCGCCGGTGATGAGAACACGACGCTCGCCCACGGAGATCGTCACGGCCAGGGATGCGTCATTCGGGCCGATCGCCGAGCGCTGGCTGCGACCGGCGGCGCTGGCGGGGTGAAGTACTTTCAAATGAAGATCCTGACATCTGATGGTGTCGCCGGCACCGACGATCACGATCGGGACCTGTCGATGACGTAACCAATCCAGAAGCCTTGCTCCCGAGGGCTCGAGGCCGAAGTAGGCTGACACGATCACCGATCCCACGCGGCCAGCCGCCAGGAGATCCCGTACCGCTCCAGTGTGATCGTCGTCGGGGTGGGTGAGGAGCAGACGATCGATGCGTGCGACTCCCAGCGCCTCCAGAGCCGGGATCAGGACCTGCTCGGCCAGATGATCTCGATGGGCGGCGCCGGCGTCGATCAGGCAAGTCGCACCCGCGGGGGAGCGAATGAGAGCGGTGCTTCCGTGCCCGACGTCGAGAACCGTGAGCTCTAGCTCTCGAGGCGTGACGTCTGTCGTCGCCTCCGTAGTCATTGCCGTAGGCCAGCCCCAAAGCAGCACCGTCAGTGCGGCAAGAGGTGCGATGATCCGGAGGCGTGCGCCTCGTTGGTAGGCGGCGAGGCAGAGCAGCCATCCGCACACTCCCCACACCGAAGGTGCCTGGACCGGAAACGTGGCGGCCGGCAATCCGCTCGCCAGGCCACTCAGCAGGCGAAGTGCGGCGAGGCAGATTGAGAGCCCGGCCTCGACCGGCATCCAGAGGAGCCCAGCGATCAATGCCGGAATCGCGAGGAACGAGACGGCCAGGGCGACCGTGAAGACGGGCAGGAGAAGTAGGCTGAAGAATGGCGAGTAGGGATGGATCTCTCCGAAGTGGTAGGCCGCGATGGGGAGCGTGCCGATCCAGGCGGCGGCGGACAACCCGAGCCAATCCATGATCCTGCGACGCGGGCCGGGCGGAGCCCGTCGCCTACGATCACTGCGGACGATCAAGCCGGCGACCGCGCAGTACGAGAGCTGGAATCCGGGGCTGTCGAGGCGCATCGGTGTCGTGAGCAAGGTCACCAAAGTCAGCGCTGCGAGCAGGTTCCAGGCGCAGACGGGGCGCCTTTGCGAGATGGCGGCGAGCCAGAGGAGCGCGGCACCGGTCGCGCGGAGGGTGGCCGGAGAGCCTCCGGCGATAGCGGCGTACGCAACCAACACTGCGGCGACCAGCCAGCGGGTACCGCTGCCAGGGCGAGGACCCATGGCGAGCCGGATCAAGGCGAGGAGGAGACCGACGTGGAGTCCGCTGACGGCGAGGAAGTGACCGGCGCCGGCGTTCTGGAGACGATCCCGGAGCTCGGGCTCCAAGCCACTGCGATCGCCCAGGACCAGGGCCGCGGCGAGGCCGGCGGTCGCTGGCGAGAGCTGTTGACGCCAGGACCTGGCGAGGTCGGAGCGGAGGGAGGTGATGTGATTCCGAAGGCCGGGAGATCGTCGCACGAGCCGCCAGGCGGCCGCGCCTTCGCATCGGAGGCGTCCGACGACGCCTTCTGCTCTCCAGCGCGAATCGGGGTCTGATTCTCCAGGATTCGTCGGGGCTTTGAGGGAGGAAAGCACTCCGAGGACCTCGACGAGGTCGCCGGGTGCGGCTTTGGGATCGTCTTGGATCTCGACCAGGACCTTTCGGCCGGCGTACCGATGGGGCTCTCGAATCGTGAGGAGCCAGCACTGACCTGACCGGCGAGGGATGCGGTGCTCGGCGATTGCGCGAATGCGGACCAATCGCTGCCCAAAGTCCGCTCGAGTGTGCTCGGTCTCGACGAGTGCGCCGCCGAGGAGAGCTGCTGCGAGGACTGAGCTTCGCCAGCTCGGTCGGAGCAGCCAGAGGGTGAGCGCCAGGGCACCGATCCCCCAAAGCCCGCTGACAGGCAGACCGCGGCGCGCCAGCGCGCCGGCGAGCCAGAGGATGGCCGGGGCGAGGCAGGGGCGAGGCCAGGAGGGTGGGGGAGGTGGTGCGAGGGGCAATGATGGATCCTTTCTTTCCGATCCGATCCGATCCGATCCGATCCGTTTCCTTTCGGTGTTTGGCGATGCCCGAGGCGGTATGAACCTGGGGCGCAGGTCTACTCTCCAAGACGGGGTGATCGCGCCAGGGTCACGCGAATCAGCGAGTTTTTCTTGATCTCGTGGAGTGGACTTTCGACTGGCCCTTGTCCCGAAGTCTCGATAGAGTATCGGTTTGATGCTTCCGGGAAGCTACTTCGCCCATGACCTGCCAATGAAGCCTTTCCCGTGAGAACGTGTGCGAGCGACGCCTCGATCGAGGGTCTTCTCGAGCGTTTCACTGGGTGCAGGCGCCCGCATCCCCATCGAGGAATTCTGAGGAGTCTGGAATGAGCCGACGCGCTCAGGGTGTCGTTCGTGCCGAAGGTCTTTTGGCGTCTTTGGTCGTCCTGGGCGCGTTGGCGCTCGTGACGGCGTGCGGAGGCGGCGGCGGTGGAGGTAGTGACGTCGATGTCGATGTGGCGACGTTCGTTTTCCGTCCGACGTCGGGTCCATTGGCGGGTGGCACGACAGTGACCATCGAAGGGGCGGGCTTCACGAACCCGTCCGATACGACGGTGTTGTTCGGAGGGGTCGGTGCGTCAGTCATCGACGTGCCAAGCGGTGAGGTGATGGTCGTCCGGATTCCGGGTGCGCCGGGCGGCTCGGAGTCGGTGGTCGACGTTTCGATTCAGAACAGCCTCATCGAGGTCGTGATCCCGCAGGCGTTCTTCTACGTGGGTGCTCCGCAGATATCCTCGATCAGCCCGGCGTCGGTGTCGGTGGCCGGCGGCGACCGGATCCGGATCTTCGGGCGCAACTTCACCGAGGCGAGCGATACGCTGTTGACGATCGGCGGGCGCGCGGTGACGGATCTGGCGGTGCCTGACAGCGGGTCGATCCAAGCGACGGTACCGCCCGGGGAGAGCCTCGGGGAGGTGCCTCTGGTGATTCAGAATCGAAACGGCTCGACGTCTTCGTCGATCCGCTTTCGAATGCCGCCCTCCTTGGCGACGGGGCGTCGCCATGAGGGAACGGAGGCAGGGGCGGGCTACGGCTCGGTAGTGGCGGCACTCGGCGATCTCGATGGGGATGGCTTCGGCGAGTACGGTGTCGGCATACCCGGCTCGACGCTGGGTGGCAGCAGCACCGATGGTCCAGCGGGTGCTTTCCAGCTCTTCGCCGGCATCGACGACTCTCCGCTGCTCTTGCAGCCGGGGAGTGCGATGGCGGGCGAGGCGGCACTGGCGTCCAGCCTGGCGGCACTCGATTGGGGCAACGACGGGGTGCGTGAGGTGGCAGCGGGTGCGCCGGCGAGTCACGGTGGCGTCGGTGAGGTGCAGATCGTGTCGCTCGATGGCAGTCGTGTCGCGACGATCGCGGCTCCGAGTGGTCAGATGTCGTTCGGCCGGGCGCTGGGCGTCGGAGACTTCAACGGGGACACCGTCGAAGACCTCGTGGTCGGCATGGCCGGAATGGTGTCGGTGTTCTCCGGGACGGGGGGAGGGTCGTTCCTGAACGTGCCCAGCCCGGACCCGACCTTAGGAGACTTTGGCGCGTTCATCACGGTCGCCGGCGACATGAACGTCGACGGGACACCCGAGCTGATCATCGGGGCGCGCGGAGACAATCAGAGCTCGTTCGGTGGGCTCTTCGTGATCTCGGGCGCGGATGGTTCGGTC
This sequence comes from Planctomycetota bacterium, assembly GCA_040219065.1. Lineage (GTDB taxonomy): Bacteria > Planctomycetota > OFTM77 > OFTM77 > OFTM77 > OFTM77. The sequence continues at coordinate 19,247 of JAVJTD010000155.1, forward strand.
CTCAATCAGATCGGTGGACCGGGCTTCGGTATCGATGGGTTGTCGGCCGCACTCGACGACTGGAACGGGGACTCGGTCCCGGATTACGCCTACACGAGCCTCGGCCGAGTGCTCGTCCTCTCGGGCCAGGATCACAGCTCGATCCGGCAGATTACGCCTTCGACCGGCACGGCGACACGGTTCCAGAGCATGGTGTCGGCGACGGACCTGGACGGCGACGAGCGCGTCGATCTGGCGGTCGGATTCCTGGTGGTCGGGTCGTTCAACGGAGGGGTGTTCATCATCTCGAGCGGTGAGGCCAAGGAGACGATCCGCGTCGACGGCACTTCTGGCCAGGATCAAAAGGGCGACCGCCTCGGAAGCAGCATCGCGTCCGGGGACCTCGATCGGGACGGGCTGTCGGAGGTGATCGTGGGAGCGGTGAATGCCGATGGTGGCGCTGGCAACGACATCGGCAGCGTGGAGACCTACTCGCAGCACGAGATGGTCGTGAGCGGAGCGATTCGATCGGGGGGGCAGTTCGATCTGCATCTGGCCGCGAAGAATCAGGGCTCGGCTCCGTTCCAGGTCTTGGTGTCGACGACGGCTTCTCCGGGAATCCCGGTCGGTCCGCGGACGATCCCGGTGGGCTTCCCCGATCCGTTCGTGAGCTTCTCGTTCACGTTCCCAGCGTTCAGTGGACAGATCAACGCTCAGGGGTATGCGCGGACGACCGTGGTGGTTCCACCGAGCAGCATCCCGTCGGGCGCGACGTTCTACGGAGCGTTCTTCACGGCCGACGGCACTCAGCCGCTCGGGGTCGGTGTGATCTCGCATCAGGTGCCGCTGACCTTCGAGTGAGGTCGTTCCGACGAGGCGGCCAGAGGCTGGGGCATCGGCTGGATTCGTCGGCCTCGGCCCAAGTGGCGAAAGCGCCGGTCGGTGAGGCGGTTGCAATCGAATTGCCTATTCGATAGCTTTTCTGACGGCGGCCGGTGTCGCTGCCATCTCCAAGAAAGCCTGACCACGACGACAATACGGCTCGGCGACTGCCTGCGCGCCTCGGGCGGTCGCCTCATCACTTGCGCCCATCATGATCGAACTCCATCGCTGTCGCTTCCGGCTCCCACTCATCCTCAGTGCCTTCTTCTGGCTCGTCGGCTGCTCGGGGGGGGGTGGCTCGTCCTTCTTCCCGTCCGGGGAGGCCGTCGCCTCGGCATTGGTCTCGATCGAGCCGGCTGCGGTGCGATCCGGTGAGGCGAAGACGCTGACGATCCGTGTCGAGGGACTCGATCTTTCGGCGGCTGGCACCGGCGGCGCGCGCGTCGTTTGGACTCCGGGCAGTGATGAGAGCGCTCGGAGATTGCTCGCGGCGGATGTGGTGGACGGCGAGACCCTCAGGGTGCGGGTCCCGGCCCATGACGAAGTCACGCTGGTCGAGCTGATGGTGCAGACGCTCGATGCGTCGGGCGCGGTTCTCTCGAGCACCGGTGAGGGCGTCTCGGGATACTCGGTGTTCGACTACTCTCCGAGGAGTGGCGACATCCGGGGCGGGACGCTCGTCGAGGTCCGCGGCCTGATCCTCGGAGCCGAGGGGACGGTGTCCTTTGGCGGACGGCTCGGCGAGACCGTAGACCAGGACCCCGAGGCGGCGACGCTCGAGGTGCGGGTCCCGGCGGGAGCGTCGCCCGGGCCGGTGGACGTACGTGTGTCGGGCTTGGTCGTCCCCACGGACTCGGGAGAGGCCTTTGCCGATCTGACGATCTCGAACGGATTTCGATACGTCGACTTGCCACCAGGGCTCGACGCGATCTCCCCGGACGAAGCGAGCATCGCTGGGGGCATCGAGGTCGAGCTCCGCGGCGAGCGGTTCACCTCGGATCTGGTCGTCGAGCTCGGCGGAGTCGCGGTGGACGAGGTCGAGGTGATCGACGCGGCCACGGCGCGGATCACGGTGCCTCCGAGCGAGCAGCTCGGGAGCCTGGATCTGCTGGTCCGAAACGGAGCCGGTGCCTCGGCGCCCTTGCCGTTCATCTACCGGTTTCCGGTGTCCTTGCGTCGCCGGGGTGTGACGCCTTCCCCGAAGACGAGCTCGAGCTTCGGATCGGCGCTCGCCAGTCTGGACGACATCGACCAGGACGGCTTCGGTGACTTCGCGGTCGGCAGCCCGCAAGAGGGCGGCCAAGACGGCGCCGTGCGCATCTACTCGGGAGCGGATGGACGCTCGATCCACTGGACGGTCCTCGGGGCCGTCGGGTCTCAGGAACGATTCGGCGCCTCTCTGGCGAGGTTGGGAGACGACATCGACCTGGACGGCCGCGAGGATCTCCTCGTCGGGGCGCCGGGTGCGGACGGCGGCGCGGGCGCGGTCTACCTCCTGTCTCCGGGCCGGCGCGTGGTGATCTTGAAGATCTCGGCGAAGCCGGGGGATATCGGGCTGGGCGCGTCGGTCTCCAGCTTGGGGGACATCGATTCGGACACCGTGCCGGACTTCGGAGCGGGACTGACCGCGACGAGCTCGTCTCCCAACGGTGCGGTGCGGGTATTCGCTGGCGGCAATCCCACGCAGGTGCAGATCTCGATCGACGCTCCCGATCCGCTCGTCGAGGACTTCGGCATCGACATCGGGCGCATCGGCGACCTCGACGGGGACGGCTTCGAAGACGTCTTGATCGGCTCGCGAGGCGACGGGATCAGCACGTTCGGCGCCGCTTTCGCATTCACCTCGGGCACGCGGCAGGAGCTGTTGCGGCTAGGTGGCTCGAACGGTGGGCCCTTCGCGACCGGTCCGGTCACTCGGCTGCCTGATCGAGATGGCGACGGGCTGGAGGAGCTGGCGTATGCGGCGGAAGGTCGCGTGCGGATCGTGTCGGGAGCGAATGGCGACCTGATCGACGAGATCGATGTCGGCTCTCCGATCTCGGCGCTTCGGGCGGCGGGAGACATGGACCTCGATGGCGCGGTCGACATCGCGGTGGGCTCGGCGACGTTCGGTGCCGGCATACCGGGGGATCCGGGGCCCGGGCTGGCGCTCGTGTACTGCGGTCGCTCGGGCGCGGAGCTGTTCCGGCTGGAAGGCAACAGCTCGGTGTCGGGCTTGGGACGAGCCATCGCCGGGGGCGGAGCTCTGCACCGCGACGGGTTGCCCGACGTCCTCTTCTCCTCGCCACGCGCGACGATCGAGGGCGTCTCGGATCTCGGCGCGACGTACACCGTCACCCAAGATAACCTCGTTCCTCGCCTGAAGAGCATCCCTTCGGGCGAGGACTTGGTCTTCGACTTGACGGCCCCCGCCGAGGCCGGTCAGCAAGTGTTCGTCGCATTCGCCTTCGGCAACTCACCGGGCGTCAAGGTGGGGACACGAACGATCCCGCTGACGAACGACGTGCTCTTCCAGGTCTCGCTGCTCGTGACCCAGTTCCGAGGCGTCTTCGACGAGTCGGGCTACTTCCGATTGCAGCTCGACGCGGAGAACCTCGCGACGTTGCCGTTCCACGGTATTCCGATCTTCACGGCGATGATCACCTTGAGCCCGCAATCCGAGGTCGTGGTCATCTCGAACGGCGCGGACTTCGTCTTGGAGTGACGAAGGGTTCCGGGGTCCGGCCCAAGCTCGCTCGTGCCCAGAGTCACCGACGGACTCGGCCGCGGGCTCGCTCGACTCAGGCACTCCTTCGCCCCTGCTTGCGGGGGCACGGTAGGTCGGAATCTGCGAGGTTTCAGGGGCACGCGGGCAGGCGAAAGCTCGTTTGAGTTCGATTGTTCGGGCTGGTATAAGACCAATCGGGCGTCTCCAAGCGAGCGTCCACCTAAACTACCCCGACGATAAGGAACCTCCCATGTTGAAGATCTGGTCGAGCGCTCTCCTCACCCTTCTCCTGCTCGCCGCTGCGACCTACGCTCAGGACGAGGAAAAGGCCGCCGAGAAGAAGGATGTTCAGGAATCCTCCGAGAGCGATCCGAAGGCGATCGAGTTCCTCGGAAAGGTCGACAAGAAGCTCTACAGCCCGAAGGCGGCTGGCGCGAAGGACATCAAGTGTGTGATGTCCTCGGAGATGATCAACGAGCAGCTCGCCACCTACATCGGCGACGTCGACCTCAGGTTCATCAAGCTGTGGAAGGCCGAGGGCGACAAGGAAGCGTTCAAGGTCGAAGGCTTGCCGGCCGGCATGGAAGCGATGGCCGATCAGCTCACCCAGGGAATGGAGCAGCCCGCCAGCATGGCGATCGGTGGCTCCCTGATGGACAAGGCGAAGAAGTACGTCGTCACGATGGAGAAGGACGGCGATCTCACCAAGATCCAGATGGTCGCCAAGGATCCCGAGTCGCAGACTCAGCAGGAGACCGTCTGGTACAGCGCCGAGTATCTCCCGGTGAAGACCCAGCAAACGCAGGTCAATCCGTTCGGCGGTGAGATGACCACCACGGCGAACATCAAGGTCCGCAAGGTCGATGACAAAGAGGACCTGTACGTCATGGAGAGCATCGAGTCGACGAGCGAGATGGGCAGCCAGGAAGTGAAGCTCTCCTACAAGAAGACCGCCAACGGCTTCTGGGTGCTCGAGAAGCTCGCGATGGGTGGTGGCGAGGAAGCCGCGGAGTCGATCGAGCTCAACTTCGACGTCACCGTCAACGGCGGCATCGAGGATTCGGAGTTCTCGGGCTGATCGCGATCCTCTCGCGAACGATATTCTGCCGGGCGATTCGGTCCCTCAGGGGCCGGGTCGCCCGCGTTCATGATGGGAGGCATCGGGCATGAGCCGTTGCGCGATCTACCCGGGAACGTTCGACCCCGTGACCAACGGGCACCTGGATTTGATCGAGCGTGGACGCGGGCTCTTCGACGAGCTCGTGGTCGCCATCGCGCGCAACCCTTCCAAGACACCGCTCTTCTCGCCGGACGAGCGCGCCGCGATGCTCGAGACCCTCTCGGCCGAGTGGCCCGAGGTGATCATCGATTGCTTCGACGGCTTGGTCGTCGATTACGTGCGAGAGCGGCAGGCGGGCTTCATCCTGCGCGGGCTGCGCTCGGTGACCGACTTCGAGTACGAGTACCAGATGGCGCTCACCAATCGAAGCCTGGCGCCCGGAATCGACACGGTGTTCGTGATGCCCGATGAGCGCTTCGCCTACACCAGCTCGACGTTGATCAAGGACATCGCGTCCCATGGTGGGGACGTCTCGCGCTTCGTGCCGGATCTGGTCGCCCGGCAATTGCGCGCCAAGCTCGAGGGCCGGTCCTGATCGGGCCGGGAACACGAAGGGAGACATCGAGGTGGCAGGGAAAGAGCTGATTCGGACCGAGGGTGCGCCAGCGGCGATCGGACCGTACTCTCAGGCAGTGCGTCAGGGGGACTGGCTGTTCTGCTCGGGGCAGGTCGCTTTGGATCCGAAGTCGGGCGAGATGGTCGGTGACGACGTGACGTCGCAGAGCCGTCAGGTGCTGACCAACTTGAAGGCCGTGGTCGAGGCGGCGGGCGGGAGCCTGCGCGACATCGTCAAGACGACGGTGTTCCTGAAGGACATGAACGACTTTCAGGCGATGAACGCCATCTACGGCGAGTTCTTCGACCAGGAGCCTCCGGCGCGAGCCGCGGTGCAAGCGGCCCGGCTGCCCAAGGACGCGATCGTCGAGATCGAGGCGATCGCCTTCCTCGGCTGAACGGATACCATCGGCTCTCGGAACGCGACGAGGGGGCTTTGCGCTAGCAGTCGAATCACCCTCGAGGGACGATCGAGCTCACACAGGAGGAGCGCGCGGTGATCGGACATCTCGGTTTGCGGCAGATCGTGGCGGCGCTCTTGCTGCTCGGGATCTTCGGAGCCGGCCTGGCGGTGACGACCAGCTCGGGACTCGAGGAGGCGGACTTCGTCTTCAGCAACCAGACCGAGGTCTCGACGCTGGATCCGGCGACGGTGACCGGCGTGCCCGAGGGACGCATCCTTCGTGCGATCTTCGAAGGCCTGTGCGTCAAGCATCCCAAGACGCTCGAGCCGTTGCCGGGGATGGCCGAGAGCTGGGAGATCTCCGATGACGGTACGGTGTACACCTTCACGATTCGACGGGGTGCGAAGTGGTCGAACGGAGACGACTTCACCGCCCAGGACTTCGTGTACAGCTTCGAGCGCTTCCTCAATCCTCTGACCGCGGCCGAGTACGCCTATCAGCTCTGGTACGTGAAGGGCGCCGAGGCCTACACCACCGGCGATACCGAGCAGATCGCGGACACCGACGGCCGCCTGGAGCGCTTCAGCGAGCTGGTCGGTATTCGCGCAGTGGACGACACCACCCTCCGGATCGAGCTCGACTCGCCGACGCCCTACTTCCTCGATCTGTGCGCGTTCTATCCGTTGTTCCCGGTCAATCGGCGGAACATCGAGGAGGCGAAGAAGGCGTATCCCGACACCTGGCAGCTCCAGTGGCTACGTCCCGAGAACATCGTGACGAACGGGCCCTACCTCGTCTCGTTCCGCCGCGTGAACGATCGCATCCGGCTCGTGAAGAACGAGGATTACTGGGACGCCGACAACGTCGCCTTCGAGATCATCGATGCCTTGGCGGTGGACAACATCTCGACCGAGCTCAAGCTGTACCTGACCGGCGCGGCGGATTGGATCACCGACCTGCCGGCGGCGGTCATTCCCAAGATGATGCCGCGGGAGGACTTCAACCCGACGCCGTACTTGGGGAGCTACTTCTACCGCGTCAACGTGACGCGGCCGCCTTTCGACGACCCGAGGATCCGAAGAGCGCTGGCGTTGACGATCGATCGGCGGAGCATCTGTGAGAACGTGACGCGGGCGGGGCAGCAGCCAGCTTGGGCGTACGTGCCGCCGGGCATCGAAGGCTACCGGAACGCGGGGATGGCCCATGCCGAGGCGGACACCTACGAAGCCGGTCTCGAGAAGGACATCCAAGAAGCCAAGCGCCTGCTGCAGGATGCCGGCTACGGCCCGGGCGGCAAAGAGCTGCCGACGATCGAGATCCACTACAACACGCAAGAGACGCACAAGGACATCGCCGAGGTGATCGCCGACGCGTGGAAGCGGAACCTGGGGTTGAACGTCAAGCTCCTCAACCAAGAGTGGAAGGTCTACCTCGATACCCAGCAGAACCTCGATTACGACGTCTCGCGCTCGGCCTGGATCGGCGACTACCCCGACCCGAACACGTTCCTCGACATGTTCGTGACCGGCGGCGAGAACAACAAGACGGGGTGGGGCAACGCCGAGTACGATCGGCTCATTCAAGAAGCGGCCGCCGAGCTGGATCGTCCAAAGCGAATGGAGCTCTTGCGCCAAGCCGAGTCGATCCTGATGGAGGAGCTGCCTGTCCTGCCGATCTACTTCTACGTCACCAAGAACGTCGTGAACCCCCGGCTAGGTGGGTTCTACGAGAACGTGCAGGACGAGCACTTCCTCAAGTTCTGGTACTGGCTGAGCGATGAGGAGCTCGAGGCGAAGCGCGCGAAGGAGCCGGCGGACGCGGTGCGCGTGAAGGCGCCAGGACCGAGCGAGGGGCTGCACGCGCCGGCGGATCGTGGCGCGGGTGGGGGCTCGCGATGACGCGCTTCTTGCTGCGCCGACTGCTCTGGTTCGCGATCACGCTCTGGATCGTCGTCACCGTCTCGTTCTTCTTGATGCACGCCGTTCGTGGTGGGCCGTTCGATGGAGAGCGGACGCTCAATCCAGCCATCGAGCGCAACATCCAGGCGCGGTACCATCTCGATTGGCCGACCTGGAAGCAGTACTTCCAGTACGTCGGACCGCTGAACCTCGACGAGCGCGGCCTGTTCGGTGACGGCACGCGCATCTTCGGGGGCGTGCTCACCGGGGACTTCGGTCCTTCCTTCAAGTACCGCGACTTCACCGTCAACGACATCATCGGGCAGTCGCTTCCGGTGTCGGTGTCCTTGGGAATGGTCGCCTTGATGTGGGCTCTGACGCTGGGGCTGACGTCGGGTGTGCTCTCGGCGGTGTACCGCGGCAAAGGCGTCGACGTGTCGCTCCGGCTGATCGCGACGGCGGGCATTGCGCTGCCCAACTTCGTCATCGCGGGCTTCTTGATCATCCTCTTCGTCTTCGAGCTCGACTGGTTCCCGGTCGCGGGCTTCGGCTCGATTCGGCACCTGGTGCTGCCCGGCTTCGCGCTCGGTGCGCCGTTCGCCGCCTATATCGCGCGCCTGACGCGCACCGGCATGCTCGAGGTGCTCTCGCAAGATTACATTCGCACCGCCCAGGCCAAAGGGCTCGCCCCGCGGATGGTCATCCTGCGACATGCGCTCAAGGGGGGCATCCTCCCGGTCGTCTCCTACCTCGAGCATGCCGGTGCGCGTCAGGCGCGCGATATAGGCGGCGAACGGCG
>JAVJTD010000156.1:0-22035 GCA_040219065.1 Planctomycetota bacterium
CCGATCTGGTCACTCGGTCCTTCGATCCACGCCACGACCTCGGCACTCGAACCCTCCGACCACTCTCGAACCGAGCTCACCAAGAGCGGTGCCAGCGCCACGCCGCGGAACAAGGCGCTCCCGACCTCGGGTGTCAGCACCCCACCCGGGACCGAGACCCTCTCGCCCGACTCCGCCCCCAAGAGAACCAGCTCGGGCCCGGGCGTCGGGCGGTCCGTGAGCCCGATCCAGGCGGTACCACTCCTGAGCGAGTCGCTCTCACCGATCTCCACGTCTGCCAAGCCTGCCGCCCGGACGGCGCGAGCGACCGCCTCGGGAGCCCTCACGCCGATTCGGACCGCGGGCCGGCTGAGTGTTCGAAACGCCCAGGCCCGATCGTCGGAGGACAGCGCCCCGCCCGGCCGTAAAGAGACCGTGACGGGCGAGCCCGTGACCTCGGACTCGAAGCCCACGAGTCGCGACTCGCCGTCTTCGAGCGTGATCGTCTTCACCTCGCGAGAGATGTCGTCGACCGACAGCTCGACTTCGATCTCCGGAGACATCTCTCCGATGCGTCGCACTCGCACGAACGCCCGCGGCCCGGAGTCGGATGTCTCTTCCAGACGGAGCGAAGTGATCCCGGCATTGCCTTCCCGGCTCCCCATTACGTGCCAGGTCACGCCCGGTCGCTGAGGTCCGGCGCTCGGCGTGTAGACGTGGATCGGACCGGCCTCGGCGGAGGCGAGGACGGCGTCGATCGCGACATTCCAATCGAGCGGCAGATCAGTGGACGTCACGCCGGCGAGCTCCGAGCGCGAAGGCCGGGCGACTGGCGCCCCATCGCCCGGGACGATGAGGTACCGCGGCACGGCTCCCGTGGGTAACGTCTCGGACATCGCCGCCTCGATCGAGCGTGCGAGTGCGCTCCGCCCGTCATCGCCTCTCCAATCACTCGCCGCCGACGCGTCGATCACCAAGGTTACGACCGGACTCGGAGCTCGCGCCGCTCCGCGCGGCCCAGCGGCGGCTGCCGCAATGGCGGTGATGGCCAATACGCGCAGGAGCGTGCCGAGCGTCCAGCGACGGCGGTCGCTTCGCGCCGTCTCGGCGCCCGACCCCACCGCTCGCCAAAGGGCGAGCGTCGCGACCGGGACGATCCGTCGCTGGCGTTGACGCCACTCCAACCAGAGCAGGACCGGCACCGAGAGCAGCAGCCACAATGCGCCCGGGGTGGTCCAGGTCATTCGATCGACTCGGTCATCTTGAGCACGAAACCGTCAGCGCCGTTCGGTAAGACGCCCCTCCATCCAGAGGAGTCCGAAGATCGCCTCCTCGAGAGAGACGTCCGAGGGGAGGAGAACGTACCCGGCGCGGTGCCTGGTCGCCAGCGCCCTGCGATTCTCGAGCAGCGCTTCGAGGAGCTCTTCGTAGCGCGCCCTCTCGGCGGGACCGACGCTCATCTCGAACGGATCCCCCGACTCGGCGTCGATCAATTGCACCGCTCCTTGGAGGCTAGGACGGATCTCCTCGGGCGAGAGGATTTGGACGAGGCAAGACTGCGAGGCCTTGCGGGACCGCAGTGCACGCGACGCCGCGTCCTGATCGAGGAAGTCGGACAGCGCGAAGAACAGGGAGCGGCCCGCACTCCGCGGCGCACCGCTCGAAGGGCCGGCCTTCGGCTTCCTCTGGATCCAATCGAGCAAACGCGGAAACGCACCGAGCTGTGAGAACGGCGGCGAGATCATCACGTCGTCTCGATCGACCAGCTCGAGACGCACGGCGTGACGCTCGTGTAGCGCGAGGTAGGCGAGGGCCGCGGCGAGCTGCAAGCAGAGGGAGCGCTTCGGCGGATGGCCAAGCTCCATCGAGGAAGACACATCGACGAGCACGCGCAGCGTCAGGTCTCCGGCGGCGGTGAACTCCTTGACGAAGATCTGATCGAGACGTGCGGCCGCGTTCCAGTCGATCGTGCGCGGATCGTCCCCCGGCACGTAATGACGATGCTCGCGAAACTCGGCGCGGCCCCCGAGGAGATCGGCGCTCCGCCCGCTGCCGCCCGTGCTGAGCAGCCGCTTCTGAACCGCGAGCCGTAGCCTGGCGAGCCGGGCGAGGAAACCGTCGTCGAAGAGCGGTGCGAGAGGATCCGGATGCATGCGTCCTCCAAACGGCTACCGCTGACAACAGTTCGGAGCGCTGGAGTGCCCGAGGCGGGCGGGACGCCCGCGCTCCTGGTGGTTTGAAGCTCTCAGCCGCTGCGCGGCCCGAGGCGGGCGGGACGCCCGCGCTCCCAGTGGTTTCGCCCGGGATGGGCGGGACGCCCGGTGGTGGCTCGACTCGGGCTCGGAGCGCCGGCTCGATCCGGCGCTCCGCCTGTGATCTCAGCTCTCGGTGATCGTCGCCTTCTCGATCACCAGCTTCTCGGTCGGCTTGCCGCTAGGGCTACCCGCCCCCTCGAGCTCGCCGAGCGTCTCCATGCCACCGACGACCTCACCGAAAATGGTGTGGTTGCCGTCGAGATGCGGCGTTGGCACAAAGGTGATGAAGAACTGGCTACCATCGGTGTCAGGACCGGCGTTGGCCATGCTGAGCAGGCCGCGGCGATCGTGACGAACGGACCGGTCGAACTCGCCCGCGTACTGGTAACCGGGGCCGCCCGTGCCGGTGCCGAGCGGACAGCCGCCCTGCGCCATGAAGCCGGGGATGATGCGATGGAAGCTCAGCCCGTCGTAGAAGCCGAGCATCGTGAGATAGATCGTGCTCAACGTGTGCTGCGGAGCCACGTCGGGCATGAGGCGAATCTTGATCGGGCCCTTGTTCGTCTCGAGGTTCCAGAAGTACGAATCGTCCTTCGAGATCTCGAGGCTCTCGGGGCTGGGGAGCGTCGTCCGCCAGCGGTCCTTCGACTGGTCGATTGCCAGAGCCTCGATCTGGCTCTGCATGCTCTCCAGGGTCGACGGCATGAATGGTCTCCTGTGCAGAATGCGAAGCGGGCCGCCTCACGCGGCCCTGGATCCGGGGATCGCTCAGCCCTTCGGGCGAACGACGATCTCGTTCTTCTCCATGATCAAGTTCTCGGTAGTCCGTCCCCCTTGAGTTCCGGCCGCCTCGAGCTTGCGGAGGGTGTCCTTACCTTCGACGACCTCGCCGAAGATCGTGTGCTTGTCATTGAGGTGCTTGGTGGGCACGAAGGTGAGGAAGAACTGACTGCCATCGGTGCCCGGGCCCGCGTTGGCCATGCTCAAGAGGCCACCGCGATCGTGCCGGACCTTCGGATCGAACTCGCCGTCGTAGCGGTAGCCGGGCGAGCCGGTGCCGTTGCCGATCGGGTCACCGCCCTGCGCCATGAAGCCCGGGATGACACGATGGAACTTCAGCCCATCGTAGAATCCGAGCTCGAGGAGATAGAGCGTGCTCGAGACGTGCATCGGCGCGACGTCGGGCATCAGCTTGATCAGCATCTCGCCCTTGTTGGTCTTCATCTTCCAGAAGTACTCATGCTTCGGATCGAACTCGACCTTCGGCGGGAGAGGCAACGTGCGACGCCAGTTGTCCTTCTCCTGATCGATGCTGGAGCTCTCGATGAACTCCTGGATCTTGGCGACAGCCTTGTCTTCCGACTGCTTGCCCTTCGAGGCGGCCTCCTGGGTCGAGCCGTCTTCCTGGCTCGAAGCCTCCAAGCTGACCTTGTCACAGGCGACGAGACACATACCGACGAAGAGGATGAATGAGCAGGAGCGCTTCATGGATCCTGTTTCCTTTATCGAGCCGAGGGCTCCCGGGCAGGCGAGAGCCAAAAGAGGTCAGACAACGAGAAAGACCGCGATTGTACTCCTGAATTTCGAGCGTTGAACGGCGGACTTTGAAGTTTTGGAATACCGCGGACCCGATGCCAGCGCCGGTACGACGGTGTGATTCGAGCGCGGCACTTCGCCAACGCTCAGCTTGACGGCGAGTGCCCTCTGGACCGGCCCCTCGCTCGGCGCCCTTCCCCTCGATCGATGGCACCGTCGAGGTGGCGGCTTCCAACTCGGCCGCCACTTCCCGTCTCGGTCGCGCGGGCTCTGGTTTCTTGAACCACTCGCTCCTCCGACTGCCCCTCGCTCGGCGCCCTTCCGCTCGATCGATGGCACCGTCGAGGTGGCGGCTTCCAACTCGGCCGCCACTTCCCGTCTCGGTCGCGCGGGCTCTGGTTTCCCTTGCTCGGTCGCGCGAGCTTTGGGTTGGCTCACTCCTCTTCGGGGTCGACCAATCTCGCGGGGCGGACGGCGGTGGAGCCGAAGCGCTCGCGGATCTGGTCGAGTGCCTTGGCCGCGTCTCGGTCCTTGAGGTCGTCGTCGAGCAGGCTGAGCTGACGGCCGGCGTCACTCGGCTTGAACTGCGTCAGACCGATGCCGATCAACCTCACGCCCGAGCGCCAGGGACACGAATCGAGTAGCTCACGGGCCGCGTCGAAGATCACCCGGGCGATGTCGGTCGGGAGCTCGAGCGTGTGGCTGCGGGTGCGAGTTCGGAAGCTCGGGTCGCGGACCTTGATCGAGACCGTGCGTGCCATCAGGTGCTCTGCGCGAAGCTGGAAGGCGAGCTCGTGGCTGAATCCGAGTAGCCGCCTCTCCAGCTCGTCGCGATCCCGGACGTCGCGGGCAAACGTCGTCTCGGCACTGAGCGACTTACGTTGTCTCTCCGCGACGACGGGGCGCTCGTCGATACCTCTCGCCATCCGATGCAGCGACTCTCCGAAGTCTCCGAACCAGGCGTTCAAGGACGACACGGGAAGCGCGGCGAGCTGGCCGATCGTCCGGATGCCCGAGCGCGCGAGCTGCTCGGCGACCTTCGGCCCCAGCCCGGGGATCCGCCCCGTCGGCAGATCGCGCAAGACTTCGCTGACGTTGTCGGTCGTCACGACCGTCAACCCGTCGGGCTTCTCGAGGTCCGAGGCGATCTTGGCCAGCAGCTTGTTGGGTGCGACGCCGACCGAGACGGTCAGCCGCGTCGTCTCGCGGACCTCCGCTCGAATCCGCTGGGCGATGGTGACGGCATCACCAAACAGCCGACGGCTCCCGGTGACATCGAGGAACGCCTCGTCGAGCGACAGCCCTTCGACGAGCGGCGTGAACTTCTGGAAGATCTCGAAGACCTGCCGCGAAGCCGTTTGATAGCGCCGGAAGTCCGGTCGCAAGAACACCGCCTGAGGACAGAGCCGCACGGCAGTCACCGCCGGCATTGCGGAGTGCACCCCGTAGACCCGCGCCTCGTAGGACGCCGTGCTCACGACGCCTCGCCCCTCGGGTGTGCCTCCGACGATCACGGGCTTGCCGCGCAGCTCCGGCCGATCGCGTTGCTCGATCGCAGCAAAGAAGGCATCCATGTCGGCATGGAGGATCGCTCGTTCCATGGCGCCATTCAAGCAAGGCCTTCTCCCGACGGGAAGCCTTGTCCCCGCAGTGAAGCGGCCCCTGTGGCTCTGCTTTTCAGAGCGTCTGCACGACGCTGGCCTGCGGCCCCTTCTCGCCCAGCTCTTCGGTGTACCGCACCAAGTCACCGACACTGAGGTCCGCGAAGCTCTTGCCCGCCACCGCGTTCTCGTGGAAGTAGACCTCGGTGCCCAGGACCGACTCGATGAAGCCGTAGCCCTCTCCAGGGAACAGGCGGACGATGTGCCCTTCGGGTGGCAAATCGTGGGCCTTCACCTGGCCACGCAGATTGCGACGCTCGTAGTCCTGGAGCTGACGGCGCGCGGCCTGGAATGCATCGCGCAACGCCACCTCGATGTCCTCGTGAGCCGGGTCACTCGGATCGCGGTCGACGACCAGCTCCGTTCCAGGAACGCCGAGCTGGATGTGGACCGACCACCGCTCACCGTTCTGCTGGTGACGATGCGGGCGAGCGATCACGACTCGGGCGCGGGTGATCCGATCGAAGAACTTCTCGAGCCACGCGATCTTCTCGTGAACTCGCGCTTCGATGGCTTCGGACCGATCGAGATCTTGGAAGACGATCTGGACGGGAGATTCCATGACGCACCGCTTTCGTTCCGGGGAGGGGACTGCCGGGTCACCTCCGAATGCGTGTTGCCGAAGCCGACCCTTCGGGGAGGGTCGGCTTCGGGTCCACAGAGTCCGAGCGAATCGCCGCTGAAGCTCGACCGCGTATCGAGCCCTTGGCGGTTCGGCGCTCAGCGCGCTTTGACCTTGATCTGCTTGGCGCGTTCTTGGGCCGACTTGGGAAGCGTGACCTCGAGGACACCGTCCTTCATGGTCGCCTCCGTACTGTCGACTTCGACCGCGCAAGGCAGCGAGACCGTTCGGAGGAACGAGCCGAAAGACCTCTCCCTGCGGAAGAAGCCATTCTCCTCGACCTTTTCCTCCTGTTTCTCGCCGCGAATCGTCAGGGTCTTGTCCGAGACCGAGATGGTCAGATCCTCGATCTTCAGACCGGGCACCTCGCACTTCACGAGAAGCTCCGACTCGCCGTCGATGATGTCGACCGGCGGGAAGAACTGCTCCGATCCGAAACCGGCGAACGGCCCCCCGGAGAAGAAGCTCTCCATCAGGGACGTCATCTCATCGCGAAAGCGATCGAGACCATGGCTCGCCGAGCGCTTGGCCAGTGCTTTCTTCATACCAGATCTCCTCATTCGGGCGTCTTCGAGCCAGGCGACGGCTCGTGCACTGGATCGCCTCGCTCGCCATGACACCGATCGACGGTTGTCCAGCGAATCGATCCGGGACGGCCTCCCGCGTGGAGCTCTCCCGAAACGATCACGAGCCGATCTCCTCAATTGCAAAGTGCATTCCAAGGCCCGGAGACGACTGTCGGGCGAACGGATCCGGCACGATCCTCCACTCTCTCGGCCCGATTCGGACGAGGGGCACGCTTGGTCACACCGACACGCCGTCGCATGCCTGTGAAAGTGAGCCGACTGTCGTTCCACTCGGTGGAACGGCGAGCAGCCTGAGCTCAGCTCGGGTCTAACGAACCGCTAACGCCTGCCCCGAGACGAACTCCTCCAGCCCGGGCTCGCCCCGCTCCGCAGAGTCCGTCTCGGGCAGCAGGCCGCGGCGAACACGGCGAAAACTTGCGAGCAGCACTCTCAGAATCTCCGACTCCGTTCGCTCGCCTCCGATGTCCTTCACGAAGTCGATCGTGGCAAGCGCGTCGAGGAAGCGGCCGCGATTCCCCTCGAAGTAGGTCCCGTTCGACAGCGCGTCCTCACACGCCAGCCGTAGCCGGCGATTGAAGTGAGACACGGCCGACTGCACGAATGGTCGTTGCTGCTTTGCCGCGGCCAGGCGCTCGAGGTCGAGATGCTCGTCGCGCAGGTAAGCGGACAGCCAGAGGTCGTAGTAGGCCGTCAGATCGAGATCCCACTTGTGTCGGAACAGCTCGAAGCTGCCGAGCAGCGGATAGAGCGACTCGTAAATCTGGAGGTTGAGCGCAACGCGACCCTGGAGCAGGTCCTCGTAGGCGGCCACCCGCGCGCGGTCGACGGCGCCGCTTCGACTGTCGCGCGCGACGAGATCGCAGGTCAGGTCGTTCTCCAGCGCGATGAAGTCGCTGCCAGGGCTGTAGAACGGATCGGTGAACGCCGCGGCTTCCCCGATCAAGGCGACCCGCCGAGCATCGAGGAATCGGCGCGTTCCGTGGGCGAGGTGCGGGTAGGTACCGAAGTCCAACATGCGGGCCGGCGCGAGGAGGTCGCGCACGGCGCGATGCCGATCGAGCAGCTCTCGGAACCCTGCGGGCCGATTCCACGCTCCCGGCACGGACTCGGGGAGTCCCACGATGCCGACGCTGGTCACTCCCCCTCGCAGCGGAATCAGCCAGATCCAGTAGCCGGGGTAGCAGAAGTGATTCGTCGAGAGGCGACGCGACGTCTGCCGCACACGGCTGCGGAACGGCTCAGGCCGATCGTCGTCCCACTCCAAGACACCTTCGAACCGGCCCCAAGCTCCCGCGATGGCATGATTCGGACAAGGCAAGCGCCAGCCCTCGAGCTTTGCCAACAGTCCGGCACGTCCGCTCGCATCGACCAACCAGCGCGTCGTGCGCAGCTCGGTCTTCCCACTCTGCTCGATCGTGACGCGGTGCGAATCGGCGCCGAGCTCGATGCCGCGAACCCGTCCGTGCACCCAGGTGACGCCACTCACTCGAGCGCGCTCTCGCAAGTCATCTTCGAAGCGGCGTCGATCGATCTGAAAGCTCGGGATCCAAGGCAGGCCCGTCGAGCCGATCTCCGACATCTCCTCGAGCGGCGTTTTGCGCTCGGCATCATCGAAGAAGAAGCGCAGCCCGTTCTTCGGCAGGTGCTCCTCATAGAGGTAGGTCGAGAGCCCCAGTCGCCGGATGAGGTAGTCCGCGAAGATCTCGACGGTCGACTCACCGACCTTGAAGTCGGTCTCGGCGCGCTTCTCGACGACCATGACACGAGCATCGGGACACTGCCTCGAGAGCTGCCGTGCCAAGAGGGATCCGGCGAGGCCTCCGCCCATCACGAGAACGTCGAAATCAGTGCCGGGCATGTGCAGTCACCTCCGATCGTGCGAGTGGCGACGATGATAGAGTATGCCTCGCGAGAATGCTCGACCGGCCAGAGCCTCCCTCGCCACAACCGCATGATCATCCTTCGGAGAGCTCTCATGCCCATCCGGCTCCTCGCCCTCGCATTCGGGATCCCATTCCTTCTCGTCTCGTCAATTCCTGCTCAGGAGGCGGCAGCGCCCCGCGATCTCTCCGAGCTGCTCGAGAAGATGCGCAGCTCCCAGGAGCTTCCCGCGCTCACCGCTGTGATCGTCTCCTCCGACGGGATCCTGGCCCAGGGAGTGGCCGGCGTTCGTCGCGCCGGTCACGACGTCGCGGCCGAGATGACCGATCGTTGGCACCTGGGCTCGTGCACGAAGGCGATGACGGCGACGCTCACCGCGGTCCTCGTCGAGAAGGAGAAGCTGGGCTGGGACCTGACGATCGCGTCTGCCTTGCCCGAGCTCGCCGAGGAGATGCACGACGAGTTGAAGGTCATCACGATCGAGAGCTTGCTCGCCAATCGGGGACGCATCGGCGATCAGTCCCACTTCCCCGAGCTCTGGCAAGAGCTGTATGGTCCGGCGCGGTCACGCACACCGCGCGAGCAGCGGCGGCTGCTCGCCGAAAGCCTCTTGAAACAGGAGCCCGCCATTCCGCAGGGCCAATATCACTACTCCAACTTCGGCTTCGCGATCGCCGGCCACATGCTCGAGACACTGCTCGAGAGCACCTGGGAGGAGCTCATTCGGGAGCACGTCTTCGCGTCGCTCGGAATGAACTCGGCAGGGTTCGGAGTGCCCGGAACTCCAGACGAGATCACCCAGCCCTGGCCGCATCGGGGGGACGGCTCCACAATCGCCCCGATCCCCCTCGCCGACAACCCGCCAGCGATCGCTCCCGCCGGTACGGTCCACGCCTCGATCACCGATTGGAGCGCGTTCATCCGCCTCCACCTCGCTGGTGCACAAGGCGAAGAATCGCTTCTCCTGAAGCCGAAGAGCTTCGAGCGACTGCATCGCAGCCACGGTGCCGAAGGGCAACCGCCCTACGCCCTCGGATGGCTGACCCTGACTCGCCCATGGGCCAAAGGCCCTAGTGAAGGCGACACCGGACGCGTCCTGACGCACAACGGGACCAACAACTCTTGGTACGCCACCGTCTGGATCGCACCCGAGCAGGACTTCGCCGCGCTGGCCGTGACGAACATCGGCGGAGGGAACACCCAGCAGAAAATGGACACCGTGATCAGCGGATTGATCCGGAACCATCTGGTGAGCAAGAGACGGTGAGACGGTTCAGAGCACACAGCCCGCGCGACCGAAACGGGAAGCGGCTGTTGAACTGGAAGCTGCTTCCTCGACGTCGCAGACGTCCGAGCGGAAAGGTGCCGAGCAAGGGGGCACTCGGAGTGCGCTGTCGTCGCAAGGCCGCCCCGGCCCAAGCTCGCTTGCGCAGAGCCCTCGCCGACAGACTCGGTCTTTGACTCGCTCGACTTGGGCACTCCATCGCCCTCGCCCTCGGGCCCAGTTTCACCCCTGTATGCTCCGTGGCCCGATGCCGCCGTGGTCCGATGACGACCCCGGCCCAAGCTCGCTCGTGGATGCCCTCACCAAGAGACTTGGCCTTTGGCTCGCTCGACTTGGGCACTCCATCCGACTGTTTGGTGGCACGATGCAGCCCTCTGCAATCGGACCGCCAACGAAAACGGCCGGGCCCTTTCGGACCCGGCCGCCTCGGGATTCGAGCTGTGTCCTGACCTACTTGCGTGCGCGGTAGGTAAGGCGTTCGGCAGTGTTGAGCTGCCGAGCTGCGAGGTCACGGTGACGTCGACCGTCGTCGAGGCCAGGCTCTGCGGGCTGCCGGTTCCAGACGGGCCCGGTGCCGGGTACTGCGGAACGACGACCTGAAGCGTTTGTCCATCGATCACGGTCACCTGATCCGCCACGACGCCGCCGAAGTCGACGGTGATACCTTGAGTAAAGGAGGTTCCGGCCAGCGTCACGGTCGTGCCGCCCGAGTAGGCGCCCTTGGCGGGTGTGACCGAGTCGAGGCGCACCGGCTGACAGACGACGTCGAAGATCTCGAAGTCATCGAGCACGGTCTCGACGATGGAGTCGGCGCCTTGATCCGAGGCGACGAAGCGTACGACCATGTCGTCGGTCGGCGCGATGACGTCCCGGACGCGGAACTGGTAGCGGTACCAGCCACCTTCGGCGACGGCGCCGAGTGGACCGACGGTCTCGACGTTCACCCAGCTCTGACCCCCGTCGTTGGAGATCTCGACGACGAGCACATCCTCGTGCGGCGCGTTGCCGGTGTTGTTCGAGAACCAGCGCCAGTAGCCGACACCCGGCTCGGCGTATCCGGTCAGATCGTAGCTCGGCGAGGTGAGCGTCGTCGCACCGCCGTCGACGTCCTCCTGATCGGCGGGGCCACCGAGCGGGAGCTGCCCGGTGATCCAGGCGAACTCACCGCTACCCGGCGTGCGATCCGCATACGGCGTCGCCTTGTTGCCCCAGGGTTTCTTGCGCAGCCAGATGCCTTCGGTCGCGGTGTCACCCGGGGCGCCGACGGTCCACCCGCTCTCGTCCTCGAAGGAATCGAGGTGACCCGTCGTCACGCCCACACCCGAGGTCGCGAGGAAGGGGCTCAGATGGCCACCGTTCGGAGCGGCCCAGGCGAGGCCGTCGGTCGACTGCGCGCTGAAGTAAAAGCCGATCACCTGGCCGCAGGTCGAGGATGGGAAGGTCGCCTGATAGAGATCGCCGCCGAGATGGTTGAGGGTCGACGAGGTGTATCCCGAGCCGACGTTCACCCAGAGACGCGCCGTGCCCGATGTATAGTCACCGACCGTCTCCTCGAGGATCTGTACCTCGATCGTCTCGCCAGCGGCGTCGATCGTCTCGGGCTGTCCATTCGGGAAGGCAAAGCCGACCTTGGGATCACCCATGCTCCAGACGAAGAGGCCCTTCTCCATGTCGCTGCCGATGACGGTGCCGCTCGGGAAGAAGGGGTAGGTGCTCCACAGGCCGTTGAACTTGGCGATGTCGTCTTCCGGCCAGGTGTCGAACCAGGCGACCTCGATGCCGTCGCTCGGGGTGCTCACGTCGAAGACGCGGAGTCCGCTGCGGTAGTTGGCCTCGAAGAGCTGCTGGCCCTTCGCATAGAGGTTGTGACCGATGGCGATCGAGTCGTTCGTGAACGAGCCGATCTCGATCGGATTGCCCGGATCGGAGACGTCGAAGACGTGCGTCGTCGTCTTGCGGTAACCGTTCTCGTCGAGCTCGTCGTCGAGGTAGAGCGTCTGCAGGTCTTCGGAGAGCCAGCACTGGTGCGAGTAGCCCGCCTGCGAGTACTGGATGCGGCGGAGGACCTGGATGTTGTTCTTGTTGGTGACGTCGAGCACGTCCAGGCCCGTCTGGTCTCGCCCGCCGTTATAGCCCGAGCAGGCATAGGCGATCTGACGTCCGGCGTAGGGCCCTGATGAGTAAGTGACGATCTGAGCATCGTGCACGTAGCGGTTCGACCAGGAGCGCACGTAGCTCGGATTGGCAGCGTTCGAGAGGCTGTAGATCCGAAGCCCGCTGCTGCCGCCGCCGCAGCGGTAGAGGTAACCGCTGTCGGTGTCGATGGCGACGTTGTGGCTGGACTGCGTGCCGCCGCTCGTCACGGTGTTGACCAGCGTCACCACGCCCGCGTCGATCTGGCTCAGGTCGAAGACTTGGATGCCGCCGCCGCCCTCGCTCACTGCGTAGGCGTAGTGCTCGAACGTCTTGATGTCTCGCCAGAGGCTCGAGGGGCCCGCCTGCACCGAGATGATCTGCGCGTTCGACGGATCGGTGATCTCGACGAAGCCCGTTCCATGCGAGAGGCCCATGAGCGCGTACTCGCGGCCCGACGGCGCGGTGTAGCCCCAGCAGTCGTTCCCCGACTGCATCTGTGCGCCGAAGTCACCCAGCGGGAGCCAGCTCATGAGCTGGATGCCGTTCGCGTCGAACGGCTGCGATCGGATGCCGTCGCCGTTGCTGGTCAGAGTGCCCGCCTCGGGGAGGGCGGCGCTGCGATAGGCCGGTCCCCGGTAGGGGGCGACGCGGTCGCGGATCTTCGGATCGTCGGGATGCGATTCCAACCAGGCGAACGAGACGAAAAGCGCGACCAGCACGGCCGGCCAGGCAAAGCGACGCACCATGGATTGTCCTCCTCGGGAACTCGGGCTCTCTCTTGGCGAGTCCCGACATCGTACCGATTTCCCGGCGGGACGGGAGAGGGGGAATTTGGCTGGTCGTCCCGGGGAATCGGCGCGGGATTCGTCGGGAACGGCCTTCTCACTTGCGTCCTTGAACCTGAAGGGGTTCATTGAGCCCGCAGCAAAACCGAAGGCACGGAGGACAGCTTGACAGACCCCAAGGAAGAGCGGCGAGAGCGGGCCGTCTCCGAAGTTCGCTTGATCTCGGTCGGCGTCATCGTGATCGCGGCGTTCTTGCTCGGCTTGGGCCTCTACTGGCTGGGCGAGCTGATACAGCCGCTCTTCGTGGCGTTCTTCGCCTTCTTTCTGCTCCGGCCCGGCGCCGAGTTCCTCAGTACGAAGCGCGTCCCGCCCTGGTCGAGCTATGCGGTCGTGGTCTTCGTCTTCGTGGCCATGTTCTGCATGATCGGGCTGATCACGATCAACGGCGTCGCCAAGCTCCAAGGCGACATCGGGATCTACGCGGAATCCTTCAACACTTGGTACGCAGGCTCGAAGAAAGAAGGACCGGTGTGGGAAGCGGTCGACAACTTTGCCCGCGACCAGAAATGGGTTGATGCGACAGGGGCAGTCGACTGGACGGGCGAGGTCCAAAAGCAGCTCGTCATGCCGGCGGTCCGCGGTGCGACGATGCTCTTCGGCAGCCTCCGGGACTTCCTGTGGATGCTGCTGATCGTCCTCTTCTACCTCGTCTTCATCATCCTCGAGTCGGTGAAGTTCCCCGAGCGAGTGAGGCGAGCCTTCCCGGGACACTCCGCCGAGCTGCTCGACATCGGCGCCTCGATCGGCAGCGGCATCCGGCAGTACATCCAGGTCAAGACGGCCGTCAGCATCGGGACCGCACTCGTCTCGGCGATCGTCCTTTGGTGGGTGGAAGTCGAGAACTGGGCCCTCTGGTCGATCCTCATCTTCTTCTTCAATTACATCCCCTACATCGGCTCGATCCTCGCCTCGATCCCGCCGACGATTCAGGCCTTCTTCAAGATCGTTGAGAAAGAGGTCCAAAGGGACGGCGAGACGGTGATCGAGCTAGTGGCCGAAGGCCATCTGTGGCCGGGGATCATCGTCGGCGTGGTGCTCACGGCGAATCAGCTCATCTGGGGCAACCTCATCGAGCCCAAGATGACGGGCACCAAGCTCAACATCAGCCCGGTCGTGCTCCTCGCCGTCGTCGCCTTCTGGGGCTGGATGTGGGGCGTCGTCGGAATGATCTTGTCCGTGCCGCTCGCCGTCGCCCTCAAGATCATCCTCACCAACTTCAAGCGCACCCGGCCCCTGGCCATCCTGATGAGCGAGCAGTAGGGCAGCCGCAAAGGTGATCGTGTCACTTCAGAGGGGGTGCGTTGGTGCTGTGGTGAGGGTGTGATGGTGAGATTGTGTGGTCGTGTGAGCTGGGGAGAGTCTCGGTCCGCGACAAGGGGGGAGAGTGGTGCCTTGGTGATCGCGTAGCGAGGTCCTTATGTGTCTCACCACACCTTGACACAGAGGGGTTGCCTTCACCCAGTCAGCCGGGAAAGGTGCCTTGGTGCAACGGTGCCTTGGTGCAGCGGTGCCTTGGTGCAACGGTGCCTTGGTGATCGCGTAGCGAGGTCCTCATGTGTCTCTCCTCACCTTGACGAAGAGGGGTTGCCTTCACCCAAGCACCCAAGCACCCAGTCACCCAAGCACCCAGTCACCCAAGCACCCAGTCACCACCCTCACGGCTGACCGGTCTCTCGCCAGAAGAGCTTTGCGTAGCCGTTCTGGACGCCGGTGCCGTCGTAGGCGAGGGCTTCGTCGTAGTGGAGGCTGTGACCGCTGACGTGGATCGACTTGCCGACCATCGCGCCGAAGAGATCGCCGTTGCCTGACAGGGTCACCTCGTACTCGGGCGCATAGAGCGTCATGTTCAGGGAGATCGACTGGGTCATCTCGATGCGCGGGGCCTCGTAGCCGTCTTCTCCTTCGGCCGGAAGCTCGACCGGATGGGCGATGAGGGAGATCTGCGCCGAGGCGTCTCCGAAGCCGATCTGGGCGTTGTGGGCTGTGAGGTGACCGCCGAGGTAGATGTTCGTCTGTCCGAGCGACTTGATCATCGCGCCCGGCTCGAGGGTGATCGACGAGAAGTAGTAGTCGCCTTCCCGAAGCAGCAAGGACTCGCCGGCAGGCACGGTCAACGAGTGCGTATCCGGATCGTAGTCGACGCCGGGCGTCGCCCACCAAGAGCCGTTGCTGTTGCTCCCCTTGACTCGGGTGAACTCGTCGTCGGTCGGTGGCGGAAGGTCGAGCGCGTTGTCGAGCGGGTCGCTCGTGCCCGTCAAGATCGCGCCGTCATCGACGGTGATCGAGCCGGCCGGGCCGGGGTTCGCATTGCCGCGGAGCAGGGTGTTCGTGCCTGAGAGGACGATGTCGCCGGTCGTGGCGATGTGCCCGGCCTCTCGCGCGTAGGTCCCGAACATGTCGTTCTGATTGGCCTGCGTGTAGTACGGCCCGAGCTTCGAGTCGTAGCTGTCGATCCGCGCGCCTTGGTCGATGGTCAAGCCTTCGTGCGAGGCGAGGGCACGGGAGAAGGCGGTGGACGGCGTCGGGCCGACGACGACCTCGAGGCCGCGTCGGACGAGCTCTAGGGGATTGCCGTCCTGGTCGCGGATCGAGACGATCTCGCCGCGCGACTTCACGAGGTAGCGATTGGCCCCGAGGAACAGCACGTCGACGTTGTACCGGCCGCCATCGAAGCTGCCCTGGAGATTGAAGTCGGCCTGCGGCGGGTTGTTGCCGTCGCGCGTCAAGCTGTAGATCGTGTGCGCGACACCCTTCTCGGCGATCTGGAGCGCCCGGAGCGAGCGCTCGCTGAGCCGGATCATGTCGTGGTTCGCGCGGCCGCTGAGCAGGTGCACGGTGCCGAAGGCGGTGATGACCATGATCAAGACGAGGACCAGGATCATCGCGACGCCTTCTTCACCGCGCCGCGCCGCGCCCAGGCCAGGGGATTCAGTTCTGGAGAGCGACATGGATGGTGCTCCTGGAAACGACTTCGTCTTCGGCACCCGCGGTCTCGGCCGCGACGAGCTCGATCTGGAGGCCCTTGCCCACTCGTGAGAAGGCGACCTTGGCGAGCTGAGGCGCCCACACCGTCTTCTGGGCTCCGCTGCGCCAGAGGAGGCGCTGGTGGCTCACGCCGCTCGGGTCGGCGAACTCCTCGGTGAAGAAGCGCTCAGTCGGCCCGAAGATCGGGTCGCCGAGCTGATCGAAGCCGATGATCCGGCGAAAGCCGATCGTGTTGGACTCGTTCGGCGAAGAAGGCACGTCGATCACCGACTTCAGCTCCGCGGAGCGGAGGTAGTTGCTCATGCGCTCGCCGATCTTCCGCAGCCGCTCACCGAGCGTATCGTCGATCGAGAGGATGGCCTGGCTGCGCGACGTCGCGATGAAGCCCTCGGTCGCCATCGTCAACACGAGCGAGAGGATCGCGAGTGCGGTCAGGATCTCGACCAGGATGAAGCCGCCCGAAGCTGTGGCTCTGTTCTTTCTCATCGTGCTCACCTCCTCGGGGTCAGCCATGTGGACACGCTCAGGCTCTGCTCGCCGACGGCACCCGTCCAGCGAACCTCGACGCGCACTGGCAGATGCATGTAGCTACCGTCCTTGGGCGAGTCGTCGATCAGTCCGTCGCCATCGAGGTCGGCCGGCAAGCCGAGCTTGACGTCGGAGAATCGCTCCCAAAGGTACGGCGGCGGCTGGTTGCCTTCTCCATCGGGTGGCGGTACCCGCGTCGGCAGGATGATTCGGCCGCAGCGCCCGTCGGTGTCATCCGGCGAAGGCTCGAGACCCTCGACATCGAACTGATCGCCGGGTGACTGAAGAGCCCCGTCGTTGTGGGCTGAGCCGTCGAAGAGGCGGTAGACCGCTTCGAAGGGTGTGTTCTTGAGCTGCTCGATCTGCTCCTGAGCCGCCTCGAGCGCGACTCGCCGCTCGGCATTCATCTTGGTCTGGGACTTGGCAGTCGTCGTCATCGCGGCCAAGGTCAGGAAGGCGATCGCAAAGGTCGTGATCGCCATGAGCACCTCGACAGCGGAGGTGCCGGTCTGGTCGCGATTCCGGATGTCGATTCGAGATCTGCTCATGGGGCAATCCTCGGTTTGGCCTCGCCGTCTCGGGGAGAGTATCGACGGAAGCCGCCAGGGGCTTGAGCCGCCCCTGTAACGCAAGTGCTTGATTTGTTGGTATTTGCAGCGTTTGATGGCCGCGCTGGCGAGGCCGCCTGTCCGGTGTGTGACGGTGCGGTCGCGAGCGGGGAGGATCGAGCCGGCGAGTGAGCTGGAGCGCTCGTCGGACGGGGACCTGGCGTTGGAGGTCGAGGTCCGGCGGAAGGGGGAGGTGTTGGGGGGCTGTGTGATCCAGGTGACCGGGTTGCCAGGTGGAGCACCCCAGCGCCCAACGTTGATCCTCACCGGGCCGATGGTTATGATCCGGATCCGCCCGACGAGAGGCCTTCGCTTCTCGATGTCGCGAGCGGTCTAGGAATCGAGAGAATGGGAGCGCAGTGATGCGCGGAATCCTGACTCGCTGGCTCGGGCTAGCAGTCTTGGCCGGTGTCGCCTTGGGCTGCTCGAGCGCGAAATCGTTCCAGATCACGTCCTTCCCGGCTGGCGCCAAGATCTACGTCGACTCCGCCGAGAAGGGGACGACCGATCGTCAGGTGGTCGTCGACTTCGCGGACCGCGAGTTCGCGACCGTTCGGATCGAGTACGAGGGGTTCCAGCCGGTCGGGCAGGTGATCTCGCTCGATACGCCGTCATTGCTCTACTTCGTTCTCCAGAAGAGCCCCGAGCCGCTGCGCTGAGTGGTCGGGCGAGGAGATACCCCCGTGTCGAAACGCGTTTCGAATCGTGGGCCATCCGGGTGGTTGGCCAGCTTGATTCTCGGTAGTTGTCTTTTGGCCGGATGCTCGTCCACCGTGACTCGTACGGTGGTCTTCGAGAGCGATCCGCCCGGAGCGACGGTCTACGTGAACGGTATCGAGAAGGGCACGGCCGATGGTCGCGCCTTCACGCTCGACTTCGGTCCCGGTGGCGAAGACAAGGTGCTCGTGCACTTCGTGAAGGAAGGCCGCAAGCCGCGGATCCAGACCTTCTCCCTTGCCGAGGTCCAAGACCAGCAGAAGATGCTCCCGATCACGTTGCCGGAGGAGTGATGAAAACGCTCGCCTGTCTCGCCCTGGCGCTGCTCGGAGTCGCTTGCAGCGCGCCGCCCAACAAGATGTTCGAAGTGAAGGCGATCAACACCCGCGAAGAGCCGGTGAACTGCGTCGTCTTCGTCGACAATCGGCCTTTTCCCAACGCCGACGAGCCCGCCCTCACGCCCGCTCGCCTCGACCTCGATTTCGAACAGAGCAGTAGTTACAAGGTCACCGTCAAGCCCTGCGAAGTCGACGCCACGGGGCGCCCCGTCCCGGACTCCTGGAATATCGGCGACGTCCGTTACCTTCCGTCGGAGCGCTACGTCGACAAGCGCGACCCGAAGATCCAGCTCTTCATCCTCGACCGCAACTGATCCCACCGGTAGCGCGGGCCCCGAAGGAGCCCGCGCAGCCGTCGAGACCAGAGCCCGCGCGACCGATACGGGAAGCGGCTAGTGAGCTGAGAGCCGCTGCCTCGACATCGCCGACCATCGAGCCAAGAGGCGCCGAGCAAGGGGCCATTCGGAGTGCACTGAATCGCCGGGGCACTGCGTCCTTGCGCCAAGCTCGCTCGCGAAGGCTCTCATCGACGCAGTCAGGCCCGCTCGACAGGGGCACTCCACTCGGGGTCCGGAATCGCATCCAGCGGCGGCTCGCGAACGACCGTCGTGCTCTGTCCCGTCGCCACCAGCGACCGAGACAAGGCGGGAAAACCCGCCTCGATGATGGAACGGCAGTTTGCAGCGAGTCCGCGACTTGCATAGAATCAGGCCCCTGGGCGGTTTCGGTTCCTTCCTTCCTTCAAAGCTGCGCGAAAGGCGGCGGGCGTGGCGTCTTCACCCGACGACGTCTTCATCCACCCTTCGGCCGTCGTAGCCGAGAGCTGTCGGCTGGGGCCCGGAGTCCGTATCTGGCATTTCTGCCACGTGATGGAGGAGGCGATCGTCGGTGCCGGGACCCAGCTCGGCCAGAATGTCTTCGTTGGGCGCGGAGTGCGAATCGGTGAGCGGGTGAAGATCCAAAACAACGTCTCGGTGTTCGAGGGAGTCGAGCTCGAGGACGAGGTATTCTGTGGCCCTTCGGTCGTGTTCACCAACGTGAAGTACCCGAGGAGCGCCTTTCCTCGCCGCGATCGATTCGAGAAGACGCGCATCGGACGTGGGGCGACGCTCGGGGCGAATGCGACGATCCTCTGCGGAGTGAGCATCGGTGCCGAGGCCATGGTCGGAGCCGGCAGCGTGGTCACGAAGGACGTCTCCGAGCGGCAGCTCGTACTGGGCACGCCCGCTCGGCCGCGGGGCTGGGTGTGCCGTTGTGGTGTGCCCTCGCAAGAGGACTCGGGATTCGAATGCCCGGAGTGCGGTCGCTGCTACGAGGTCGTCGATGGGATTCCCGTGCTGAGCGAAGGAGCCTGAGGCATGGGCGAGATACCCTGGTTCGGCGACATCCTCTTCGGCCTCCTGGGCTTGATCATCGGCAGCTTTCTGAACGTGGTCATCCACCGCCTGCCGATCGACGGGGCCTCGCTCGTTCGCCCGCGGTCGTCGTGTCCCAAGTGCGGTCACGAGATCCGATGGTTCGAGAACTTGCCGGTGCTCAGCTACCTGTTCCTCCGTGGCAAGTGTCGAGGCTGTCAGGCACCGATCTCGCTCCGGTATCCCATGGTCGAATTGATCACCGGAGGCCTGTTCGTCGCGCTCTACGAGACCTGGATGGTGCCGTACCTGGCCGACGGGCCCTCGACGGCAGAGTGGCTGCGGTTGTTCGTCTGGTTCTATCTCGTCTCGGTGTTGATCGCCGCGACCTTCATCGACATCGATCACCGAATCTTGCCCGACGAGCTGACTCTGTCGGGGTTGATCCTGGCTCCTTTGGCGTGTGTCCTCTGCCCGCTCCTCCAAGAGGACCGGATCGGGGCCGTGCTGGTGACCAAACAAGGATGGCAGCATTGGCTGCCGCTCCTCGCCGGCGGTATCGCTGCCGGCGCGACGATGGTCGTGCTGCGCGTCCATGCGGCAGCCGAGCTGCTCGACGACGAATCGGACCAATCGGGGCAAGCGATGCCCCCCGTTCCCAAGCGGAGCCTCGGCTCGGTTTGGCCGGGAGTCCTCGTCGGCGTCGTCGTGGGGATCCTGACCTTCCTCCTGCCCCAAGAGCGCAGCGCCGCGCTCGTCTCGTCGGCGATCGGAATCGGAATCGGCGGCGGGCTGCTCTTGGCGGTCGGGCTGCTGGGCACCTTCGCCTTCAAGAAGGAGGCGATGGGCTTTGGCGACGTGAAGTATCTGGCGATGATCGGCGGGTTTCTCGGGGCGCGGGCGGCGCTCTTGACCTTCCTCCTCGCCTGTGTGTTGGGCTCGGTTCTGGGCCTGTTACGGATGTTGTTCACGAAGGACCATTACCTCGCCTTTGGACCTTACCTGTCCGTTGGCGCAATCTTGGTCCTTTTGTTCGAGGACAGAATCCTGGTGTTCGTGACCGAGACTTGGCCGAATCTATTTCGATGACGGTCGAGATCGGTTGATCTCCGAGGCCGCCATGAGAGCGCGCCTCGATGGTTGGAGGGGACAATGAAAGCCATCAAACGAATGGGCGGTCTCGGGATCTTCACGCTGTTCCTGGCGTGGTTACCGAGCTGCGTGACGACCGACTACGAAGGCATCATCCTCGACAAGGATCGCCAGATCGAAGCGCTCAGCGAGGAGAAGTTCCAGCTCGAGCTCGAGGTCGACGACTTGCGCGCGTCGAAGGCGACCTGGGAGCAGAAGGTCGCCGAGGCGGAGCGTCGGGCCGCGGATCTTCGAAAAGAGCTCGCCGCCAAGCCGGTCACGCCAGCCAAGGCGGCTCCGGTCTCGGACATCGAGAACGATCGACGGGCGCTCTCAGAGACGCTCAAAGGACGCGGGCTCGAGGTCGTCGAGAGGCGCGGCCAGCTCGCCATCGTCCTTCCGTCCGAGCTGACGTTTGCATCGGGTAAAGCCGAGCTGACATCCGGTGGTCGCGGGAACGTGGACCGCATCGCCGAAGAAGTGCGCTTGAGGTTCCCGGAGAAGAAGATCAGCGTCGAAGGACACACCGACAACGATCCGATTCGTAAGTCGGGGTTTCGCTCGAACTGGCACCTCTCGGTCGAGCGGGCGCTCTCGGTCCGCGAAGCCCTCGAGCGCGCCGGAATCGGCAGCGACCGCTTCAATGTCGTCGGTTACGGCGAGCACAAGCCGATCGCCTCGAATGCCTCGGACACCGGCAAGAAGCGCAATCGCCGCGTCGAGATCGTCCTGTACTGAGCCACGATTCGGGTGCTCGAGCCCACCGGTACTCGAGCACCCGGGCCTACTTTGAGGTGCTCGCGTGACCGGGTGGCCAGGCGCACAGGTGCTTGGGTGGCCAGGTGCTTGGATGCTCGGGTGACCAGGTGTCACACACACGACCACACGTGATCACCCAAGCACCCAGCCACCCCCACTCGAGCGCCGTCAACTGGCCTTGATCGGGTAAGGCCTTCGAGTAGAATGTGCGCTTTCCACTCGACTTCGGACTGCTTTCTCTCGACGGAGTTTCACCCCGGTGCCGGTGAGGCGAGGGGCGACCGCCTGGTGGGAAGGCGCTAACTAGGGAGCACCCGAATGGCTCGGAACTTGGCGTTGATCGGCCCGTCCTCGGCGGGGAAGACCTCCCTGGTAGACCTGATTCTGTTCAAAGCCGGGGCGGCGTCGCGAGCCGGAAGTGTCAACGACAAGACGTCGCTGAGCGACTTCGAGCCCGAAGAGAAGGAGCGCCATCACTCCTTGGCGAGCTCCATCCTGCACGGCACGTGGAAGAAGGAGCTGTTCAACATCATCGATACGCCGGGCTATCCCGACTTCGCCTGCGAGGCCTACATGAGCCTGGCGGCGGTCGAGACCGCGGTCTTCGTGATGGCTGCCGGCAGTGGCGTGAGCTTCCACGCCCGCAAGCTCTGGAACCGCGCCGAGGAAGACGGCAAGGCCCGCCTGATCTTCCTCAACAAGATGGACACCGAGCACGCCTCGTTCGACGAATCCGTCGCCGCCTTGCAAGAGGCGTTCGGGGACAAGTGTCTGCCGATGGTCCTGCCCAAGGGAGCCGGACCGTCCTTCGAAGGCGTCGTCAGCAT
>JAVJTD010000058.1:0-3469 GCA_040219065.1 Planctomycetota bacterium
TGCCATGCTTGCCACTGGCGCCCCTCGGGCTCCTCGTCGCCGCCCTGGTGCGTTGCACGTCAAAGGGACCGATCCTCTTCCGGCAGGCCCGCGCAGGTTTGAACGGAGAAGTATTTGAGCTCATGAAGTTTCGGACGATGACGGTCGCCTCCGGGCCGCGGATCACCTCCTGCGACGATCGGAGGATCACCTGTTCAGGCCGCTTCCTGCGACGCTCCCGGTTGGATGAGCTGCCCCAGCTCTGGAACGTCCTGCGCGGTGAGATGAGCCTCGTCGGTCCCCGTCCCGAGCTGCCCGAGATCGTCGCCGAGTACCGGGACCGGGATCGCCTCGTCCTCTCCGTTCGGCCCGGCCTGACCGATCCGGCCAGCTTGGCGTTTCGGGACGAAGCGGTCTGGCTCGAAGGGCGCGCGGACCCCGAGCGCTGGTATCGCGAGCGTGTGTTGCCGCTCAAGCTCGGTCTCTCCCGGCGCTATGTCCGGCGAGCGACCCTTCGGAGTGATCTGCGGCTGTTGATCGAGACCGTCTGCCTCGTGGCGCGCGGCGTGCCGGCCAAGCAGCCGAGGAGACTGCGCCCATGAGCGGCCTCGAGCTGTCACGTCAGGATGTCCTCGAGCTGCTCGGACGAGAGCCACTCGATGCACTGATCAAGGCGATCGGTCCGGCTGTGAGTGGCAAGCGAGTGCTCGTCACGGGCGGCGGCGGCAGCCTGGGGACGGCGTTCGTCCGCGAGGCGATTCGGGCCGCAGCCGCGCGCGTCGCCGCCGTGGACCGCGCCGAGGCGGGCCTGTTCGAGCTCGAGACCGGATTGGGTGAGACCGGACGCCTCGAGACGCACGTCGCCGACGTGACCGACCGGGTGAGCTTGGAGCGAGTCCTCGACGCCGTCGATCCCGAGGTCCTCGTCCACGCGGCCGCCCACAAGCACGTCCCCTTGATGGAGCGGCACCCGATCGAGGCGGCCCGGAACAACGTGCTCGGCTCGGCGGTCGTCCTCGCCGCTTCGGCAGCCCGCGCCGCGACCGTCGTCTTGGTCTCCACCGACAAGGCCGTCGAGCCGACGAGCGTCTTGGGACGGAGCAAGCGCTGCGCGGAGCGGCTCTGGCTCGAGGGTCCGAGCGGCTCGGCGAGGCGCCTCGTCGTGCGTCTACCGAACTTGCTGGGCTCGGCCGGCAGCGTGCTCGTCCGCTTCCTGGATCAGGCCCGCCGCGGAGGGCCCCTGACGGTGACCGACGCTCGGGCGGAGCGCTTCTTCGTCACCGCGCCCGAGGCTGCAGGTCTGATCGGCCTCGCGCTGACCGAAGGACACGACCGGGACCTCTTCGCCCTGCACCCGGGAGAGCCGACGTCGATCGCTCTGCTCGCCAGGCGTGTGCTGTCGCGCTTCGACCTCGAGCCGGACTCGATTCGAATGACGGGCCTCCGGCCAGGAGACCGTCCGAGCGAGCGGCTCTGGGACTCGGTGGACACTTTTGAATCTTTGAGTATTCCACATGCCTTTCGCCGATCGGCTCCCCGAGTCTCGGGTGACTCCTTCGACTCCGAGGCGCTCGAGGCGGCGGTTCGAGAAGGAGACGACGCAGAGGTTCGGCGCCTGCTCGAGGCCCAGGCCCGATGATGCAGGTCGAGCGTCTCGAAGAAGCCGGCCGGGACCTGATCCTCGAGTCGACGGGGGTGACGCTTCGGCTCTTGGGTGGAGGGGAGATCGAGGGCATCGCACGGATTCCTTCCCGGCGCCCTTTGTGGCGACTGGCCGGCCTGCCCGGGCCGAGGTCGCACTGGCGGATCGAGCGCACCGAGCCGACGGTTCATCTGCGCCGGGACGGCGGTCTCTCGGCCGAGTGGACCGAGGACGGCGTCTTGCGTCTCGAAGGGGCGGCCGGAGCACGGCTCTCGTTGGACGAAGGCTTTCGACCTCGGTCGGTCGCGAGCGCGCGCGGACGCTTCACGATCCTCGATGCTCGAGGCGGCGTGACCGTCCACCCCGAGGCGGATTCGGCTGCCGGCCGTGCCATCTGGCGCGCGGAAGCCGTCTTCGAGCTCGGAGCCGGTCGCACGTGGATCGGCACGTTGCCGCCACGCTGGCCCACCCTCGAGCACCTCGATTGGTCGATCGCTCACGAGGGGCGACCGCATCCGTTTCCCGATGGCGCCTATCCCGGCGAGTCGGTCATCGAAGAGGCGGCCGCGCACTGTCAGGTGTTCGCGCTCCATGCCTATTTCTGGAAGGCGGCGCCGAAGGACCTGCGTCCGCGCCTCGGGAGGTACATGTGGCGCCGGTGCTCCTGGCTCACCCCTCGCCACGAGCCCGATGACCCCGATCGGTTCGCTCGCCTCATCGAGGCAGTGAAGCGGCATGGGATGAAGCTCGTCGTGTACCTCTCGCCGTATCACTGCCACGCGCCGAGCCTCGAAGACGAGGTGCACCGTGTCCTCGATGAGTACCCAGTCGACGGGCTGTACTTGGACGGCGTCGCGGACTCCTTGCCCGAGACGTACCGAATCGTCCGGCAGATTCGCGCGGCGCTGGGGCCCGATCGGCTGATGTACCTGAACGCGACCGATCAGCCCTTCGGCTCGGCGACGGTGATCTGTCCCTACATCGACGCGTGGTCGGACTTCGTCCTGCGAGGCGACTCCGGCCGCGGGGGATGGCGAAGGGACCGGTTCCTCGACTTCGCGGTCCGGGGCTTCGGGCGCAGCAATGCCGTGTCGGTCTGGTGCCACTACGGATCGTGGGGTGGCCCGATCCCGTGGGACCGAGTGCCGCCGCAAAGCGACATCGAGGCGGCGCTCTCCCATCACGTCCGCCTCTGGCGACGCTCGTTCTGGCGGGGGAGAGCGGCCAAGGCGGCGTTCGATTCGGTCTACTTCGAGGAGCTCGCAGAGTGCGCGGCACGCGAGCGACGCGAGATCGAGGCAAAAAGCGCAGTCGCCGAGCATTGACCGCACGACCGAAAACAGAGCCCGCGCGACCGAAACGGTGAGCGGTCATCGAGCTGGGAGCCGCTTTCTCGACGGTGCCACCGATCGAGCGGAGAGGCGCCGAGCAAGGGGCCGCTCGGAGTGCGCTGTCGTCGCATGACCGCCCCGGCCCAAGCTCGCTCGAGCAGAGCCCTCGCCGGCAGACTCGGTCTTTGACTCGCTCGACTTGGGCACTCCATCGCCCTCGCCCTCAGGCCCAGTTTCACCCGCTGGATGCTCCGCCGGTCCGCCGGCGGGGCGGGGCTGATCTGAAGCCAAAGCCCGCGCGACCGAAACCAGAGCCCGCGCGACCGAAACGGGAAGCGGTCACCGAGCCGGGAGCCGCTTCCTCGACGTCCCTGACGATCGAGCGGAGAGGCGCCGAGCAAGGGGCCTGTTCGGAGTGCGCTGTCGTCGCATGGCCGCCCCGGCCCAAGCTCGCTCGCGCAGAGCCCTCGCCGGCAGACTCGGTCTTTGACTCGCTCGACTTGGGCACTCCATCGCC
>JAVJTD010000159.1:0-14138 GCA_040219065.1 Planctomycetota bacterium
CCGATCTGGCGCGGCGATCCAGCTCGCCGAGCAGCTCGGGCTGTGCGCCGCCGCTGAGAAGCATCTTCTGCGCGACTCGCGGTAGGCCCGGGCGACCTTCTCGAATCAACACCCGCCGGGCCGCGTCGCCGTGCTCGGCGATGAGCTCGTCCGGCTTCAGCCAACCGAAGCGGCGCCAGCCGCGCGTGCCGAGCACGAGGTCGATGTGGCGAGCGCTGTCCGCATCGGTCGTCACGAAGTCTTCGATGTCTTCGAGCTCTTCGACATCCGCGAAGAACAGGGCCTGCTCGAGGAGACCGATGCGTGGCTCGTCGAGGATGTCGCGCGTCGCCGAATCGATGACCGAGACACCCAGCACCGCACTCACTGGCTCGCCACTCTCGTCCGTCGTATGCACCGTCAGCTTCTGGTGCTCACCGGGCACGATCGTCTCGTACTCGGGCTCGACCCGGATCGCAATGCCGCGATCGGACTCGCGCCGAACCAGCCTCTCGGCCACCGGCAAGAGATCCCTACGAAACACGGTGAGTCGCAGGACGCCCGTCGCCTCGGGGCCGAGATCGATCTCGAGATCGTGATTGCCCGCGCCGTGGAATGTCGTCTGTCCGACGAGCGTGCCTCGGCAGAATACGCCGGCGATCCAAAGCCCGGGATCGGTCGTGTGAACCTCGGCCGCGACAGGTGCGCCGGGCGCGAAGCTGTCGGCTTTCGCGCGCAGCGTCACGCCGCTCGCCTCGGCCTTCGGCAGATCGCTCGCCTCGGCCGACGGCGACTCGAAGCGGAGCTGGTAGCGCTCGCCGACTTCAGGTGAGTAAGTGAAGCGAGCGCGACCTTGATGCTCGGTCTTGAAGGAGTGCACCGTGCGATTCTTCGAGTCGACGATGCGTCCCTCGGCTTCGACGGCACGCCCGAGCGGGTCGGTCACCTCGGCGTAGACGCGATTCTCGGTGCCGGCGACCAGCGAGCCGCCTTCGGGGAAGAAGCTCACCTCCAAGCGGTCCAAGGGGATCACGAAGGGCTCGATGTCCGACTCGACGACGCTCCCGTCGCTCACTCGGGCCACGAAGCGACCTTCCCCGCGAGCGACCTCGCCAGGAACCTGGAAGCTGAAGATCGCGCGGCCGGCCTCGTCGAGCGTGCTCTGGTTCTTCCAGATCACCTCACCGTCGACGATGACGCTCGCGTCCAACTGGGCCCCGGCTGCGGGACCCTGGCCGAGGCGAGCGATGGTGACCTCGGCGCTGCCACTCTCGCCCGGCGCATAGGTCTTCCGATCGAGGTCGATGCGCTTCTCGAAGCGCGGCGCCTCGAAGCGTTGGACCAGGAACGTCCTTCGCTCGACCGCGAACTGGTTGTCTCGATCGCGCAGCTCGACGGCGTATTCTCCGCCGGGAGCCTCCGGAGGCAGCAAGAACCTCGGCGCGAGGACACCCTCTCGGGATTGGACGATCGTGTCCTGTTCGACGCGGTCGCGCGGCCCGACGATGCGCAGCCGATAGGAGTTCTCTCTCGGCTCGAGGCTCAGTCGGTCCAGCAGGACGCCACGCATGTAGACCTGCTCGCCCGGACGGTAGACGGGCTTGTCGGTCGTGAGGTGGATGAGCGGGCTCTCGGCCGCCGGCGACAGGTAGAGGGAAGCCGCTGCTGTCTCAGGAGAATCGGCGAGCGCGACCTCGAGGCGCCGTGGTCCACCGAGCTGGGCCGGGAGCTCGAGCGTCGCGGTCCCCGTGCTCATCAGGCTGCCGCTCGATTTCTTCTCGCCATGCTCATCGAAGAGCCGCCACACGACTTCTCGCTCTCGGTCTTCTCCCTGGAAGTCCGTCGTGCGGATCGTGTAGCGAGCCGGCGCGCCGTCGGGGAAGCCGCTCGGTCCGGCGAGCTCCAGGCGGGTGGCGCTGCGCTCGAGGAGGTCGTGCCGGACGCGATTGACCAGCCACAATCCGGTGGGGACGAGCAAGATGCCGAGGACGAGCGCCGCGGTGATCCGAACCAGCGGGCGCTTGTGCCAGATCACGACTTCCTTGCGAGGGGGCCATGCCTTCGGCTCGGGGAGATCGAGCTCCCTCGTCGGCTCGCTCGCCGCGGCCTCGAGCAACAGCGCTTCTTGGCGGACTTCAGCGGCGAGGGCTTGGAGCGCGGGATCGGCGTCGATTCGAGCCTGGAGCCCGTCCGGATCAGCGTGACAGCCGAAGTGCAGCTCGAGCAGCTCTTGGCGGAGGGCTTCTCTTCTTCGTTCGTTCATTGGACATCCCTCCCGGTGCGGTCAGGGGAGAAGGCGGTGAGCTCGCCGCGGAGGCGACCGAGCGCGGTGCGCATGCGCGTCTTGGCGGTTCCGACCGGGATGCCCAGGGCATCGCCGATCGCTTCGAAGGTCAGACCGGCGGACACCCGCAAGAGGAAGACTTCTTTCTCTTTGTCTTGGAGCGAGTGGATGGCGCGGCGAGCGGCATCGAGCGCTTCACGCTGCGATGCGGCTGCGGCGGGCCCGGAATCCGAGGAGCGGAGCTGCATGGGGTCGACCTCCTCCAGCGGGTGACTCGGTCGCCGGCGACTGCGGCGACGCCGATGATCTTTGGCGAGATTCAGGGTGATCACGAAGATCCAGGCCAGTGGGTCTTGGGGCCGAGTGCCGCGCCGGAGCGCGTTCCAGGCTTTGAGGAAGGACTCTTGGAGGACTTCGGCGGTCTCCGTACTTGGACCGAGGATGCCGCGCACGGCGCCGGTCAGGCCCGATCGGTGGGCCTGATACAGCGCCGGAAGCTGATCCTCGAGGGTTTGTGAAGACCGATCGTCCAATGGGTTCCTCTCTCGGGGGCCGACTGGCTCGCCGCTGGAGACGCCGGGGAAGGCGAAACGGATTTCAGAAAATCACACCGAGCAGACGGAAGCCATGCCGCACCGCGGCAACCCCTTTAC
The DNA here is from genome assembly GCA_040219065.1 of Planctomycetota bacterium. Classification (GTDB taxonomy): domain Bacteria; phylum Planctomycetota; class OFTM77; order OFTM77; family OFTM77; genus OFTM77. Next base: position 2,917 of record JAVJTD010000159.1, read on the forward strand.
CGCGGGCTCTCGAGCAGAGGTCACACACGGAGGGCACGGGGCAGGAGAATTCACACGGGGGACACGGGGAGCACGGAGATCGGGCTCATGGGAGGAATCGCAGCGACGTCTTACTCGCGAGAGAGCCTTCTACCGATTCCTCCCAGTGAGCCCCCTCCGTGTCCTCCGTGCTCTCCGTGTAAATGCTTCTTCCCCCCGTGCCCTCCGTGTGACCTCTGCTCCGGAGCCCGCGGCGACAGGGGTTGCTGCGGTGGGGCGTGGCCTCGGTGTGTGAGCAGCGATTAGACTGGGGCCTCGCGTTCAAGGCCCGCCGTCGGCAAGGGAGGTTCGGTTGGATCCTGCGGAGTTTGGTGAAGAGGTGAGCTCTCGGCCGGCCGAGGAGTCGGCTCCCGAGGGAGCTTGGCCGGCGGCGCTGGATCGGAGCGCGGCCGGCGAAGAGGCAGAGGAGACACCGTCGATCGCGGACGGAGTCGAGCGCCGGGTCGCTCGGGAGTCGATCGGGCTCGACCGGCTGGGAGGCTGGATCACGCTCGCCGTCTTGTCGCTCGGTGGTGGCGTCTTCGTGGCGATCTACCTCGCTACGGGCGCTTGGGACCCCTTGTGGGCAGGCATCCTGGGGAGCGCCTGGCTGCTGTTGACCTTGCCGGGACTCTGGTTCGCCCACGTCTGGCCGGCGGTGAACTGGCGCCACCTGTCGTTCCGAGCGGACGAGCGCGGCATCGAGATCCGTCGAGGGATCCTGTGGCGACGGGTGATCACCGTGCCGAGGTCCCGCGTTCAGCACACGGACGTCTCGCAGGGGCCACTTCAAAGGCGCTTCGATCTGGCGACCTTGATCATCCACACAGCCGGCACCGACCACGCGACGGTGGAGCTTCCCGGGCTGTCTCACGCGACGGCGCTTCGACTGCGCGATCATCTCATCAGCGGCGGCCTCGACGATGCCGTATGACGAGCCGATCGCTTCGCCGGCCTTCGAGCCGAGGCGCACAGCCATCGACGGCGCGCAGAGGCTGCACCCTTTCTCTCTGCTCTTCAGCATCGGACGCGCGGCCCGGAACCTCCTGATCCCCGGGCTCTTCGTCCTGTTCGCTGCCGACGACAACCGTTACGAGCTGTTCCTGATGGTGCTGTTCGTTCCGGCGACGGTCCGGGCCATGTTCAAGTTCCTGACCTTCCGTTATCGCTTCGGCGAAACCGAGCTGATCGTCACCGAAGGGCTGATCTTCCGGAACGAGCGCCACGTTCCCTACCTGCGGATCCAGAACATCGACTGGTCTCAGAACGTCCTGCACCGAGTCTTGGGTGTGGCCAATGTGCGTGTCGAGACCGCCGGTGGCAGCGAGCCCGAGGCCGAGCTGCAGGTGCTGAGCGTCGGGGCGGCCGAGGAGATGCGCGGCCGGGTGTTCGAGGAGAAGCGGCGTGCGCGCGGCGACGAGGCGGTCCCGGCTCCCCAGCCGGCGGAGGAGCGTGACGAGCTGGCTCGGCTGACACTCGGCGAGCTCCTGCTGCTCGGCCTGCTCTCGAATCGCGGCATCGCGCTGGTGGCGGCGGGCCTCGGTATCGGTTGGGAGATGGGGCTGTTCGACCCGCGTCAGAGCGAGGAATGGACCGGTCCGGTCGGAGCCTTCCTCGATCGCGTGCCCGAGACGTGGCCCTGGCGATTGGCCTTGCTCATTGCAGCCTTGCTGGTCTTCCTCCTCTTCGTGCGAATGCTGTCGGTGGTGTGGACGGCGCTGCAGTTCTGGGACTTTCGGCTCTGGCGATCGGAAGGGGGGCTGCGAGTCGAGAGCGGCCTCCTGACCAGGCACACGTCGACGATCCCCTTCGCCCGCGTTCAGCAAGTGACGCAGATCGAGACTTGGGTGCAGCGGCTGATCGGGAGGCGAGGCCTGCGCGTGGTGACGGCGGGCGGCGACGCCGACAACGACGAGCAGAGCCGCCGGCGATGGCTGCTGCCTCTCGGGGAGCGAGACCTGATCGACTCCCTCGCCGGCCTGGCGCAGCCGGAGACTTCCGGCACGATCGCGTGGCAACCGGTCGAGCCTCGTGCCTTTCTGCGGTTGCTCCGGCGCGCAGCGATCCTGGGGCTGTTGATCCTCGTCATCCCGGCGCTCATCTGGAGCCGCTGGTGGCTGGTCGGTGCCGCGCTGGTGCTGCCCTGGGCTTGGCTGGACGCGAAGCTGCGCGTGCGGCGTCTGGGCTGGGCGATCACCGGTCGTGGCTTGCACGTCCGCAGCGGTGTCTGGACGCACCGGGTCAGCGCGGTGCGCTTCAACAAGATCCAGACCGTCCAATGTGAGACCTCGCCGTTCGATCGGCGCTTCGGCATGGCGACCCTCGCCGTCGACATCGCCGGCTCAGGCAACTCCGATCACCGGCTCCGAGTCCCTTTCCTCGATGCGACCCTCGCCGAGATGCTCCGAGACCGCCTGACGACCGAAGCCGCCAAGACCCGATTCCGCTGGTAATGAAAGCCGGTGGTCCGATTGCACCCGGCAGCATCGTGCCACGGAGCCTGGGGAACACCGAGACCGGCTGAGGCCGGCGGCCCGAAATGCAGGTTGCTTCAGACGAAGCTCACTTCACGAACCACAGCACGACGCCGATGCCCAGCCAGGCCATCGACAGAAGCGCCAGTCCGAACAGTACGCGCTCCATCCAGTCGGAGCCGCCGTGATCGTGTCCCTCCTGCTCGTCCTTCTTTGAAAGGACCATCCAGGCCAAGAAGCCCGAGACCGCGAGAAACACGACATTGAGGAAGAACGTGTAATCGATGGCGAAGCGCTCCTTGGGCTCGACCTGGGACGCCCGGGCGGCATCACTATCCAGCAAGAGGCCGAAGGCGCCGAAGCCGATGTGCAAGACGAGCGAGGCCGCGACCAAGCTGATCAAGAACACCAGCAGGATGTAGGTGGCCATTCGCCAGCCGAAGTAACGTCCCGAGATGCGGAGCACCGGGAACACGACGAGGTCGGAGAAGATGAAGGCCATTACGCCGGCGAAGCTCACTCCCGAGCCGAAGAGCACAGCCGCGAGCGGGATGTTGCCCATCGAGCCGATGAAGGTGAAGAAGGCGGCGAGCGGGCCGATCAAGGTATGCAGCGCGATCTGCCACCAGGCCACCTCGGAGTCACCACTTCCGAGGAAGAGGGACTGGAAGAAGCTCTGGGGAACGAAGGCCGCGATCACGCCAGCGACGGTGAAGCCGAAGAGCACGTCCTTCCACACCATCTGCCACTCCATGAAGAAGCGGCGCGCGACCTGACGCCAGCCCTCTCGGGTCCGGATCAGCTCGCGCCAATCCGGTGGCTCTTCGTCGTCCGACTCGCCGCTCTCCTCACGCGCGTGATCGCGAGCGGCGTCGGCCCAGCTCTCGGGCAGGGTGAGCTTCACGACGATCCACATCACACCGATCAAGAGCAGGCCGCCGAGGTACTCCCCGACGACGAATTGCCACGAGAGGAAGATGAAGATCAGGATCCCCAGCTCGATGACGAGGTTGGTCGAGGCGAGGAGGAACGCGAGGGCGGGGATGAGACCGGCGCCCTTCTGGAAGATCGCTCGCGCCGTGCTGAGAGCGGCGAAGCTGCAAGAGCTCGAGATGAACCCGAAGAATGTGCCCAGGCCGACGGAGCGCGCGCCGGTGTCGCCCATCGCTCGTCGCATTCGCGCCCTGGTGACGAAGACCTGGATCATCGAGCTGACGAGGTAACCGAGCGCGAACGCCCAAAGCGCCATCCAGAAAAAGCCGAGCGACGTCATCGCCGCTTTCGCCCAGGTATTCAGGAAGTCCGACAACTGGCGACCTCACCGTCTCAGATCCGGGACGCGCTGCCCCTCGATGCGAAGGCAACTAGGGGCGGTGACCGGAGCGTGCAAGTCGATGGAGCGGCTTCGTGGCTGACGATCTGACCTGAAACTAACGGGAGCGCCGACCAGGAGGGCCTCGACTGACAGTGGGGTGAGAGCCGTGAGCGAAGCGATCGGTCCTCGCCGGGTCCGTTGAGGGTCCTTGCCGGTAGGGTGTCGGGGAGGGTCGTTCGCTCCATCGCCGACTTGAAGAACTGCGAAGCGAAGCGAGCCTTTTGAAGAAGTCTCGCTTCGCTCGACAGAGCCCGCGCGACCGATACGGGAAGCGGCTGTTGAACCGGAAGCCGCTCCCTCGACGTTGCCGACCATCGAGCCAGAAGGCGCAGAGCAAGGGGCCATTCGGAGTGCGCTGTCGTCGCACGGCCGCCCCGGCCCAAGCTCGCTCGTGGGAGCCCTCGCCGACAGACTCGGTCTTTGACTCGCTCGACTTGGGCACTCCATTGCCCAGGCGGTTTGAAGTCCGGGCCGCCGCCGGGACCGAATGTCCCTCGCGCGGACTCTGTTGGAATCAGTATCCGCAGACGGTGCCGTCCTTTCTCATCTCGGTGGCGCCTTGGTATACGCGGTTTTCAGCGTCCCAGAGGATCGCCTGGTAGCCGCCGAACGACCCTCGCCTCTGGATGCGGTGACCGAGCTCGGCCAAGGCGCGCGCGACCTCTTCGGGGATACCGCTCTCGAGGGCGAGGTCGCCGCCGTCCATCATGACGGTCCCCGTCGGTTGGCTGCTGCCGGTGTGGCGATAGCGCGCGGCGTCACCGGCCTCCTGTACGTTCATCCCGAAGTCGATCAGGTTGCACAGGATCTGCACATGTCCTTGCGGCTGCATGGCGCCGCCCATGACGCCGAAGCTCAGCCAGGGCTCACCATCCTTTGATGCGAAGGCGGGGATGATGGTATGAAACGGGCGCTTGCCGGGTGCATACACGTTGGGATGGTCGGCTTCGAGAGAGAACAGGGCACCGCGGTCTTGGAGCATGAACCCCAGCCCGTCCGGGACCAGACCGCTCCCCATGCCCGAGTAGTTGCTCTGGATCAGAGAGACCATCATGCCGTCGCCATCCGCCACGGTGAGGTAGATCGTGTCTCCCGACTCGAGCCGGATGTCCCCCGGCGGCACCGACTGGGCAGCTCGCTCCAGGTCGATCCGCTCCCGCCGCTGTGTGGCGTACTCCTTCGAGATGAGCGTCTCGACCGGGATGTCGGAGAACGCCGGATCGGCGTAGTATCGGGCGCGATCGGAGAAGGCGAGCTTCTTCGCCTCGGCCTGGAGATGGAGGTACTCGGCAGAGTTGTGACCGAGCGCCGCCAGGTCGTAGCTCTCGAGGAGATTGAGCATCTGCAATGCGGCGATGCCCTGGCCGTTCGGTGGCAGCTCCCACACGCGGTAGCCGCGATAGGTCGTACTCACCGGCTCGACCCACTCGGAGCGATGCGCTTCGAAGTCGGCTTTGCGGAGGTGGCCACCGATGCGCTTCATGTAGCGGTCGATGACTTCTGCGAGCTCGCCGCGATAGAACGCGTCGCGGCCGCCCTTCGCGATCGTCTCGAGTGTCCTGGCGAGGTCCGGGTTCTGGAAGACCTGACCCTCCCGGGGCGGCTCGCCGTTGATCAGGTAGGTCTTCTCGAAGTTCTCGAGCTCGGGAATCAGGTCGCGATTGCGCTCGAAGGCACGCGTGTTGGAACGCCAGTAGTAGGCGATGGTCTGAGTGACCGGGAATCCCTCGAGGGCGTAGCGGATCGCCGGGGCGAGGACGTCCTTCATCGGGAGTTTGCCGAAGCGGTCGTGGAGCTCGAACCAGCCGTCGACCGTCCCGGGCACCGAGATCGGCAAGGGGCCGAGGAGAGGGATCTGTGTCTCGTCTCCCAGCGCCTCCTTCAGGCCCTCCAAGGTCAGTCCTTTGGGCGAGCGGCCGCTCGCGTTCAGGCCGAAGGGCTTCTTCGCTTTCGGGTCCCACACGATCGCGAAGAGATCCCCGCCGATCCCGTTCCCGGTCGGCTCCATCAGCCCGACCGCGGCGTTGGCGGCAATGGCCGCATCCACCGCCGAGCCGCCGGCCTTCAGGATGTCGATGGCGATCTGGGACGCCAAGGGATGCGAGGTCGCCGCGATGCCGTTCCGGGCGAGGACCGGGCTGCGGCTGGCGAACGCGCGCCCGGCGATTCGGTCACCGCGTCCGTCCTGCGGTGCCGCCCAGGAGATCCCGGTGAGGAGCAAGACTGAGATGGCCATCCAGGACAGCAGATTCATCAGGACCTCCTTGGGGATAGGGACCCGCAATTCGGAGAGGCGGGGCGGTTCGGCACGCGAATCGGCTCGCAAGGGTAACATGGTGAACTCCGTGAGGCCGATTCCTCACTAAGGCGGCGGTGGCGGGATCCCGGTCGAAATCGAGTCCTGTCCCGGCCGAAGGGGTTGCCGGTTCGAGTGAGTTGCCTAGAATCGGAGGTCCACCCCATCGTGAGCCTCTTCTCAATCCTTCCTCCCGCACTCGGATCCGGCCTCGCCCGTAGGTCGCGGCTCGGCGTGCCTAGATCTGAGGATCTCCCCGAATGTCCCGTCTGATTCGATCCGCTCTTTGCCTGGCCGTGCTCGGCCTCGGAACGACTGCGGTCCGCGCCGATGATCTGTATGTCTCGAGCTTCCTGACGCACGAGGTCCTGCGCTACGACGCGTCCACCGGGGCGTTCTTGGGCGCATTCGTGACCAGTGGCAGCGGCGGGCTGGCGAACCCCGCCGGCGCGACCCTCGGTCCGGACCGGAACCTCTACGTCGCCTCCAGCGGCACGAGCCAAGTCCTTCGTTTCGACGGAGCCACTGGCGCGTTCATCGATGTGTTCGTCGCGAGCGGCAGCGGCGGGCTCGCCACGCCGCGAGAGGTTCGATTCGGTGCGGACGGCGATCTGTACGTCGGCAGCCGGGCGAACGATCGCATCCTGAAGTACGACGGCTCCACCGGGGCTTTCCTCACCCAATTCGTCTTCGACGATCCGGCGACGTCCGGTATCGATGAGACGGGCGGTCTCCTCGATCCGCAGAGCTTCGCCATCGGCCGCGACGGGAACCTCTACGTGCCCTCACGCGGCGCCGACTCGGTGTTCCGATACGACTCGGAGACGGGGCTCTTCCTCGACATCTTCGTGCCAGCTTCGAGCGGCGGCCTCAATGATCCAGCCGCCCTCACCTTTGGTCCCGACGGCCACCTCTATGTCACTTCCACCGGAAACGAAGCCGTCCTTCGATATGACGGGGCAAGCGGCGCCTTCCTCGGCAACTTCGTGTCCCCGGGCAGCGGTGGTCTGATCGATCCGGAAGCGTTGACCTTCGGTGCCGACGGCAATCTCTATGTCGCCTCGGCCACGACCGACGAGGTGCTGAGCTACGACGGCTCGAGTGGTGCACCCACCGGGGCGCTGGTCAGCGCCGGAAGCGGTGGGCTCAACGGCCCGGTCTCGTTGCTCTTCCAGCCGGCGACTCGCCTGGATCTGTTCGAACCGATGCCAGGTACGCCCGGTTCCTCGAGCACATTGACGGTTCGATCCGCCACGCCGGGTCAGTCGGTCTTCTTCCTGCTGGGATTCGGTCAGGCCAGGTTCCCGGTGCCGGGCTGCGCGCCTCTCCAGATGGACTTGCTGGCGCCGATCATCCTCGGCAGTGCCACCGCCGACGGCAACGGGGTCGCCTCGATCAGCTCGAACGTGCCGTTCGTGGCGGCCGACAAGACGATCTTCTTCCAGGCCGTGGAGCTCGCGAGCTGCCGGGCCAGTGAGGTCGTGAGGTTCACCTTCCCGGACACGGGTGGCACTCTGAACGTGGAGATCGATCCCGGCGGCAGCTTGAAGGGCAGCAGCACGTTCAACTCGAGCTCGTTCAAGATCACGAACCTCTCGAGCTTGCCGATCACACGGATCGAGCTCGACCTCTCGACCTCGATCCTGCCGGACATGGTCTACGACCCGTTCGGGCAAGCGGGCGATACCGTCGGCAAGAACTTCACCGTCGACTTCGACTCGGGAGTGGGTCTGACGTCCAGCAACTTCCAGCAACCGCACGATCTCGGCTTCGACGTGCTGGACTTGACCTTCAACTCGTTCGATCTGTTCGATCAGCTCTTCTTCTCGATCGATGCCGATCCCACCACGATCCAGGGCTCGTCGTCTCCGGGTCCGAATGAGAGCGGCAGCGTTTCTGGTCTCGAGCTCATTCGCGCCCGGGTGAAGGCGACTTTCAGCGACGGCTCTTTCAAGGTCGCCGAGACCTTCCGCCGTCCGGGCAGCTCGACCGGCTCCGAGATCGTGATCGAGGCCGCTCAGCCGGCGCCGCCGTCCGTCAATGTGCTCGGATTGTCCTCGCCGTCTCAAACCAACGTCGCCAACCAGACCATTCGCGTCGAAGGACCCATCGGGTACACGGTGCGACTGGTGCAGCTCGAGGGCGGCCTCTTCACTCACAACCTGCCCGGTGGCGGCTTCGACGTCGATCCGTTCGAGGCCAACAGCGCCGTCGCCATCGCTGAGCAGACCGCCGTGCTCGGCACGAGTGGCCGCCACGACTTCTCGGTGACCCTCACCCGAGTCGACAGCGACAGCGGATACAACTACTTCTGCGCGATCGTGCAGTCACCGGGCGGTGTGACCAGCCGCGTCTCGCAGGTCGTGATCCTGCAGCTCGTGCCGTAACGGCACTCGGAGCGCGGGCGCCCGTCAGGATCGAGGGCGCCCGCCGGGACCATTCCACTGGGAACGCGGGCGTTTCGCCTGACTGCAGTCACGGAGAAGCCTCGGCCCTCTGGCGAAGATGCAGAGGTATCCGGCGCTCCGAGGCGTTCCTGCAATCACTTCTTCGTCGAGAAGAAGACCAAGATCTCGAGGTCCTCTTCGATGTCGTGGAAGCGATGCTCCACTTCCTTCGCGACGAAGATCACCGAGCCGGGTTGGACAGCCTGCGTTTGCTCGCCGGCCGTGAACTGCGAACGTCCGCTCACGACGTAGTAGACCTCGTCCTCGTCGTGAGGGCGCTGACCATCGGTGCTGCCCTTGGCGAGGCTGTAGACCCCGCAATGCAGCGCCGGGCTTCGCAGGAAGGGGAGGTAGCTCCGCTTCGACTCGGCGCGCTGCTTCTCGAGCTCTTTGAAATCGAAGAACTCGGCCTCGGACTTCTTCTCGTCCTGCGCCGGCTCCTGCTCAGGACGGGCCTCTCGGCGAGGGGCCGCCGACTGGCAGGACACGAGAATCACGACGAGGAGAAGGAGGGCGGGGTGCATGAGTGGCTCCAGTTTGGACGATTCGCGTCCGGCAGGTCGCTACCCTGTGTACCAGTTTTGGTCCGCGCCGTCGAAAGAGTGGCTTCCAGCTCAGCAGCCTGTTTCGGTCGCTCGAGCTCTGGTTTGGGAGGCCTGCTTCAGATCAAGCGCTCAATCGGTCCCGATCGCCATCCTCCAAGCCGGCGAGCCGTTCTTGATGGCGATGGCTCATGCGGACGAGGGTGACGGTCGTGATGGAGATGATCGCGACGACGGCGACGAGGGTCGTGAGGACGTGGGGCTGGAGAAGGACGTCCCACCAGCCGTGGGCGAGGAAGAGCTTCATGGCGCCGGTGCCTCCTGGAGAAGAAGTTCCGTTCGAGCGAAGGCGAGAGCATAGCGAATCGCTCGTCGGGAGTAGAGACTCCGCTGGAGATTCTGGCGCCACCGGGGCTGCGTCCCGGCGCTCGTCTTCGAGGAACGATTCGACTTCGAGGCTCGAAAACTCAGGACCGAAGGCCTGGCATCCCTCACCGGTCGTTCAGGAGCTTCACCAGATCGAGGGCGCGTTGGTGGTAGGCGAGCTCTTCTTCGTCGGCGCCCTTGGGGGGGCTCGTGAGCTCGATGAACTCGACGGTCACGATGACGGGCTCGGGCCGATCGCTCTCGATCTCGAAGTGCCTTTGGTCTCGCTCCTTCACGATCGGGAGACGGACGGCGGATCCGAGTGCCTCACCTCGAATCGAGACGGGGATCACCTCGAAGGACTCGGCGTCGAAGGAGACGATGCGTCCACCGGAGAGAGCGAGCGGCAGCCACTGCGTGCTGCTCGGAACGGACTCGCCGTTCCGGCTCAGCCAGTGGTTCCCGAGCGTCCGGAGCAGGTGGTCTTCGAGCTCTCGGTCGTAGTCGTCTTCACCGCGGAGGGCGTCACCGGCGGTGGGATCGATCCAGACGAGGTCCGCTTCCTCGGAATCCTCTTCGTAGGCGGGGGCCGCCCATTGGGAGCGGAGCATGAACAGCGAGACGACGGCCACGACACCGAAGGCGAGTCGGCGGAGCTTCATGAAGACCTCTGAGTTGTCGACGAGTCGGGGGCTTTTATCGAGCGGAAGGGCTCGGCGGCGTGTCATCGCCACGGATGCCAGAACGCAACGACTTCATCGTGGGCCGTCGGCCCTTCGAAGTTCGCGGAATCTCCTCGGCGATCGAAAAAAGTCCGCCCGTCCCTTCGATCTCGGGCCAACCAAAAGAGACGGCCCGAAGCCGAAGCTTCGGGCCGCTCGAGGTCTGGCGAAAGGAACGGAGGCCTTACTGGAGCGAATCCAGGGTGCCGGGCGTGGCGTTCTTGGCTTCGGTCTGGTGGAGCAGGTGACCGACCGAGATGCCGCCGAGCGACTGGAACATGGCGCCGACGAAAGCCGGGTCATTGATCGCGGGCTCGTTGCCGACGATGTCGATCGCGCGGTCGCCGTCGAGGCGAGCCCAACCGGTCGTGTAGTAGAGACCGTTGTCACGGCTGTCGTAGGACGTCGACTCGAGGAAGTCGTTGGTGAAGACGCTGTCGATGTCCTTCAGGTCGACCATGGCCCAGCAACGGAACTTGTAGGTCGTGGAGAACTCGTGCTCGTTGTTGTTGTAGACCTGGAAGTCGATGCGAGTCTCGTAGTCGCTGCTCGGCGTGAGGGCGACCAGGATCAGGCCGGCGTTGATGCCGTAGCTGTCGTAGCCGAAGAAGCTCGAGAGGAGCATTTTGTCGCCGACCGCTTCGAACTCGACGCCGTCGAGCTCGAGCATGCCGTCGTCATCGACGTCCGAGTTCTGACCCTCGGCGGCGAGGCTCTTGAAAGCGCACGCCTCGAAGGCGTAGAGCCAGTTGCCCGAGCTGTCGGCGATGATCTCGTCACCGATCAGCCAGTTGAAGGACATCGGCTCCTGGGTGTTCGGGTTCAGGGCGACCGCGTACATGAAGCCCTGCTCGCTGTTCGGGTTGTGGACACCCGCGGCCACCGTGAAGGTGTCGTTCGGCGTGAGGCGCTCGTAGCGGTTGAACTCGGTCCAGTAGTCGCCATCGATGTAGATGAAGTGCACATCGACGACGCCGTTGAG
>JAVJTD010000162.1:0-6641 GCA_040219065.1 Planctomycetota bacterium
GGCTGCCGTTCGCGTGTTCGACATCCTGGTCCGCTTCGACCAGCTCAAGGTCGACGAGCTCGACCAGCTCGCCGCTGCCAGCGACCGGCCCAAGGCCGCGCAACGGCGGTCCGCCATGCGCTGGGCGGTGATCGATCCCGAGAACCTCCTCCTGTACGGCGAGCTCTTCGCCGGAGGCTTGCCCGAGCAGGTCAGCCAGGATCCGCTCGAGCGGCTCTTGCCGCCGCAGTTCCCCGGGAACCGAGTCCTGGCCGGTGCCCTCGAACCGCCCGACTGGGAGCTCGATCCGGCCTCGCTCTTGGCGATCCTCCAGAGGCAGAAGCTCGACCCTTCCCAAGCGCGCCGCGTCTTCGATCTGCTCCAGACACACACCACGCCGGGTACTCGCTCGATCCCCTTGGCCCGGCAGCTCGGAAAGGTCGACCGGCGCTCCGTTCCGATCCAGGTCTTCCAGGTCGATGGCCGGATCCAAGAGGCGCCCGCCGAGACGACGCTGCTCCTCGAGGCGGCTGAGAACGCCATTCGGGGCTCCCGCCTCACCGCCGACTTGCGTGCCCACTACCTCGCCCATCTCGCAAGGCACTGGATATCCGAAGGCCGCGGTGAGCCCGCCCGTCGCTTGCTCGAGCGAGCGCTGGCGCTCGCCCCCGATCGAACTTCCTATTATCGTTTACTCGGAGATGCCTCGGCGCTCCTCGGAGAGAACCGGGGTGCCGAGCTCGAGTATCAAATCGCCACGCGACTCTTCCCGTGGGACGACGAGGCCTGGGCCCAGCTCGCCTGGTTCTACGGTGAGCTCGGACAGGACCTCGAGGAAGCCGCCAAGCTCCTCGAGCGAAGGATCACCGCTCAGCCCGACTCGGCTCTCCTTCTGACCGGGCTCGCCTGGATCCGCTACCAGCAGGGCCGGGCCTTCGATGCCGCACAGCTCGCCGAGTCCGCTTGGTTCCGGGACCCTCGCTCCAGTCGCGCCGCCTATGTCCTCGGTCTCTCCTCCTACGCGCTCGGCCGGCTCGACGAGTCCCTGAAGCCGCTGGCCATCGCGGCCGGGCCCGGCAGTCAGCTTCGCGGCGACGATCTCGAGCACGCCAAGAATTTGCTCTACCGAGCACGTCGTCGCCTGGGCGCGACCCCGCAAGAAGCCACCCAGACCCAAGAGCAGACCTGGACCGTCTCCGCGAGCCCGAAGTAAAGGGGAGGTTCGCCGGTCCGGGTCGGTTGGTGAGTGGACAGCATCAGAGTACTCGCGCAGAGTGCTTCCCGTCGTGCGAGCTCGAGCACTGACAAGACTGAAGCGAAGCAGGCTGGCCACACGACGACCCAAGAACGACGCCTCACCTCACCGATGTTGCGCACCCAGAGGCCGGTCACTATACCCGGTGCCTTCTGGCGGGGCCGAGCGTGCGACCCGTCGACGCTCCGCCTGGCTCCTCCCTTCGAGACATGCCTGATTCACCTGCCATCGAGATCGTCGATCTTCGAAAGCGCTTCCGCGGCGTCGAAGCCGTCCGCGGAATCTCGCTACGGGTCGAGCGCGGAGAGTTCTTCGGACTGCTCGGCCCCAACGGCGCGGGCAAGAGCACGACGCTCGGCATCTTGACCGGTCTGGTGAGAAGGGACTCGGGTCGCGCCGACGTGCTGGGCCTCGACGTCGAGCGCGACTATCGCGTCGTCCGTCGGCGCATCGGCCTGGCGCCACAGGAGTTAAACTTCGACCGCTTCCTAACCATCGAAGACGTCCTGATGTACCAGGGCGGCTACTTCGGGTTGGACCGGCGCCGGGCGAAGCAGCGGGCCGGCGAGCTCCTCGAGGAGTTCGGCTTGAGCGCGAAGCGGCGAGAGACGATTCGCAGCTTGTCCGGCGGCATGAAGCGTCGCCTCTTGATCGCCAAGGCGCTCGTTCACGAGCCGGAGATCATCATTCTGGACGAGCCGACCGCTGGCGTCGACGTCGAGCTCCGGCACCAGCTCTGGAGCACGCTTCGCGAGCTCAACCGGCAAGGCACGACGGTGCTGCTCACGACGCACTACATCGAAGAGGCCGAAGCCTTGTGCGAGCGCGTCGCGATCATCGACCACGGCGAGATCGTAGCGACCGACTCCCCGCGCTCCTTGATCGCCCAAGAGGGCACGGGTGCGATCGAGATCACCTTCGAGGAGCCGATCGACGACGTGCCGCCACCGCTCTGCGACTGGAGCCCGTTGATCGACGGCCGCCGTCTCACTTTGCACGTCAAGGACCCGGGACGCCGGATCGGCGAGACGATGGCCGTGCTGCAGGCCACATCGCGAACGATTCAGGACGTATCGATGCGTCAAGCCAATCTCGAGGACGTCTTCATCCACCTCACCGGACACACGATCGACGGGAAGGCGAGCGATGGCCCGAGTTGAACGAGAAGCCACCGCCGTGCGATACGATCCGACGGGCATGCTCGCGCACTATCGCCGCGAGTGTCACCGGTTCCTCCGCCTATGGAGGCAGACGCTCTTTCCGCCCGTCTTGACCGCGACGCTCTACGTGCTCGTCTTCGGGAAGAGCCTGGGAAGCCAGATCCGCGAGATCGACGGCTTCACGTACGTGCAGTACATCTTCCCCGGGCTGTTGATCATGGGGGTGATCAACAACTCGTACGCCAACGTGGCGACGTCGCTCTACGTCGCCCGCACCGAGCGCTTCATCGAGGACCTCCTCACCTCACCGCTCTCCTACTTCGAGATGGTGCTGGCCTACATCGGCGGCTCGATGACGCGCGGGCTCTTGATCTCGGTGCTGACGATGACGATCGGGATCTTCCTGATCGGCCTCACGCCTGCGCACCCCATACTGTTCTTCGTGACGATCCTCAGCGTGACGCTGCTATTCGCCTCGCTCGGCACATTGGCCGCGCTCTGGGCGACGAGCTGGGACAACGTCAACATGTTCGTCAACTTCGTGATCACGCCACTGACGTTCCTGGGCGGCGTCTTCTACTCGATCGAGATGCTGCCCGAGCCCTTCAAGACCGCGTCCCGCTTCAACCCGATGTTCTACGTGATCAACGCGGTGCGCCACTCAGTCCTGGGCGCGAGCGACGTGCCCTTCCTTCTCTCGATCGGCTTGCTCGCCCCCCTCGCTCTGGGCCTGTTCGCCCTCTGCGTCCACCTCTTCCGAATCGGCTACCGCATCCAGAGCTGAGGCGAGGCATCCCAGGCCTAGGTTGCCTAGGTTAAGGTTAGACTCTAACGTGACCGCGGTTACATCATGCCCCCCATAAATCGGAGCGCCCGCGATCACAGACCAAGACGGCCATCCTGAGTTGCCACGAAGCTCGCGTCTTCGCATCTTCATTTTTTTGTGTTGACAACAGAAAGGGGGGAGGTATAGGATTTTTGCGTTTTTGCGTTGCGATTGGATAGATTACATTGTGTCCTAGCAATGAATTGGGAACAATCACAAGGGGAAGATCGAAATGCTCATTCTAGCTTGCCGTCTGCTGCTACAGGCTCCGAGACAGCACTCTCGCCGTCATCGCGGCCCCCTGCGGTCCGTAATTTCGAGCTTACTCGTAGTCATGACTCTCGCGGGACTCGAGGTACATGCTCAGCCGGATCCGGACGGGAACGAGGACCCTGGTGGGGAGTATGCTCTCAAAATGCATACACCCATCGAGCTGGACGTTCTCGGGACGGACTGCGACGAATGGATCGCGACAGAAACGGTATCCGGTTCGAATCCTGGCGATCTGGAAGACGATCCCGCAGAAGATTGCACATTCGGTCAACAGGACTCCTACACTCACGTCTATGCCAAAGGCGTCGAGGTCTGGGGCTATACGTGGTCTAAAGACAATTGCCTTGGGGGTGGTCACGCGGATTCTGCAAAGGCTACCGCTTCGAACGGCACTGAGATCCGGGTCTTCATTGACCCCGAAGATGTAGAAGCATCGTGCACGGCCTCGATCTCAGGCAAGACCAAGCCCTACCTCAAGCTCCGTTACGAGGTATACAGCAACAACAGCATCGTCAATGCGGCGGGCAGAATGATCCTAAACGCGGACGAGCTGGACATCGATCAGGAGATCAACAGCGGAATTCACAAGAAGCCCACGGAGGAGGATGAAACAACCATACCGACGCCCTGGGGCGACATCTCCTGGACGAGCTACTGGAATGAGAGCGACAAAGAAATGGCGTTGACGCCGGCTCAGAAGTCCGATTCGCAGGCTCTCACAGAAGAGAGGATCGTCTTCACCGGCTCGGTTTACGTGGACTCGTTTGCCGACGGAGCCCCCCTTTCAACGGCTGAATG
Organism: Planctomycetota bacterium; assembly: GCA_040219065.1. Classification (GTDB taxonomy): domain Bacteria; phylum Planctomycetota; class OFTM77; order OFTM77; family OFTM77; genus OFTM77. The sequence continues at coordinate 4,292 of JAVJTD010000162.1, forward strand.
CGAAGGCTTCGTGTTTTGCAGCTTCGCTGGGGCAGAACTGACGGGTACGTGCTCCTCGCCATGCGGCGGAGGCGTTCGAATTCGGTACGGATGGTACAATGGCGCTCCCAGCTGCGGCAACTGAGTATGGAGTGAATGGGTGACCGCTTCACGCTCGACGACGGCCATCATTCTAGGAGCCTTGATTCTCGCATTGGCTTGGATCTTTTGGTCGATCCCTGGGTCCCCAGACGGGGAACAGCGGGATCCGCGCCAGGGGGGCAGATCTGAAGCGATCGCCGGCCGTCCCAGGCCGGATCGCTCCATACGAGATTTCGAGTCGGACAGCGAGAAAGGGAAGGCAGAGCGCACTCGGAACGACGCTGCAATAAGGATCCTTGGAAGGGAGCTCGGAGAGACTTTTCCCATTCCGGGTGCCATTGTGGACTACTTCCGAGCCGGCGCAACGGACGCCCAGCCGACTACGATGTCAGCAGACGCGACGGGGCTCGTCCATCTCCACCCCGACAGATATCTGCTCAAAGTCACGGAGCAGGGCTTCTTTGGCCGGGAGGTCGAGCTCGATCTCGACTCTAAAGTCACTGAGCCGGTGCCCCTGGTGCTGGACAAGATTCCCTCTATCGAAGGAGCCGTGCTCGATCCCCAGGGGGATCCCGTCTCGGACGTCAAAGTGTTCGCGGGCGTGCGTGGGAACGACCTCAATGTCTCCCGTGACTTGATTCATCGGGAAGACAGGGGCGTTCTGAGCTCGAGCACGACGAGCGACGAAGAAGGGCGCTACCACTTGAGCCTCGCTCCACTCTCCGCAGACTTCCAGGTCTGCTTCGAACACCCCTTTTGGGGCCGATGGACAGTCGACGTCGGAAAGCTCGAGCCAGGCGAAAAGAGGCGAGTCGACGCTCTCATCCCAGACCACGCTGGAATCTATGGGCGCGTCCCCTGGGCGCCGGCAGGGTCTGGATCGGCGTTCGTCGAGTTGTTTCACGTTGCGGCCGAGAACCGACTCAATCGCCAAGAGTCCCGCTGCACGATTCGGCCTCCTGAACAAGGCTTCTTCTTTGAGAATGTCTCACCCGGGACCAAGAGGCTAACTTATCAAAGAGACATGGGGACTCAAGTCGACATCGCTTTCCAAGAGCTGGTTCTCGAAGAGGGCGAGTCCTCGAACGCAGGAGAGCTCCAGGTACTTCCCACCCGGCTCGTCGTGCGAGTGCAGGCACCCGCCGACGTATCGCCAGAAAGACGCCTCCTCTTGGTGACGCTCATCAAGAGCCGCCGCCCGGCGCGCAGCTTCTACGAGTTCAAGTTCGAAACGAGTGTGGAGAGGGCAAGACGTGGAATCACCTTTCAGGGATTTCCCGACTGGCGGATGACGATTCGCGCCGAATTGAGAACGCGCTCGAACGACGGATTTGATGATCGCTATCGCAGCGCTTCCAGTGGCTTCTTCTCATTCCTCGGCGACCAGGACATTGAGCTCGAAGTCCGCGAGCGAAAAGATGAGGCGCGAGGCCGGATTGAGCTCGTGTGGCGCCCCGGCGGCGAGGATTCAGAGGTGCCGACCATTTGGGCTTGGGTGATCGGTCAGGGTCGTGTCCTTCGTGCGACGGGCTCGAGCTCGAGCTCGAGGCAGATCCTGGGCGGAATCCCCGCTGGAGAATGGAGCGTTCAATACGTCGTGAATGGACAAGCGGGAGTCGCGGACGACATCGTCGTGCTCGAGGGTGAAACGACTCATTGCGAGCTTCGCACGAATGGCACTCCCTGTCGACGTCTCTCAGGCCTCGTCCGAACGAGTGAAGGAGCTCCCGCTGCCGGAGCCGTCGTTCGAGTAGTCGCGCCTTCGTACGAATCGGATCGGCTCGAAGAGGTCGCACAAGCCACCGTGAATGCCGCTGGTGAGTATCAGATCGAAGCGCTTCCGGACCTGGACGGGCTTCAGGTCGAGCTCCTTCATGAGGGAAGAAGAGCTCTTCGGCCATTTCCCACGAACGGTCTACTCGATGTTCGATTAGAGAGGTAGTGGCATGCCTTCTCCGACTCGGCGACCTCATTCAGAGCCGATCGGGAGCATCGCAAGCTTGGTGGGCCGGCTCACTAACTTCGTGATCACGCTGCTGACGTTTTCCTCGGCGGCGCCTTCTATTCGATCCAGATGCTGCCCGAGCCCTTCCAGACCGCGTCCCGCTTCAACCCGATCTTCTACGTGATCAATGCAGTGCGCTACTCGGTGCTCGGCACGAGCGACGTCCCCTTCCTCCTCTCGATCGGCTTGCTCGCCCCCCTCGCTCTGGGCTTGTTCGCGCTCTGCGTCCACCTCTTCCGAATCGGCTACCGCATCCAGAGCTGA
>JAVJTD010000166.1:0-4271 GCA_040219065.1 Planctomycetota bacterium
ATCGCGCTCTCCGCGCTCACGATGTGCGAGTACTTCCGCGACGAGATGGGCAAGGACGCGCTCCTGGAGGGCACCCATCTCGCTGTTGAGTGTCGGCTGGTAACCCACGGCCGAGGGCATGCGGCCGAGGAGGGCGGACACCTCGGAGCCGGCCTGCACGAAGCGGAAGATGTTGTCGATGAACAGGAGCACGTCCTTGCCCATCTCGTCGCGGAAGTACTCGCACATCGTGAGCGCGGAGAGCGCGATGCGGAGGCGAGCTCCCGGCGGCTCGTTCATCTGTCCGAAGACGAGGGCCGTGGAGGGCAAGACGCCCGACTCGGTCATCTCGAGGAAGAGGTCGTTGCCCTCTCGGGTACGCTCACCCACGCCGGCGAAGGCCGAGTAGCCCTCGTGGTGCTTCGCGACGACGGAGATGAGCTCCTGGATGAGCACGGTCTTACCGACGCCGGCGCCACCGAGGAGACCGATCTTACCGCCCTTGGCGAAGGGCACGAGCAGGTCGATGACCTTGATACCGGTGTTGAAGGTCTCGGAGACCGTCTTCTGATCTTCGAAGGAAGGTGCGGGTCGATGGATCGGCCAGCGAGTTCCCGTCGGAGGCGGATCGGCGTCGAGGGGCTGACCGAGGAGGTTGTAGACGCGACCGAGCGCGTCCTCGCCGACCGGCACCGTGATCGGGGAGCCGGTATCCTCCACGTTCATGCCGCGCACCAAGCCGTCGGTGGTCGCCATGGCCACGGTTCGGACGACGTCGTTTCCGAGGTGCTGCTCGACCTCGAGGATGAGCTCTTGGCCCAACTCCTCGTTGTGAATGCGCAAGGCATTGTAGATCGGCGGCAGGTGGCCTTCTTGGAACTGGACGTCGACGACGACGCCGACCACCTGGTGGACTTTGCCAACGTTCACCGCAGACACTCCTTTCATCCGTCTCGTGACCCGGGCGCGGCGACTCAGCCGGCCTGGGCTTCGGCGCCCGCGACAATGTCGAGCAGGTCACCTGTGATTCCGGCCTGACGGGCCTTGTTGTATTCCATCGTGAGCTCTTCGCTCATGTCATCCGCCGCGTCGGTAGCGTTCTTCATCGCCATCCGGCGAGCGGCGAACTCGCTGGCAAGTGATTCGAGGATGCCAGCGAAGAGGCGCATCTCGAGGGACTTGGGCAGGAGCTTGGAGAGGATGTCCTCTGCCGACGGCTCCATGATGTAATCCGACTCGGCTTGGGTCCGGGCGACTTCGGCGTCTCCCGCTTCTTCCGGATCCGCTTCGAAGGGCAGGAGCCCTTCGATCGTGGGCTTGAAGGTGACGACCGACTCGAAGCGCGTGTAGATGACCGTCACCTTCTGGAGGCGGCCTTCGAGGTAGTCGTCGATCAAGCTGGCCATGATGCCGGCGACGCGGCGATAACCGATCTTCTCGACGGGGTCCTCGCAGTTGCCGAGCACCTCGGCGCGCACGCGATCGAAGAACCGGGCGGCGCGCCGCCCGAAGGTATAGACCTCGACCTTCACGCCCTCGGCCTCGCGCTCGCGAATGTAGCCGTGGGCCTTTCGGAAGATGTTGGCGTTGAAGGCGCCACAGAGCCCACGGTCGGCGGCGATGACGACGACGCACTCGCGCTCGACCTCGTCCGGCACCGCCAGGAGCGGCGAGGCCTTCTCGGGAGCGACCGCGGCGACTTGTGAGATCATCTGCCGAATCGCGTCCGCGTAGGGGCGGCTCGCGACGGCCCGCTCCTGGAGTCGGCGCAGCTTCGCGGTGGCCACCAGCTCCATCGTGCTGGTGATCTTGCGAATGTTGCCGATGCTCTTGAGCCTGGCCTTGAGCTCCTTGACGCCCTTCACTTCAGCACTCCCTTACGCCGTGAACGTCTTCTTGAACTCGGCGATCGCTTCCTTGAGCTTGGCGAAGCCCTCGTCCGAGAGTGCCTTCTTCTCGCGAATCTCTTGCCCGATCTCGGGGTGGCGATCCCGCATGAAGGTGAACAGCTCGTTCTGGAACTTCTCCACCGCCGAGACGGGGATGTCGTCGAGGAAGCGCTGGGTACCGGCGTAGATGATGAAGATCTGCTCCTCGACCTCGAGCGGCTCGTACTGCGCCTGCTTGAGCACCTCGACGAGGCGCTCACCGCGGCGGAGCTGGGCCTGGGTCGCGGGATCGAGATCGGAGGCGAACTGGGTGAACGCCGCGAGCTCGCGGTACTGGGCCATCTCGAGGCGGAGCGTACCGGCGACCTTCTTCATCGCCTTGGTCTGGGCGGCACCACCCACGCGCGACACCGACAGACCCACGTTCACCGCCGGCCGGACACCCGCGTTGAAGAGGTCGGTCTCGAGGTAGATCTGACCGTCGGTGATCGAGATCACGTTGGTCGGGATGTACGCCGTCACGTCGCCCTGCTGGATCTCGACGATGGGGAGCGCGGTCAAGCTGCCGGCGCCCTTCTCGTCGGAGAGCTTCGCAGCGCGCTCGAGCAAGCGGCTGTGGAGCGCGAACACGTCACCGGGGAACGCCTCACGTCCCGGAGGACGACGCAGCAGGAGCGAGACCTCGCGCCACGCCATGGCGTGCTTGTAGAGATCGTCGTAGATGACCAGTGCGTGCTTGCTCTTGTCGCGAAAGTACTCGCCGAGGGCGCAGCCGCAGAAGGGAGCCAGCCACTGCATGGCGGCCGAGTCGGAGGCAGGCGCGTTGACGATGATGGTGTACTCCATCGCGCCGTGCTTCTCCAAGACCTCCTGCACGGACTTGACGGTCGACATCTTCTGACCGATGCCGACGTAGATGCAGATCAGATCCTTGCCCTTCTGGTTGAGGATCGTGTCGACGCAGACGGCGGTCTTACCGGTCTGGCGGTCGCCGATGATCAGCTCGCGCTGACCGCGGCCGATCGGAATCATCGCGTCGATGGCCTTGATGCCGGTCTGCACCGGCTCGTGCACCGGCTGGCGCTCGAGGACGTTCGGGGCGGCACCCTCCATCGGGTACTGCAAATCCGATTCGATCGGCCCTTTACCGTCGAGGGGGCGACCGATGGCGTCGACGACGCGGCCGAGCGTGGCCTCGCCGACCGGCACCGACATGATCTTCCCGGTGCCCTTGACGGTGTCGCCTTCCTTGATGCCGGTGTAGTCACCGAGCATGACCGCGCCGACGTGATCGGCCTCGAGGTTGAGCGCGATGCCGTAGGCGTCGCCGGGGAACTCGATCATCTCGCTCATCCGGCAGTCCTTCAGACCGCTGATGCGCGCGACGCCGTCACCGATGCTGATGACGGTCCCGATCGTCTCGACCTCGATCTCGCGGCCGTACGCCTCGATCTGCTTCTTCAGAACCGAGGTGATTTCCGCGGGATTGATATCCATGGTTTCCTTACTCCATCCTCCGGCCAGTCCCCGCAGGACCGGGCGAAGTCCGTCGCTATCTCGAAGACTTCAGGAACGCCTTCATCTTCTCGAGCTCTCTCTGGACGCTGCCGTCCAAGAGCCGCGAGTCGACGATCAACCGGAGGCCCCCGATCAGCTCGGGATTCTCCTGCACGTGTGCGATCACTTGACGACCGGTGGCGTCGCTGAGCTTCTTCTCGAAGCTCTGGCGGTGCTCGTCGTCCATCGGCTGAGCGGTCTCGACCTCGACCGGCAAGATCCCGCGCTCGATCTCGAGCTTCTCGAAGAAGGCCAAGAGGGTCTCGTAGAGGATCGACTCTCGATGCCGGTCCACGAGGAGGCAGAGCAGATGGGTCACGGTGTCGTGGGCCCCGTCCGTCAGCTTCTCACGGATCAGCTTCTTCTTGTCGTCGGCCGAGAGCTTGGCGCCGAAGAGCTGCTTCTCCAGCGAAGGGTCAGCAGCCAGGGCGGCCCGAGCCTTCTCGAGGCCCGAGCCCACCTCTTCGAGCGCGCCCTTCTCTCGGCCGAGCTCGAAGAGCGCGCTCGCGTAGCGTTGAGCGGCTTCCGAGCTCATCCCACGATCCCTTTCGAGCGGGAGAGGACCTCATCGGTGAGGCGCTCGTGATCCGACTGATCTACCGCCTTCTTCAGGACCGACTCCGAGACCGCCATGGCGACCTCGACGATCTGTCCCTTGATGTCGGCGATCGCCTTCTCGCGAGCGGTGGCGATGTCCTTCTCGGCCTGCGCCTTGAGAGTCGCAGCGGCCTGACGCGCCTCGGAGACGATCTCCTCACGCGCCCGACCAGCGGCCTCCCGGGCCTCTTCGAGCACCTGCTTGGCTTCCTTGGCCGCTTCTTCGAGCTTCTTCTCGTACTCGGCGAG
>JAVJTD010000059.1:0-10537 GCA_040219065.1 Planctomycetota bacterium
GCGCCACGCCGATCGAGAGACTCGTCTTCTGGTCACGGCGCAATCCGGCCGCGGCTCTCTTGCTGAGTGTGCTGCTGAGCGTAGCGGTGGCCGCCGTGGTCGCGGCCATCGAGTTCCGAGATCAAAGCGAGGAGAACCGACGCCTCGCGCAGAGCGAGAAGACGCTCCGGAGCGACCTGCAAGACTCCTTCGAGCAGATGACGGCCGCGCGCAACGAGCTGCGAGAGAACCTCTACTTCGCCAACATGAACCTCGCCACGAACGCCTTGGCGACTCAGAGCGGATCCCAGCAGGCGCGTCTCCTCTTGGATCCGTGGCGATCGACCGAAGGGGACCAGGACCTGCGGGGCTTCGAGTGGTATCTGCTCAGCTCGATGGCGGCCGGAGCCGATCGCTCGGTGCTGGCCGACGGGAGCTGGATGCCTCAGATCGCCTGGACGCCCGACTACGTCGTCGCGCGGCGAGGGCCTACGCAAGTGACGATCTGGAGTACCGACACGCTGCGCCGAGTCGAAGTGCTGCCTTGCCAGGACGACGGCCGAATCGCCCTGAGCCGGGACGGGCGTCTCCTGGCGTACTCGGCTCCGGAGGGCACGGTCCACATCGTCGATCTCACGACGCGCCAGCGGCAGACGACGATTCCCACCGAGGCCACCCAGCATCGAGAGCTCGCACTGCTTCAGAACGGACGACGCCTTCATGTACTCGGAGCCGGTGAAGACGCGAGTCACCTGTACGAGATCTGGGACGTCGCGAGTGGAAAGCAACTCTCGAAAGGCGAGATCGGCAACATCGATCGAGGGGCCGTCTCCCCGAATGGTCGTTGGATCGCCACGGCAAAATACCAAGGGCAAGTCGAAGTTCGCGATGCCGAGTCGCTCCAGTCGATCGGAGAGGTTCGGTTGCAGGGCATTCCGGGCGACATGGCTTTCGCGCCGGACGAGGCGAGCCTGGCGATGACGGGACGAGATGACGGAATCTTGCGCGTCTGGAGCATTCCGGGTCTCGAGCTCCGGCACGAGCTGCCGGCCCAGCGCAACTGGGGAGGGCAAGTCGAATTCAGCTCGGAGGGACGCTACCTCGTCGTTGCCGGAGGAGATGCCAGCCTGTTCGTCTTCGATCGCAGCAATCAGGCCACCTGGCGACTTTCGGGACCGACGACCGATGCGCGGTCCTTCTCCTTTGCCCCTGCCGGCCACGAGCCGGCCACCGAGTTGATCGCGGGCGACGCAAAGGGAGGAATCTTCACCTGGGACCTCGCCGAGCCCGTCGCACTGCGACAGATTCCGACCGCCGACGGCTTCAGCGCATTCCAATTCTCCGAAGATGGCGAGCGCCTGCTCGCCGCGCCCCTCCATCAGCCTGCACAGTGGATCTCCGTACAGACCGGAGAGCTCGAGAAGCCGCCGTTGGAGTGGCTCGTCGGCTGGAGCGCACAGGAGCGCCGTTTCGTCGACATCCTCCCGAACGAGGTCGGCGTGCTCGACATCCAGACGGGAGTCCGGCGGGTGGCCTCCTTCCCCAACGTGCAGCAGGTCCGACGCCTCGGCGCTGTCGTGATGGCGCAGAACAGGATCGTGGTCGTCAATGACGGGGAGGTTTGGGCCAGCACGTTCGACCTGGACGACGCGCCGCGGAAGATCCTGCAGCTCCCGGACAAGAGCGGTCCAATCCCTGTCGCGATCTCACCGGATGGCACCCGGCTAGTCGTGGGATTCGGCGGGGAGTTCCAACACTTCGACTTGGCGACGACGCGACGGATCTCGTCACTGCGAGGTCGGTGGTCCGGGAACCAACAGTTCTTGTTCCACCCTGACGGCCAGTCGCTCGTGATCGGCGGTGACGATCAGAAGATCATGATCTGGGACCTACGGGATGGCTCGGAGCCGAGGATCTTCTCGGGCCATTCCCAGCGCATGACCTGGGTCGCCTTCAGCCCCGATGGCTCACGATTGGCGAGCGCTTCCCAGGATGGCACGGTCAAGCTGTGGGAGGTCTCTACGGGACGCGTGGCACTCAATCTCGTGCAGGACGAGGTCGTGGTGCGGATTGCGTGGAGCCCGAGTGGCGAAGTGCTCGCGACCGGCACACGGCAAGGCACTGTGCGCCTCTACAATGCCTCGAGCGCCTACGCCTCGGAGCGCTCGAACGACTGAGACGACGTCCGGCACCGGTGATCATCGCGGCGACCGGGACGGTTTCCGGACGTTGCCTGGGGAGAAGGCCATCGATCGTGGATCCGACGGATCTCGACCGGATGTCGGCATTCTCCGTAAGGGGGCGAAGCCGGGGCCGGTGATGAGCCGGTGTCGACGATCTTGGCCCTCGGCGGATCGAACCATCACCCGATTCCCTGCTTCTCGTCCGGATCCCGGGGCTCGCGCCTCGGGCTTTCATCTCTCGGCCCGGCTGACCTGGATTCCCTCAGCGCTCGGCTTCGGCGCGGCAAGCTGCGGCGTCTTCGTGGCGACCCGATGCCTCGTAGAGATCGGCCAGCTCGAGCAGGACCCACCGTCTCAGATCGCGCGGTGCTTTCGCGTTCTTGGCCAGCGCCTCTCGCAGGTCGGCCAGCTCGGTCTCGGCTTCCTCTCGCCGACCGGCTCGTGCGAGCAGGCGAGCTCGCCGGAAGCGCAGCGCCTGCAATGCCGAGGAGCCGGCACCGGCGGTGGCGGCCTGATCCAAGGACTCGTCCAGGAGCTTCAAAGCTTCCTCGTGTCGTCCCGCGGACCCAAGGAGATCCGCGTAGTTACCCGACACATTCAGAGTGTCGGGGTGAGCGGTACCCGACGTCGCTCGCATGCCTGCGACCGCCTCCTGGTAGAGCTGGGCCGCCTCGTCGTACTGCCTTCGTCGATCGAGCAAGACCGCCAGGTTGTTGAGTGACAGGAGCGTGTGCGGATGGCGATCCCCGAGCGTGCGTCGACGTCTCTCGAGAACCTCGCGGTAGAGCCGCTCGGCCTCGTCGATTCGTCCGAGCCGCTTGAGGACGGATGCGGTGTTATTGAGTGAGAGCAAGGTGTCGGGATGGTCTTCCCCGAGCGTGCGACGCTGGGCTTCGAGAATGCTCACGAGCTCTCGCTCGGCTTCCTCCCAGCGCTGCGCCTGATCGTACAGCCCTGCCAGGTTGACCCGCACGCGGAGTGTCGCGGGATGGTCGTCGCCATACTTCTCCCGGCGCCGCTCGAGGACGTGCCGATACATCGGCTCCGCCTCCTCGAGGCGACCCGTGACGACGTAGAGGTAGGCGAGGTTGACCATCACGTTGAGGGTCCCGGTCGCGTCCTCGCCCTCGAGCTCCCGCCGGCGCTCGAGCAGCTCTTGCCAGAGCTGGCCCGCCTCCTCGAAGCCTCCGCGATAGAAGCACCAGGCGGCCAGGTTGTTCACCGCGTCGAGCGTGTCGGGATGATCGTCGCCCAGCCGAGTGCGCCTCAGGGACAAGACCTGGCGATGAAAGGGCTCGGACTCCTGCGCCTTGCCCAGTCGGTCGAGGTTCACGGCGACGAGCACCATGGCGCGGATGGTGTCGAGGTGCTCCTCACCGCGCTGAGCACGGGTCAGCTCGAGCAGCCGCTCGAAGTGTCGCCCGGCTTCCTGAAAGAGCCCCAGACCGGAGTAGGCGGTGCCGAGGGTGTTGCGGAGCGCCGCCTCGACGAGGGGCTGGTCCGGAAAGCGCCCCTCCAACTTTTCGGCCGCCCGGTCGAGGAGTTCGCGAACGGTGAGCGCTCGGTCCCGCGAGAGGTAGGGATCGGACGCCGCCAACAGGTCCTGATTCAGGAAGTCGTTGACCTCCTGGGTGACCTGCACCTGTCGCTCTGCCTCGACCCGAGCGTCCTCGGCCTTTTGGCGTGCCACGTCGGCGATGCGGCGAGACTCTTCGGCTTCTTCGCGTTGACGCTGCGCCTCGGCGCGGGCCGTCTCCTCGGCGCTCAGCGCGCGCTGCACCTTCTGGCGCTGAATACGCTCCGACCAGGCCGCCCGACTCGCCACGACCGTCGCGACGGTCAAGATCAGGAATACGATCGTGAGGGACGCCACCAGGGCTCGGTGCCGCCGGCTGAACTTCTGGAAGCGATACAGAACGCTCGGCGACCTGGCGTGAATAGGCTCGTGGGCGAGCACTCTGCGGAGATCGGCGGCGAGCTCCGCGGCGGAGGCGTAGCGCCGGGACGCCTCCTTCTCGAGAGCCTTGCCGACGACGATCTCGAGGTCGTGCGGCCAATGGGTCCCGTGGGCGCGGAGCGGCGCAATGTCCTCCTCGGTCACGATCCGCAGAGCCTCGGGCAAGGAGCAGCCTTCCAGTCGATGCGGCGGCTCGCCGGTCAGCAGCTCGTGAAGTACGACACCGAGGGCGTAGACGTCGCTGCGCCCATCGACCTCGAGACCCTGCGCCTGCTCCGGGCTCATGTAGCGGACGGTGCCGAGGATCTGATCGGGCCGCGTGCGCAGCGTGGTGGCCTGGCTCGCTTCGAGCGCGCGGGCGATGCCAAAGTCGACGATCATCGCGCGCGGTACCTCACCCGAGGTGTCCACCAAGACGTTGCCCGGCTTCAGATCCCGGTGCACGACTCCTTGCCGGTGGGCGTGCTCGATCGCATCGCAGATCGGCAGGAGCAGCCCGATCTTCTCGCGCTCGTCCAGTTCGGTGTCTCGGAGGTAGTCGAGCAGCGACGGACCGGGGACTCGCTCCATGGCGATGAAGGGAAGCGCGGCATCGCCGTCCGCGTCGTGAACGCCGGCTTCGAAGATGCGCGCGATTCCGGGATGGCGGAGGCGAGCGAGGAGCTTGGCTTCGCGCTCGAAGCGGGCCCGGGTCTCTGGAGAGCTGAACCCCGGTCGAATCACCTTGAGGGCGACGTCGCGGCCGGTGCTCTCCTGCTCGGCGAGGAAGACGATCCCCATGCCACCTTCCCCGAGCCGCTCGCGGATCCGGTAGCCGCCGATGACCGGAGGCACGCCGAGCTCGCGGCCACCTTCCTCGGGGCTCCGGGTGATGGGCGTCCTCTGCCAGGCCGGCGTCTCGAGGAAGCTCTCTTCGGCATCGGCGAGCAGCGCCTCGAGCTCGGCTTGCAGCGATGGGTCTTCTTCGCCCGCTTCGGCGAGCAGGCGCTCGCGCTCCTCCTTCGAAGCGGTGCGGAGGCGGAGAAAGAGCTCCTGCACGCGCTGAAAGCGCTTCCGATCCACGGTCGCCTCATCCTCCTGCCGAGTCCGAGCTGAAAAAAGACTTCAAGAATCCCCCGGCCAGTGCGCCGTCGATTCTCGCCTGCCTGGGAGAAGCGGACAAGGCAACCGCTCAGCGACCGAACCGAAGACGAGACGGGAGACCTCCCATGCAATACCGCAAGGTGTTCGACTTGACCAACAAGGTGCGCAGCTTCCCGACCCCCACCGGGGGCTCGGTCACTCCCCTGGCCGAAGCGGCCGGCGGCTCCGGAAGCTTCTTGATGACTCTGGCCTCGTGGGCCTTGGCCTTCGCCGTGATCGGAGGCATTGCCTACCTCGGCCTCCACACCTTCTACGGCGAAGGAGCCGCGGACTCGCCGGTCGCTCCGGGCGCACGGATGTCTGGCCGCGACCTGAGCCAGATGCGCGCGGACGATGTCGAGGCCGCGAAGGACAAGTCCCACGAGGCGACGCTCGCGGGCGGAGTCGGACGGCACGGCTACTATGCGATTCGAGTCTTCATCGGCTCGAGCACGCGGCCGATCCTCTCGGTTCGCTCCCGGCAATCGGTCGACGAGGGCAAGCTGACGGCGAATCAGTTTCGCCATGGAGGCATCTCGGCGAAGACGCCGATTCGCATCGAGACCGTCGGCGCGGCGACCGATCGTGAGACGGCCAGCCGGCGCATCGCGGGCCTGATCCAGAAGGGAAGCCTGAGCCGTCCACCCCTGGCAGGTGGCAAGCAGGGCCGGCTTGGAGAACAGTGGGTCACCGTCGACGACTGGGGAGCCATCGACTTCAGCCAGTTCTGACGTACCCGGGGGCGCTACAGCTCGCGGCGGAGCCAGGCCTTGGCGAAGGCCCACTTCTCCTTGACGGTCGTAACGCCCAGACCCAGGTTGCGCGCCGTCTGCTCGATGGAGAGCCCCCCGAAGAAGCGCAGCTCGACGAGCCGATGCAGGGTCTCGTCGAGCTGTGCGAGCCTTTGGAGCGCCTCGTCAAGCGCGACCAAGTCGAGGTGATCCTCGTCTTCGAGCCCGGGGAGGCCCGAGAGGGTCAGGCGCTGCCAGGCGCCGCCGCGCTTGGCGGTCCTGTGTGCCCGGGCATGGTCGATCAGCACGCGGCGGATGGTGCCGGCGGCGGCGGCGAGGAACTGCTCCTCGTCCTTCCATTCGAGGTCCTCGAGGCGAGCGAGTCGAAGCCACGCCTCGTGAACGAGGGCGGTCGGCTGCAACGTATGATCGGCACGCTCGCCACGGAGCTGCCGCTCGGCCACGCGGTGCAGCTCGTCGTAGAGCCGTGCGCTCCAGTCGCTCGCCGCGGCGTCATCTCGGGCCATGGGCACTCCGGTGCTGGGAGGAACGGGCGTGGGATCCGCTCCGACGATCCCTCGAAGCCGGCCGCTTGTCCAGCCGGCGCCGGGCCTTCCGGATGCAACCGAGAAAAAGCTCGAGAAAGTTCTGGGTGAAGAGTGGCCCGACATCGCCTGGAGAGCTGTCCGGTCGTCGTGCGACCGGGAACGGCTTTTTCGTGAGGGGGTGAGACCCCGACCGGTGATGAGCCGGTGACAACGGGTCTTGCCTTCGAGAAGCGGATCACTCCCCCGCGCCCTTGGCGTGGGTCACTCAGGAAGAAAACCATGAAGAATGAGAAGAGAGCAGAGCGGGCTGCGGCGAATCCTCCCAAGGTGCCGCGTTGGATCTCGGCGGGAGTCTTGGGCTCCTTGATGAGCCTCGCCGCTTGCGGCGGTGGAGGCGGTGGTGGCTTCGTCGCTCCGGCCGAAGAGGAGCCCGGTCGGATAGCGACTCTAGAGGGGCCTGCGCGGTCGAGCTCGATCGCGATCACCTCGGACGATCGGCGCATCGTCGTCGTGAATCGTGAGACCGACAGCGTGACGGTGATGCGTGTCCGCAACCAGGACGGCTCGGATGCTCAGGTGAAGCTCGCCGAGCTCGCCGTCGGTCAAGAGCCGCGCTCGGTCGCGATCCTCCCGAACGACTCGAAGGCGTACGTGACCAACGGCGCTTCGGGCACCGTCAGCGTGCTGAAGATGACCGGCAATGACTACCGGACGCTCAGCGAGATTCGGGTCGGCACCGAGCCGCGCGGTATCGCGGTGTCGCCGAACGGCACTCGCGTGTTCGTCGCCAATCACACCGAAGGCACGGTGAGCGTCATCGACCCGAAGACGGACCAAGTGATCGACGACGTCGAGGTCGGCGGCTTCCCCTTCGGCATCGGCGTCAGCAATGACGGCGATCTCGAGGACGCTGACGAGCTCGTTTACGTGACGCAGTTCTTCGCCGAGACGATTGCCGGCGGAACCGGCGAGGGCTTCGACGACGGCAAGCAGGGTGTGCTGCACACCTTTGCGGCGATCGGGAACAACCCGCCTTCGAAGGCAACGCTCGCGCCAATGATCGAGTCGGGCTTCACCGCCGATCGCACCGTGTTCGCCTCGCAGTTCAACCCGAACGTCCACAGCGACATCTTCAACCCGGATCCGAACGAGACCGACCCGAACAGCCCGACCATCATCGCCGATCCTCAAGGTGCGTTTCCGAACCAGCTCCATACCGCGCTGCTGCGCAACGGCCTGATCTACGTGCCCTCGATCGGCGCGGGTCCCGAGCCGCCCGTCAAGTTCAACGTCAACGTGCAAGGCCTCGTCAGCGTCATCGATGCCTTGACTCGCGCCGAGCGCCTCGACCTTCAAGTCAACCTCAATGACCAGATCAAGACCGAGACGCAGCCGATCAACGAGACCGAGAGCCTCGACCGATTGTTCGCCAATGACATCGTCGACATCGATGCCGATCAGCAAGGACAGGAGTTCCTGCTCGTCTCGCGCGGCGGCAACTACGTCCTGCGGGCCAGTGCGAATGGGCAAGGCGCTCTCGACATCGGCGCGCCGAATGGCGTCGTGCGATTCCAGACCGGCAACATCCCGTCGGGTGTGGTGATGAGCTATGACGGCCGTCGCGCCTACACCAACAACGAGGTGTCGGTGTCGGTCACCGCGATCGATCTCGAGAGCGACACCGTCCTCGAGCGCGACATCCCCTCGGGAACGCCGCCCTCGCCGGGGAGCTTCGAGCATCGTGTGCTGATGGGCAAGCTGTCCTTCTTCACGGCGCTGGGCATGCCCGACGACGACTTCTTCGCGACCGAGATCCGGGATATCGATCCCCTGCAGGATCGCGGTAAGGCGTCGGACAATGCTTGGAGTAGCTGCGCTTCCTGTCACCCCGATGGCTTGGCCGACGGTGTGACCTGGTACTTCCCGACCGGCCCGCGTCAGACCGTGCCGCTCGATGCCTTCTTCTCGAAGGACAACCCGGGCGATCAGCGCATCTCGAACTGGAGCGGCGTGCGCGGCAGCATCACCGACTTCAACAACAACTCCCGCAACGTGCAGGGTGGCCGCGGCTTCGCCGGCGATCCGCCGAATCCCGACATCTACAATCACGGTCGTACCCAAGGCGTGAGCGATGCCCTCGACGTGATGACCCTCTGGGTCCAGACCGTGCGCCCGCACAACATGCCGCAGTCGGTCATCCCGCCGGCCGACGGCGCCGCGGTCTTCGCGAACAGCTGCGCGTCCTGCCACGGCGGCGCCAAGTGGACCAAGAGCCAGGTCGTCTACCAGGACAATCCGGCCTTCGACTCCGATCCGCTGCAGGGCGGTCAGCCGCTCGATCCGGGTGTGATCAACGCCGGACCGCAGCTGCTCGGCTACGAGGTCGGCGCGTTTCTCCTCGATCTCTTCGAAGACGCCGGCGTCTTCTCGGCCGCGGACCCGCGTGAGATCCGCGGCGCGGGTGGTGGCATCGGCACGACCGCGCTCGGTGGCCTCGGCTTCAACGTCCCGTCCCTGCTCGGCGTCGGCCGCACCGCACCCTACTTCCACAACGGCTCTGCCCAGACGCTCGCAGACGTCTACGCCCTCCACGCCCTCGGCGACGGCAGCACGATCCAAGGCGAGCTGTCGGCGACGGACCTCGACGCGCTGACGCTCTTCCTCCAGTCGATCGACGGTCGCACCGAGACCCAGCGCTCGGAGACCGACGACTTCTTGCAGGACATCGGCCAATGAGCCGGCTCATTCGATTCTGAGTGGTGTGTCTTCTCTCACCCGGGCCCGGCCAATCGGCCGGGCCCGGGTTTTTGATGGGGGCTGATCTGAAACTGGACCCCGCGCGACCGAAAACAGAGCCCGCGCGACCGAAACGGGGAGCGGTCACCGAGCTGGGAGCCGCTTCCTCGACGGCGCTGACGATCGTGCGGAAAGGTGCCGAGCAAGGGGCCGCTCGGAGTGCCAGGTTCGTGTGGCGGAGAACGCCGAGCTCGTAGCGCTGAGCTCATCTTCTCTCGTCACTTCTTCGCCGATTGGACGAACTGCGAGGCTAGGCAAGCCTCTCGCCGAAGTCTCGCTTCGCTCGAGGTTCTTCAAGTCCCCAGACGGGCTCGTTCTTCGCCCTGGCGATTACCGGAAGGGACCCTCCACGGACAGGGTGTGGACCGGTCGCTGCGCTCGCGGCTCACCCCCTTTCGCTTGTGAGGGCCCGTCACGTTCTGATCCGAAACTGGACCCCGCGTGACCGATAACAGAGCCCGCGCGACCGAAACGGGGAGCGGTCACCGAGCTGGGAGCCGCTTCCTCGACGGCGCTGACGATCGTGCGGAAAGGTGCCGAGCAAGGGGCCGCTCGGAGTGCGCTGTCGTCGCACGGCCGCCTCGGCCCAAGCTCGCTCGAGCAAAGCCCTCGCCGACAGACCCGGTCACCGGCACGCTCGGCTTGGGCACTCCATCGCCCTCGGGCCCAAGGGAGTCTCGCCAGCACGGCCGCCCCCGGCCCAAGCTCGCTTGGGAGAGCCCTCGCCCACAGACCCTGTCACCGGCTCGCTCGGCTTGGGCACTCCATCGCCCTCAGGTCCAGTTTCACCACTGTATGCTCCGCCGGTCCGCCGGCGGGGGCGCGGCTGACTTGAAACACGCCGCATTCGGACCGCCGACTTCAGCCGGTCTCTGTGTCCTCTCTTCAAACGTCTCGAAGAGGACCCGGACCTCGCATCCGAAACTCCGTGGCCACGCTCGACCCGGCCCAAGCTCGCTCGTGCGTGCTCTCGCAGACAGAACCGGTCACCGGCTCGCTCGACTTGGGCACTCCAATGCGCAGGGGACGCTTCACCCCCTGCGTGCTCCGGCGCCGCGCCGGGGGCGGGGCTGATCTGAAACTAGTCACGTCGTCGTTCGGACCGCCGGCTTCAGCCGGTCTCCGTGTCCTCTTTCCAGGCGCCTTGGAGAGGACCCAGACCTCAGATCCGAAGCTCCGTGGCTCGATGCTACGGGGGCGGAGTGTCGGCTACACGACGCG
>JAVJTD010000170.1:0-21441 GCA_040219065.1 Planctomycetota bacterium
GACGGGCAAGGAGCTGATCGCCCGGGCGTTGCATCGCCTGAGCGGGAGGACCGATCCGTTCGTGGCCGTGAACGTCGCGGGCCTCGATGACACCCTGTTCTCCGACACCCTGTTCGGGCGCTCGTCCTGGGCTCCGGTGAATGCGCCTGGCGTGTGCCCGAACAGGGTGTCGGAGAACAGGGTGTCATCGAGGCCCGCGACGTTCACGGCCACGAACGGATCGGTCCTCCCGCTCAGGCGATGCAACGCCCGGGCGATCAGCTCCTTGCCCGTCCCGGTCTCGCCGAGGATCAAGACGGCTTGGCTGCCACGGGCGATCGACTCGAGGTAGGCGAAGACGCGCAGCATGCCGCCGTCTTGGGTCACGATCTCGGAAAAGGACTCCGGCTGGCTCAGGGTCTCGGTGAAGAACTGCTCTCGGAGGCGGCGATTCTCGAACCGAAGCAAGTTGTGCTCGAGCGCCCGCTCGACGGCCGTGATCAGGTGGTCGGTCTCCACCGGCTTGAGCAAGTAATCGACGGCGCCCAGCTTCATCGCCCTCACGGCCGTTCGGACGTCGTACTCCGCGGTGACCACGATGACGGGCACCTCGGGAAACGTCTGACTCATCTCCGCGAGGATCTCTTCGCCGCCACGACCCGGCATGATGAGGTCGAGCAGCAGCACGGCGACCTGATGCTCGCGGACGAGATCGATCACCGTGGCGCTGTCAGCCGAGACCAAGACGTTCTCGATGCCCTTGGCTCGCAGGATGCGCCGAATGGAGCGCAGCGTCGATTCTTCGTCGTCGACGACGAGCACCGGAGCTTGGTGATCGAACGGCATGGGCTGGACCCGCTGGAGAGGGGAAGGGCCGAGAGAATCGGCAGTGGAAAAACAGGACCTTATATGTCCGTTTTGCCGGGTGTCCAGCATTCCTCAGAGGGGTCGAGCGCACCACCGGGCTCGCCGCGGGGGAGGGCGGCACCGACGGGAGTTTGAAGGCGAGGCGGAGGCTCGTTATCTTGGGCGAACCCGGCCGTCCCTCGTCGGCTCTCGGGCCCGAGCTCTTCAACCCGGTCGGGGCGAGCGAAGAGGCGCTGTGAGCGGATTGATCTCCAACTCGGAGCGGGCGAGGACCCTCGCCACCATCGTCGGCTTGCTGTTCGTCGCTCTGGTCGTCCGGCTCGACCGGTACCTCCGCGACGATTATCAAATGATGGCGCTGGCGCTATTGCCCGGGATCCTCTTGGGGATCGCCCTGTCGCTCCGAGTGAGGTCGGGACTGCTCTTCGCGCTCGCCGGGGTCGTGATCTTCATCGCCGAGGAGCGTTGGCTCACGGACTTACCGGCGGGCGAAACGTACATGCGGGCCGTCGTCATCTTCCTGGAGGTCGGCACCGGCATCGCGATGGCGAACTGGCTGTCGACTCCGGTCCGGAACCTGGGCCGCCCGGCTTCGACGTTGATCCTGGGGCTCGCCTTGCCGCTGGGACTGCCGCTCGCCTTCGCGGCGACATCGTTCGCGACGATGGGCCGGACCGACTGGCTGAGCTTCGGGGAATCGTGGACCGCTGACGCGGCCGGATTACTGCTCGGCCTGCCGACGATGGTCCTCTGGCTCAAGCGCCCCCGGCGGCGCGGATCAGCGGGTCTCGGTCAGGCGGTCTGGCTCCTGCTCGGGGTCACCGGCGCCTTCCTCCTCGCGTCATGGGTCGAGCCGGCTCGTCCGACCTTGGCGTATCTGGTGTTTCCGTTCCAGATCCTCCTCGTCAACCGGGTCGCCCCATCGATCGGTGCTTCCACGTTCCTCGTCACGTCTGCCGGATTCGCGGTCCTGGCGCTGAGCGGCTTGGGTCCGTTCGCGATCGCCAGGGACTCTCGAGATGCCTTGATCGACTTGCAGCTCTTCCTGGGAGCGAGCGGGTTGTGCCTGTGGGCGGGCATCTGCGCGCGATTCGGTGTCGTGCCGAGAGAGGACGAGTCCGATTCGGGCTCGGACGGTCAAATGCGGGGCACGGTCTCCCAGGAAGCGAGCCTCGTCGAGGCCGACAAGCTCATCGCGCTCGGCGGGCTGGCATCGGGGCTGGCGCACGAGATCAACAACCCCAACCAGTTCATCTCGCTCAATGCTCCTCTCTTGCGGGACATCTGGCGAGAGGCCCGGCCGATCCTCGACGCGCATGCGGCGCGAGAGGAGGGATTCCGCCTGGGGAATCTCCCCTACTCGGAGATGCGAGAAGAGGTCTCGCAGCTCATCGACGAGATCACCCAGGGGTCCCAGCGCATTCATTACATCATGTCCGAGCTCCGCAATTACATCCGGCCGGACGATTCCGGCTCGCGGACGTCTCTCGACATGAATCGAGTCGTTCGATCGACGATGACGCTGCTGGAGAGTACCATTCGCAAGAGGACGAGCCAGTTCACCCTCGACCTGTACCCAGACAAGCTCATCGTGACCGGCAACTTTGCCAGGCTCCAGCAGGTCTTGATCAATCTGGTCTTGAATGCCTGTCAGGCATTACAGGATCGCTCCGAGGCACTCGAGGTGAGCACTTCCTCGCAGGAGGAGTGGGCCGTCGTCACGATCGCGGATTCGGGAGCCGGAATCTCGCCCGAGCATTTACCGCGGGTGACCGACCCTTTCTTCACGACGCGTCGAACCGAGGGAGCGACGGGGCTGGGTTTGGCGGTGGCCCTGCGAATCGTCAAGGCGCATGATGGCACCATCGAGTTCCAGTCGGAGGCCGGTCGCGGGACGGTCGTGACGCTCAGAGTCCCGCTGGGCTCGGGTCGCTCGAGCAGGGAGGCGTGATCTGGAGTCGTCGGAAGAGGCGCGTCCTTGGACGCCGCCGGAGTCATAACGAGCTGAGGGGAGTCGTCTCCACCGTGGTTCCTCACTTCACATCGGTCCCTTCGAGCGTGTCGTCTCGGATCCTCCTCGTGCTTTTTTGGCTCACCGCGGCCGCGGCGGCGCCAGGTCACGTCGCAAAGGACGGTGCCCAGCTGGAGTACAGCGGTGAGGTGGCCGTCGCCCGGGTGGTCCGGGGGCTCGAGCTCGATGGGGATCTCTCCGACTGGCCCGAGGGGCTTCTCGAGTATCCGGTGCGACGACGAGGCATGGGAGCGCCTTTGTCGGGTGAGGGCGATCTCGAGGCATCGTTCCGTGTCGCCGTCGTGCCCGAGACGTCGATGCTCTGGGTCGCGGTCGAGGTGATCGATGATCACTTCGAAGTCGACACGACGTCGTCGGCGAGCTGGTTCAGCCAAGACGGGTGCATGCTCTTCGTCGATGCGGTGAGCAAGGAGCCGACGACGAAGACATCGACGATCCAATTCAACTACTACGGCGACGTCATCCCGGACGGGAAAGTGGCCCAGGCCAGGCGCTTGGATCTGGGGCCTCGCCGGCGCACGTACGAATGGCGAGTCGACTTGTCCAGCATTGCGGGGTCGACGGGGAAGCTGCGCGAAGGGACGACCTTCGGATTCGAGATCGCCATCGGCGACTGTGATCCGATCGAGGGAGTCGATACCGAGGCGCAGGGGCGAGCGGAAGAGACCACGGACGCTTCTCCGTCCCGGAGGACCGAGTACACGTGGCTCGCCTGGAGTCCTTTGCCGGACAAGCCCAAGCATTCCGCCAGGCGCGGTCAGGTCTTCGTCACCGAGCAATCGGAGACGCTGCCGTTCGAGCTCGTCGTCGAGACCGAAGAGGGGGAGGGCGTCTCGGGGGCCCTCCTCGAGATCGCGCTCCGGAGCTCGGAGGGGCTGGTGCCGCTCCGCATGCGCACCGACCTCGACGGGACCTGGCACACGCTTTTGCCCCCGGGAGAGTATTGCGCCCGAGGTCCCGAATGGCCGGTGCTGGGTCCCCGCTGCCTGAAGTTGACCGACGAGATCGAGCCGTTGCGTTGGGAGATGAGGTATCAGCCTCCCAGCCCTCGTGTGCTCATGCCCGTCGAGTCGGAGCTCATCGATCCGCCCGAGATGTCGGGAGCCTGGCTGCACTTCAATCCGCCGCCCGAGCTCCACTTCGAGCACTACGCCGCGATCGCGGAAGACGCCGAAGGGGCTCTTTGGTTTGGAACGAGGGACGGGTTGATCCAGTTCAACGGCAGCTCGATCTTCGTCTTCGGCGATGACGAGGGGTTCGTCGACGACGAGATCCGTTCTGTCGTCACAGGTCCGGGGGACTCGGTTTGGGTGGCGACACGGCTCGGGCTGCATCGCATTCGTGACGCGAGCTTGCGGACGCTCTCTGCCGCCCAGGGCTTTCGCGGCGGAACGATCAACCGAATCGAGGTGGTCGGTGAAGAGACGATCTGGATCGCGGCCGAGCTGGGGCTCTTCACCTGGTCGGAGAAGCGTGGCTTCGAGACGGTCCTCATCGGGACGTCCACCTACGACATCTCGGTTCAGAAGCAGGATCCTTCGGGCTCGATCTGGGTGGCGACCGGTGCGGGTCTGAAGCGGATTCGAGACGGAGTCGTCGAAGACTTCGATTCGCCATTCGACGAGCTGAATCGCGTGCTCGTCTCGAGCTCGAACGAGCTCTACATCGGCAGCCACTGGGATGGCTGGGCGGTGCGCCCCCTCGAGTCGGACACTTGGGAGCTGCGCACCGGACTGATGAAGCCAACCCGTGAAGTCATCGAGGATGCTTTCCAGGGTGTCTGGGTCGCCTGGGGGGACCAGCTCATCCGGCGCTGGCCCGACGGCCAAGAAGATCCGATGCGTCACGACCAAGGCTCGCGGAGCTTCTTTCGGTGTGAGAGCCTGTTCACCGATCGTGAGAACAACCTCTGGATCGGCACGCGAGTGGGAGCCTCGTGCTTTCGCCACACCCAGGCCCGGACCTTCCCGTTCGAGGAGCCCGTCCGCAATCTGGTCTCTGACGGTGGCAGCCTTTGGGTCGGCTGCGAGAAGTCGGTCTTCAAGCTCGAGAACGGCCGTCGCGAGCCGGTCGCGAAGGAAGCCTGGCCGCTGCTCGGCCAAGTCTACGACTTGTACCTCTCGACCGATCGGGAGCTCTGGATCGCGGGCTCGGAGGCCCTGATTCGATATCGAGGTCCTGGCGATTGGCACGACGTCGCGGGAGACCTGAAGGAGATCTCCTTGCCGGCGCTGGCGGTCGAAGGGCACGACGACGGTCGCATCTGGGTGGGCACTCCCTACGGAATGCATCTGATTCGAGATGGCCGAGTCATCGACGGTTTGAACACTTTCCATGGCATCGGCTTCGACCGAGTGCCCGAGATCTGCGTCGATCAGGACGACCGTGTCTGGTTGGGCGCCCACGAAGGGTTGCAGACCTGGAAGGACGGTGCGCTCGAGTCGCCCCTTCCCGGGTTGGAGCCGCCGACGAAGCCCTTCGACGTGTTTTCGATCTTCATTACGGCGCGCGGCCGGGTCTGGATCGGCGATGACGAAGGCCTCTGGCGCTTCGAGAATGAGAATTGGTCGTCCTTTCGGCCCTCGAGCGTCGCGCGGATGGTGGAGGACGACGAAGGCCGGCTCTGGTTCTCGTCGCCCCGCGTCGATGGCGTCTCGATCTTTCGCGACGGACTGCTTCAGCGGCTGACCGTGGACGACGGCTTGCCCGAGCCGTTCGTGAGCGCGCTCGCGATCGATGGCAAGCAGCGGATCTGGATGGCGAGCGGGAACAACGTCCTGTGCTACTCGCCACGCCCCAGTTCTCCGCTCCTGCGTGTGCGGGACATCGTCGCGGTTGACCGACTCGGAGAAGCCAGCCACGTGATGGTCTCCTCCGACATCCGACACTTTGCCATCGAGCTCCAGGCGGTGAGCTACGCCACGAGAGCCGAGGCGATGCTGTATCGCTACAAGCTCGAGCCCGACGCCGACTGGACGCTCAGCTCGAGCTGGCGCATCGAGCTCCCCGAGCTCGAGGTGGGGAGTTACACCTTCATTGCTGAAGCCATCGACAACGAGCTGGACCGCTCTAACCAGATTCGAGTCGACATCGAGATCACCCCGCCTTGGAGACGGTTCTTGTTGGGCTCGGCGCTCGTGGTGGCGATCGTGCTGCTCGGGTGGCAAGGGGTACAGATCTTCCGGCGGAATCGTCAGCTTCATCGCGCCCGCGACGAATTGGAGCGCCGAGTCGCAGAGCGCACGCGCGAGCTGGCAATGGCGAACCGCGATCTCCTGGAGAGCGAGGCCCGCTTTCGTGAGCTCGTCGAGGCCGCTCCCTACGGTATCCACCAGATGGATCTGGGCGGACGCGTTCTCAGCTCCAACCCCGTGGGACGCTCGCTCTGGCCGATCGACGGCCGTCGGCGCGACACGCCCGACTTCCTGTTGGCGGTCACCGAGCGCGACCGCGACACCGCCCGGAGCGCACTGGGAGCCGCGCGGCAGGGTCGCTCGGCCCAGTTCGAGTTCTCGACACCCGATGGTCGCCGCTTCGAGGGAGCCTTCGTCCCCGTGCCGCCCGATGGGCGACCCGCCTGGCTTCTCGGGCTCAGCCTCGACATCACCGCGCGGCGAGAGATCGAGAACGAGAAGCAACGTCTCGAAGAAGCGCTCCACCAGAGCCAGAAGCTGGAGGCTCTCGGCCGACTCGCCGGTGGCATCGCTCACGATTTCAACAACATCCTCACCGTGGTCCTCGCCGAGATCGATCACTACCGCAAAGAGCTCGACAACGGCCGCGGACAGCTAGACGACGCGCATCAGTTCGTCGAGGAGATGCGGCAGTCGATCCTTCGCGGGGCTGCGCTCACCAAGCAGCTCCTGACGTTCAGCCGCAGGCAAGTCTTTCAGCCGAGAGCCGTCGATCTGGCGGACCGGCTGCATCGCCTCGATACGATGCTGCGGCGGCTCATCCGGGAGAACATCGAGCTGTCGTTCGAGATGCCCAAGGAGCCGGCCTGGGTCCGCGCCGATGCGAATCAGCTCGACCAGGTCCTGTTGAACCTCGTGATCAACGCCAGCGACGCCATGCCCGAAGGCGGCAAGCTCGACATCCGAATTCGCCGGGAGACTCTGCTCGAGGACGATTCTCGGGGCGAGGGGCCTTACTGGGTGATCGAGGTGACGGACTCGGGGCACGGCATCACCGAAGAAGTCCGCTCGAGGATCTTCGAGCCGTTCTTCACGACCAAGCCCGTGGGGCGCGGCACCGGGCTGGGACTGCCGACGGTCCGGAGCATCGTCGCTCGCTCCCAAGGGTTCGTCGATGTCCAGAGCGAGCCGGGACACGGAGCGACCTTCCGGGTCTGGCTACCGGCCGAGCGCGAGCCGCGCCACCTGCCCGTCGAAGCGACCCCCCAGGTCGCGGATCGGCCTCCGCTGCCGCGCGGCCTGACCATCGTCGTCTGCGACGACGATGCGGCCGTGCGCCGTTCGCTGACTCGCACCCTGTCGGGAGCGGGCCACCGAGTGATCGCCGTCGCCGAAGCGCGTCAGGCGATCGCCTTGATCTCGAACGATCCGGGCCCGGTCGACCTGCTGATGACCGATGTCATCATGCCCGACATGAACGGCCTCGAGCTCGCCGACGCGATGTCGCGCCTGCGGCCGAGCCTGCCGGTTCTTCTCTCGTCGGGGTATACCGCGGACCTGGATCTGCCTCGGCAAGACGTGGAGAATCTGTCGTTCATCGAGAAGCCGTTCAGTCCGACGCAGCTTCTCGAGGTCGTGCGGGAGTTGACCGAGCGAGCGAGCTCGCCATCGGTCTCGACCCGTTCCGGTGGAGGACTCGAGCTCGACTCCGATCAAGAGAATGGAGAATGAACATGCCCCAGCGCACCGGCTATCGCCCTGGCGAGTTCTGTTGGGTGGACCTCGCCTCGCATGGGATCGACGAAACGGCCGACTTCTATCAGACGCTCTTCGGGTGGTCTTGCGAGAAGCAGGACACCCAGGGTGGGCCACCGTACGGGATCTTCTGCAGCGGCGGCAAAGAGGTCGGCGGGCTGGGTGAGCTCAATGATGAGATGAAGGCCCAAGGTGTCCCGGCGAGCTGGAACACCTACGTCAACGTCGAGAGCGTCGAGGACACCATCGCCAAGGCAACCGCCTCGGGAGCGACGATCGTCGTGCCAGCGATGCAGATCATGGACTCCGGCTGGCTCGCGTTCCTTCAAGACCCCACCGGTGGCGTCTTCGCCTTGTGGCAGAAGAATCAGCACTTCGGATCAGCCGTGCGAGACGAGCCGGTCTCGGCGACCTGGCACGAGCTCGCCACACGTGACAACGACGCCGCCAAGAAGTTCTACGGCCCGCTCTTCGGCTGGGAGTTTGGTCCCAACCCCGATTCGCCATCACCCTACGACATCATCTCGATGGACGGAGAGCAGAGGGGCGGATTCCTCCAGATGACGGAGGAGTGGGGCGAGATCCCGCCGCATTGGACGGTGTACTTCAATGTGGAGGACGTCGACGCGACGGCCGCCAAGGCAGCCGAGATCGGCGGACGCATCAACTGTCCCGCCTTCGACATCCCCGTCGGCCGCATCGCCATGCTCGCCGACTGCCACGGCGCCGCCTTCACCGTCATCCAGCTCAACTCCCAAAAGGAGTGAGGCGAGGGAAGAGGGGCCCGAGGCGATGGAGCGCGGGCGAGGCAGCGGAGCCCTCCGGCGCGGCGCCCGGAGCAAACTGATGGTGAAACGTGCTCGATGCATTGGAGTGCCCAAGTCGAGCGAGCCGGAGACCAAGTCTCTTGGTGAGAACTATCGCGAGCGAGCTTGGGCCGGGGTCGAGTCTGGCCACGGAGTTTCAGATGTGAATCTCGGGTCCTCTCCACGGCGCTTGGAAGGAGGACACGGAGACCGGCTGAAGCCGGCGGTCCGAATGCCATGTTTCCGATCGGCTTTGGTCGGTCTCGGTGCGGCCCTCGCTCGATCTATCGTCGCATCGCGACGACTTGCTCCCGCAGCGTCCGGTAATCCGTCTTGCCGGTTCCGAGGAGTGGGATCTCCTCGAGGTGCTCGATCGCATCGATTCTAGAGAGAGGGCCCAGGCCGGCTTCCCGAAGCCAGCCTTGCACCGTGTCGAGCGCAAGCTCTTCCGTGGTGAAGAGGACGATGCGACAGCGACCCTCTTCCTCGACGCCTTCGACGGCGACTCGCGGACCGGTATCGGTCGGGGGGAACCGGTCCGCCAAGGGACCTTCGATCGCCGGTAGCGAGATCATCTCGCCACCGGCCTTCAGGAAGCGCTTCATCCGGCCGCAGAACCGAAGCGTCCCGCTTGCGTCCCGAGTCACCAGGTCACCGGTCGCGTACCACTCTCGCGATTCCACGGTGACGAATGGCGAGGGGGCGTTGAGATAGCCCGGGAACACGATCTCACCGGCGACGAGCAGCAGGCCGCGCTCACCGTCATCGAGCGGAGCCAACGTATCGGGATCGACGACACGGACATCGACGCCGGGCAGCGGTCGACCGAGCGTTCCCGACAGGTTCACGTCCGGGCGCGTGCACGAGACGAGCGGTGAGCATTCGGTCGTGCCGTATCCTTCGTGGAGCTCGGCGCGCGGCGCGACCTCCGCCAATCGCCGCGCCAGCGATGGCGGGCAGATCTCCGCGCCGACGACCACCAGCCAGAGCGTCTCCGCCTCTCGTCCGTCCAGCGCCTCGAGGATGCGCGCCACGAAGGTCGGCGTTCCTGGCAAGACGGTGACACCGTAGCGAATGAGCTTGTCGGCGAGGGCGCGGAACTCGGTCGGGTCCTTGTGATGGACGATGCGAGCACCGGCGAGCAGAGGCAACAGGCTCGTGATGTTGATGCCGAAGGCATGAAACGGTGGGAGGAAGCTCAAGACCACCGCGTCGTCCTGCAATGGAAAGACCTCGAGTAGGCCGCGCAAGTCGCTGAGGACGTTCCGGTGCGTCAACGGCACCGCCTTGGGTGCGCGCTCGGAGCCCGAGGTGAAGAGGATCATCGCGATGTCGTCAGGACGCCCCTCGGGATCTCGAAACAGCCCCAGACGGAGCCGCCTCGCGATCAAGCCGCCGAGGAGCTCGAGCTTCGTGATGCTCTTCCGCATCGTCTCGAGCTCGAGCCACTCGACGCCTTCGACATCCCAGCCCAGGTGATCGAGCACGGCGCGACCCGTGATCGCGTGCCGCAAACCGAGCGTCTCGGCGGCGCTCTGGACGTTCGCTCGGCCAGTCGTGCCGTTGAGCATCACCGGGGTCTTGCCGGCGAGCAGGCAGGCGAGGTAACTCACGTCGGCCGCGACGGAGGCGGGCAGGAGGATACCGACCGAGCTGCCCTCGAGATCGACCAATCGCCTCGCGATCGCCCAGGCGCCGACCGCGAGCTGCTCGTAGGTCCGAAGCCCCGAGAGGTCATCGATCGCCGCAGCCGCTGACGGCTTTTTAGCGACCTGGTGAAGGAACGCCTCGAGAACGGTTTCGCCGCTGATGTCGATCGGTGCAGACGAGTCCCGACCCCATCCGCCAGGAACACCGGTCTCCTTCTCTGAGGGACCATCCAATCCGCCGGCCTGTGCCCAGAGATCGCCCAGCGTGACCGGGACGCGCCGAGAGGGATGGCCGAGGTCGCGCTCGATCGCGAGCGTCAGGTCCATTCGCGTCAGGCTGTCGATGCCGAGCGATTCGAGAGAGGTGTCCGGATCCTCGAGAGCCGCCTCTTCCAGCTCCGGCCGGGCACGCCGGAGTATTCCCGCGACATGCTTCCTGGTCATCGGCGGAACGTCGCTCGGTGCGATCTCGCTCTCGAACGAGACCGGCTCCGGGAACTCGTACTGGCGCGGTCCGACCCAAGGCAGCAGTGGAACGAAGCGCGGCGCCTCGGGACCCGGCGCGTTGTAGAGCGCTTCCAGCTCGCGGTTCAGATCAGCAGGGCTCCGTCCGCGCCAAGCCGATTCGGGGAGCGGCTCGAGCGTCAACGTGACCTCCCGCTTCGGCATCATCAATAGGCATCCCAGCGCGGCAGCGATTCCCCGGAGCACCTCGCGCACCAGTCGCGGCGGACCACCGAGGAAAGCGTAGCTGAGGCGGCTGCCCCAAAGGCCCCGCGTGCGGAGCAGGACGACCTTCGGCGCGACCGCCCGCTCCAGGATCTTCGCGGTCCCGAATGTGTCGCGCAGGGATTCCGAGCCCGTTCGCTGGGCCCGACCCGCTGGCCAGAGGATCACGTTGTCGCCGGCGTCGAGCGCTTCGACCACCTGACCGAGCGCGACCTCGGTCTGCTGCCGCGCCTTCGGTGACGGCTTCGACAAGTCGGGCATGGGGATGCTGCGAAAGAGCTCGGGCAGGAGCCGAAGCACCGGAAGGTCGACCATGTCCCGCTCGTAGACCGGCCGCACCCGAATGTGACGGCTGAGCGCGAGCGTCACGATCACCGGATCGATGTACGCCGGATGGTTCGGGAGGATGAGCAGGCCGCCGCTCCTGTCGAGTGCTTCCGTGCCTCGAAGCTCGATGCGATAGCGCCTCCGGAGGAGCCACCACCAGATCGGGAGAACGGTCCTGAGCAGGCGGTCCCGTCGCCAGCGCCCGCCGGAGCGCCTTTCGGTCATCGCCATCCGTTCAGCTCGGGACCGCCGCTTCTAGCCTGGAGACCACATCGTCCCACAAGGCTAGCCGCGCTTCGATGGCTCGAGACGCTGTCAGCTCGGCCTCGATCCAGCGGTCGTCGGAGTCGCCGCAGAGGCTGACGAGAAGCTGACGAGCGCAATCGGAGTGATCGCCGCCGTCGAGGTCGATGTGCCGCTCGAGGTAGAGCCGAAAATGGCGAGTGCGCTCGGGAGCGACGTCGCGACTCTGGTCGAGCACGCGCTGGAACATGTCCGGGATCACGTCCTCTCGCCCGTAGAGAAACGCCGAGGCCACGCCGTGGATGGGGCCGCTGGCGATGCGGGCGTTCTCGGTCAGGAACTGCCGCAGCGGATCCGACTCGATGTCCCGGGCCGAGGCTTCGATCGAGCCACTCGCGCGCACGCGGGCGAGGAAGGCGTCGAGCTCGGGGTGAGCGGCTCCCAGATCCTCCATCGCGAGGAGGTAGAGCTCGAAGTGGCTCAGGACCACGCCTGGCAAGATCTCGTCGCTCTCCTCATCGAGGACGAGGCGGTTGATGAAGCGCGCCACATCAGGAGCTGCCGGCGGCTGCCAGGGAAGCTCGACGCAGGTGACGGCCCTTTGGAGCGTCTTGAGCCACGTCATGAAGTCCCAGACCGCGAAGACATGGACTCGCATGAACTGCTGGACGGACGCCAGATCCTGGATGCGATCGTAGACCGAATGTGCGAGGAGACGAGCGCGCAGCGGTGCGATCTCGTCCTCCAGTTGTCGAATTCTTGCGGAGGTCACGCGCTTCCTCGAGGCGGTTCTGTGAGGATGGGTCGGTTGCGGTCGATCTTCGCCTGAATCGCTGTCGCGGTTGCAGCACGAAGGGACCGTCGAGCGACGATCGTGTCTGACCGTCTTATCCCAATGCGATCGTCTTCGCGACCCGGCACTGTCCGTTTTCCCTGCCGAGCAGGCTAGGCCATTCGGAGGAATCCCATGTTGAAGGTCGGTGATCGCGCGCCCGAGTTCGAGTTGAAGGACGACTCCGGCGAGACGGTCCGGCTCTCGGAGCTGCTCGAGGCCGGGCCCCTGGTGCTGTATTTCTATCCGGCCGACTTCACGCCCGGCTGCACGAAGGAGGCGTGCTCGTTCCGGGACCGGCATGAAGACGTCACGGCCTCTGGCCTGCGCATCTTCGGAGTGAGCCCGCAGAGCTCCGAGCGGCATGCCGAGTTTCGCGAGCGATACCGATTGCCGTTTCGGCTGCTCGCTGATCCGGACCGACGCGCGATCGCGGCATTCGATGCCAAAGGACCGCTCGGGCTGGGTGTTCGTCGCATCACGTACTTGATCGGCGACGACGGCCTGATTCGAGGTGCGGTCCAAGCGGATCTCCGCATCGGTCGACACGAGCAGTTCCTCGACGAGGCGATCCGGGAGATGAGCGCCGGCACGTGATCGGGAACATGCCTCCCAAACCAGAGCCCGCGGAATTCGGACCGCCGGCTTCAGCCGGTCTCCGTGTCCTCTCTCCAAGCGTTTCGGAGGGGACCCGAGTTTCACATCTGAAACTCTGTGGCCTGGCTCGACCCCGGCCCAAGCTCGCTCGCGCGAGCTCTGAAACCAGAGCCCGCACGGGTCCCTGACACGGAGGCGTTGCCCTTGGAAGGGCGAGGTTCACGGCAAGGACCCTGTCCGTCTGGCGATGAGTCAGGGACGATCCGGCGTGCCCGTCGGTCAGGGCGTCGGAACTTTCCTTTGCCTTCGCCTGCGGGATCGGGTCCCGTCGTCCCTCACGAGACCCCGCTGAATCGCCCATGAGCTTTGTGCGCGCCAGCGTGTTCCCAACCCCGCGCCAGGGACCTGTTCGGGCTCCGATCGCATGCTCCGGCGTCGCGCCGGCCGCTGAGTGCAGCGAAACCGGTGACCTTCGTTACGATGATGTGACGTCGGGTCGTCGGAGAGATGCTGCTGGCATCGACATCGTCATCGGGATCCGATTGCAGGCCAGGCCTCCAAGTCGACGGGGGAGAAGGGCTCCGGCGAGCCAGCTCACCCCGAGTGTGACGAAATCCGCGTGCTTTCGCCGATTTCGAGGGCTCGGCATCCGAGTTGTTCAAGGCGCGCGGACCCACGGTGCCCGGGCCACTCGACCCCTGGATGGAGACCACATTCGATGAGAGACCGGACCTACCCTCTCACTTCCTGCTTGCTGATCCTCGCCTTCCTCTCTCCCCTCACCCTCGCTCAAGACCTCGAGCGCATCCCTGACGACCCTTTCCACTTCGAGCACGCACCTCGCTTCACGAAGAGCGGGGAGACGCCGCGCCCGCTCGGCTACGCCGTGGCGAGCCTCGATATCGACGATGACGGGGACCTCGACTCGGTCAACGTGCACAACTTCCGGCAGCTCGAGGTCTTCGAGAACCGTAACGGGCGATTCGTGCTTCGCCAGTCGGAAGAGCTGACCGCGTTCGGCGGCGGCCAGTTCAAGCTCGAGACCGGTGACTTCGATGGGGATGGCGTCCAAGACGTCGCCCTTGCGGGCTTCAAGTTCGGGGAGTTCAAAGGGCTCCTCTGGATCTATGAGCGAGACATTCGCGGCCGACTGGTCGTGAGGCATCAGTTCGAGACCAGCGCGAGCATCCCGTTCCTCGCCGTCGGCGATGTCGATGGTGACGGCCATGAGGAGGCCATCGTCGCCGACCGCCGCGAGAACAGCCTCGTCGAGATCTTCTCGCCGTTGACTCCGCCGCGCTCCTTCGACGCCGGGTTCGTCCCGACCGGTCTCGATGCGGGGGACCTGACGGGCGACGGCTTTGCCGAGATCGTCCTCATCCACTCGGGTGCGGCCCACGTCAGGTACAACGACGGCACCGGCGCGTTCCCCACCTCCGCCGAGTTCGGCTCGGGGCTGTGGATCGTGCGCATCGGCGACGCGAACGATGACGGCATCCCCGACGTCGTCGGCCATGACGCGGTCGCGATCCCGGGTCAGGAGCGCGTCGACATCCTCGCCTTTCTGAACGACGGGACGGGCAATCTCCAGACGATCGTCCGCTCGCCGCTCCTCCAGAGCTTCTGGGCCGCCAAGGAGCTCGAGCTCGGCGACCTCGACGGCGACGGGCGCACCGACCTCGCTGTCTCGTTCGTGGTGTCCAGCACCGGGACGCCGTCGGGTATCGTGACGACGGCCAAAGGCACGGGCAGCGGCGCGTTCACCCTGCAGCGGAGCCTCTCGGTTCGCCTGGAGGACTTCGATTTGATCCCGTTCGAGCATCCGGATCGCTTGGTGATCGTCGGCGCTGAGCGGCAAGTCGTCCCGATCGATGAAGAGGGGCGAGTGGGCGGGCTGGTCCTGAGGAGCTACAGCACCAACTTCCTCCCCGAGTCGGCCATCTTCGACACGAATGCGGATGGCCTCGATGACTTGGTCGCCTTCGACGGTGCGAGTCAGGTGCAGACCTTTCTGAGCGACGGCGAGGGCGGCTTTCCGATCGTCAAGCAATCGCCGCTCTTCGGGCTCTCGGTCTACGCACGCCTGTTCCCGGCCGATCTCGACGGGCTGGGCGCCGTCGATCTCATCTCGGTCAGCCCTCAGGAGATCACGGGATTGATCGGCGACGGGCAAGGCGGCTTCACAGCCATCTCGAGCCAGCCCTTGCCACACTGCAGCGGCTGCGCGGCCTGGTTCATCGCGGTCGGGGACCTGAGTGGTGACGGCCTCACCGACGTGTCGATCGGTGACAAGCGCACCAACCAGGGACTGCTCGCCGTTGCTGATGGCAGCGGCGCGTTCGTCTTCGTGCCTTGGACGTACGCCGAGGTCCCGGGTCATCCGGTCATCGCCGACCTCACGGGCGATGGCAACCTCGACATCGTCTACAACGCGCGCTCGGGCTTCGACACCTTGATCCTGCACGCCGGACGAGGAGACGGGACGTTCGATCCGGTGCGTCGCTCGAGCTTGCCGATCACGCTGGCGGCGTGGGCGTCTGCGGGTGACCTGGATGGCGACGGCGATCTCGACCTCGTCTACAGCCAGCCGGGTGGTATCGCGACCTTGATCAACGACGGTGCGGGCAACTTCACGGTGGGCCAGGCCGAGCTGGGCGCACCCGCGGCCTACGACGATCACGAGCTGATCGATCTCGACGACGATGGCGATCTGGACGTGGTCTCGACCTTCCAGTCGGATCGCCTGGCGGTGGCCATGTTCGAGAACCGGAACGGCCGACTGGTCGAATCGCGGGGCCGCGTCGAGATGGGCGCCAACGGCATCCTGCGTGAATTCCGCAAGAGCGTCGGCGATCTCGACGGAGACCGGCGGCCGGATCTGGTCGTGACGATGGACTCGGTGGCGCCATCGGCACCCGACATGTGGGTCTACTTCAATCGCTCATCCCTTCGCTATCGGGGAAAGCCCTTCGCGGGTGAGACGGTGACCCTCGATCTCTCGATGCCCGAGGCACGCGTCCGCTCCTTCCAGCTCCTCGCCTCCTTGCGAGGCACCTGGCCAGGAATCGTGACACCTTCGGGCACGCGGCTTCCGTTGAACTTCGATCCGAACCTCTTCCAGATCATCTTCGGTGGCGGAGCCGGAATCTTCGTCGGGTTCAGCGGCACGTTCGACGACTTCGGCCGCGCCGAAGCGACGCTCGACATCCCCCAGATCCTCCCGATCGCAGCACCCATCTCCCTCGACTTCGCCTTCTACGGCAGCCTCGGCGGCGGCCGAGTCAAAGCCTCCAACGCCCAGCCCATCACGATTCGTTGATCTGAGACCCTAGCCCGCGGGCAGAGAGCCCGCGGGCCCATCCAATCAGAGCCTGCGCGACCGTCCACCCAGAGCCTGCGCGACCGAATCGGAGAGCGGCCCCCGAGCAGCCAGCCGCTTCCTCGACGGTGCCACCCACCGAGCGGAAAGGCGCCGAGCAAGGGACGGACTCCGATCATTCCCTCCCTCCGGAGCAGCCCCCGGATCGGTATACTCGGAGCTCCGCTCCAGAGTCCAAAAGCTCGAGGTTCATCCGTGCCGCTCACCTGGCTCCTGCTCCTACTGTCGGCTGCGCCTGACGAAGGCGAGCTCCTCTTTGCCCGAACCGTCCGTCCGCTGCTCGTCGAGAGCTGCTACGGCTGCCACGGCAAGCGAAGAAGCCGGGGGGGCTTCGATCTCTCTAGCCGTGAGACGTTGCTCGAAGGTGGCGAGTCGGGGGCGGCGATCGTGCCGGGCGATCCCGAGGGGAGCCTGCTCTTCCAGATGGTCGAGCACGAGCGCGAGCCGTACATGCCTTGGCGACGCGACCGGCTGCCGGATGCGGATCGCGCGGCCTTGCGGCGCTGGATCGAGCTGGGGGCTCCCTACGATCGCGCGCATCTGGACGAAGAGGGCTCCGAGGAGCCGGACCCGGGCGCGCGTGACGGCGATGCGACGGGTGACATCACCGCGGACGATCGGGATCACTGGGCGTTCCGGCCACTCCGGCCGATCGCGCCTCCGCGGCTCGAGGGCGACACTTGGTCGCGGACCCCGATCGACCGCTTCATCCTGGCGCGTCTGCGTGAGCAGGGCCTGCAGCCGAGCCCGGCCGCCGATGCGCGCACGTTGCTGCGCCGGCTCTCGCTCGATCTCTGGGGACTGCCGCCCTCGTTCGACGACGTCTCGACTTTGGTGGAGGATCCGAGCGGCTGGTCCGCTCAGATCGAGCGGCACCTGAAGAGCCCGCGTTACGGCGAGCGTTGGGCCAGGCATTGGCTGGACGCGGTCCGCTTTGCCGAGAGCTTCGGCTTCGAGCAGGACTACGATCGGCCGAACGCTTATCATTATCGCGATTTCATCATTCGCTCACTGTATCAGGATCGTCCCTACGACGAGCTCACCGAGTGGCAGATCGCGGGCGATGCCCTCGCCCCGGACGATCCCGAGGCCTGGCGGGCGACCGGCTTTCTGGCCGCCGGTGCGTTTCCCACGCAGCTCACCGAGAAGGAGTTCGAGCGCGCGCGCTATGACGAGCTCGACGACATCGTCGGCACGATCGGAACGTCGATGCTCGGCCTGACGATCGGCTGCGCGCGCTGTCACGATCACAAGTTCGATGCGATCCCTAGCCGGGACTATTACCGAATGGTCTCGTGCTTCACGAAGACGATCCGCAGCGACGTCGAGCTCGAGATCGATGCCGAGGAGACCCGCGCCGCACATGCGGCCTGGCAGGCCGAGCTGCTTCCGCTCGAGAGCCGTCTCGCCGCGTACGAGCGAGGCGAGCTGCGTGAGCGATTGACCACCTGGCTCGAATCGGCGTCTTCCAAGCGCTCGCGGCCTTGGACCGTGCTCGAGGTGGCGCGTGCCGAGTCGGAGGGCGAAGCCACGCTCACCGTGCAGCCGGATGGGTCGCTCGCGGCGAGCGGCGAGAACCCGTCACACGATGCGTGGACCGTGGTGCTGCGGAGCCTCCAGCATCCGATCACCGCGTTTCGACTCGAGGCGCTCGCCGACTCGGGGCTCGTGAGAGACGGTCCCGGCCGGGCCGGCAACGGCAACTTCGCACTGAGTGACCTGAGCCTGACCGCGCGTCCTCTCCGAGGCGGCGAGCCCGTGCCGATCCGGCTTCGTGTGCGCGAAGCGACCTTCGAGCAAAAGGGTCTGCCCGCTGAGGCGATCGTCGACGCGGATCCCGTCACGGCCTGGGCGATCGATCCGATGTTCGGCCGTGACCATGCCGTCCTCCTCGAGCCGGTGGCCCCGCTCGAGCACGCGGGCGGCGTCGAGCTGACGTTCAGGCTGAGCTTCCGGAACAACAGCTCTCACGGCATCGGTCGGCTGCGCATCGCGGTGACGAGCGACCCCGAGCCGCGGCTGGGATCGGAGAGCTCATTCGGGAGCTGGTGGCAATCCGGACCGTTCACGGCGCCGAATCGAGAGGCACTTCTCCAGAGTGCCGTCCTTCCCGCAGGCGACCTCGACTGGCGAGCGAGGCCAGACTGGCTCGACGATACGGCGCACGGTCTCGAAGGGGAGGTGGCAGTCACGTACCTGCGTCGCTCGATCGAGTCGCCCGAAGCGCGCCGGTTGCGCTTTCGTATCGGCAGCGACGATGCGATCCGAGTGTGGATGAACGGCGACCTCGTGCACGAGCACCTCAGTCCGCGCGGGCTTCGAGTCGGAGAGGACGCGGTCGAGGCATTGCTGCAGCCAGGAGAGAACCGGCTCGTGATGGCCGTCCTCAACTTCGGCGGCGGTTACGGGTTCTCCTTCGGCTCCCTCGAAGAGACGATGCCGGACGGCTTGCCTCTCGACCTCGCCGAGCGAGTACGCGGCGGAGAGCCGCTCAGCGCACATCAACAGGAGCGCCTCGAGGCCTGGCTCCGCGAGAGCGATCCCGAGTGGCAGCGCCTCGTCGCGCCCGTCCGTGCGCTGCGAGGGCGTGAGCCGAAGCCGAGGCGGGTCCGGATCCTCGCCGCCTCCGAAGGCGTGAAGCCGATCCCGCATCACGCCGACGGACGAGGCTTCCCGCACTTCTACGAGACGACGTACTTCCTCCAGCGCGGGGATCCGGAGCAGAAGGGCGAGGCGGTGTCTCCAGGTGCCCTTCGCGTCCTGTGCTCCCCGGGAGACGAGCCCTTCGTGCTCGATGCCGAGGCACCGGACTCGGCGGCGCGGGTCGCCTTGGCTCGTTGGCTGACCGATACCGAGGACGGCGCCGGTGCCCTTTTGGCGCGGGTGATCGTCAATCGGCTGTGGCACCACACCTTCGGCCGAGGGCTGGTGGCGACGCCCAACGACTTCGGGACGCAAGGCGCTCCGCCCACGCACCCCGACCTCCTCGAGTGGCTCGCCGTCGAGCTCGTCCACGGTGGCTGGCGACTGCGGCCATTGCAGAGGCTGATGCGCGAGAGCGCCGTGTACCTTCAGACGTCGGCGTCGAATCCGGCTGGTGCCGCGATCGATCCGGAGAATCGCTGGCTGTGGCGCTGGACACCGCGTCGCCTCGAAGCGGAGGCGATCCGCGATACGCTGCTCGAGTTGTCGGGGCTGCTCGACGAGTCGCGCTTCGGCCCCGGTCCCCGCGATGAAGGGGCGCCGCGCCGGAGCATCTACCTCTTCCAGAAGCGCGGCAAGCTCCTGCCGATGATGCAGATCTTCGATGCGCCGCAGCTCCTGGTCAGCATCGGCTCCCGTCCGACGACGACCACGGCACCGCAGGCGTTGCTCCTGATGAACAATGAGAACGTGCGTCAGTGGGCCACCGCCTTCGCCGAGCGCTTCGCATCCGAGGACATCGAGGCGAGCGTGCGCGCCGCTTACCGGCTCGCCTTGACGCGGGATCCGAGCTCCGAAGAGCTGCAGTCGATTCAGAGCTTCATCACATCACAGCTTCATCGGTACCGTGAGCTCGGGGAGTCCGAAGCCTCGATTCGCCGGCTGGCCTTCATCGACCTGGCGCAAGCCCTCTTCGCCCTGAACGAATTGATCTACCTGGACTGACACGCATGAACGGACGAAGCGGCATCTGGACGAGGCGGAGGCTCTTGAAGTCGGCGGGCGGCGGGCTGGGCTGGCTGGCCTTCACCTCCTTGCTCGGACGGAGCGGGCTCCTGGCCGACGACGCGGTGAGCCCGATGGCCCCGAGGGCGCCGCATTTCGCGGCGCGCACGAAGTCGGTCATCTGGCTGTTCATCAACGGTGGGCCCAGCCATGTCGACACCTGGGAGCACAA
Organism: Planctomycetota bacterium; assembly: GCA_040219065.1. GTDB lineage: Bacteria > Planctomycetota > OFTM77 > OFTM77 > OFTM77 > OFTM77. The sequence goes on from JAVJTD010000170.1 coordinate 20,210, forward strand.
GCCCGCGCTCGCGCGTCACGAAGGGCAGGCGCTGCCGGGCTTCGACAAGCACACCGGCTTCTTCGCCGATCAGGTCGGTGGGCTGATGCCCTCGCCGTTCCGCTTCCGGCAGCGTGGCGAGTGCGGCAAGTGGGTCTCGGAGATCTTCCCGTACCTGGGAGAGCACGTCGACAAGATGGCGTTCTTGCACGGGGGGCACACCGAGTCGAACAACCACTCGCCCGCGCTGTTCATGATGAACTGTGGTCTACCGCGACTGGGATACCCGTGTGCCGGCTCGTGGGTGACCTACGGGCTGGGCAGCGAGAGCGACGATCTGCCCGCATTCGTGGTGATGAGTGATCCCAAGGGGCGAGGCCTGCCGAAGGGCTATGCGCTGAACTGGAGCGCTGGCTTCTTGCCGAGCGTGTATCAGGGCACCTGGCTCAAGCCCGACGGGGATCCGATCGAGAACCTCGAGAGACCGGATGCGATGACCGACGGTGCGCAGCGCGCTCAGCTCGATCTGCTAGCCGCGCTCAACGAGGAGCACCAGGCAGACCAGGGGCAGGAGAGCGAGCTGGCCGCACGCATCGAGAGCTTCGAGCTCGCGTACCGGATGCAGTCCGCCGCGCCCGAGGCGCTCGCGATCGAGCGGGAGCCCGAGTCGGTGAAGCGGCTCTACGGACTCGACGATCCACGCTGCGCGCACTTCGCGCGGCAGTGCCTCACGGCGCGTCGCATGATCGAGCGCGGCGTGCGCTTCGTGCAGATCTACTCCGGCGGCATGGAGAATCAGCGCTCCTGGGATGGGCATCAGGACATCGCGGGGAATCACGGTGGGTTCGCTCTCGAGACCGACCAGCCGATCGCAGGGCTGCTGGCGGATCTCGAAGGTCGTGGCCTTCTGGACGAGACGCTGGTCGTGTGGGGCGGTGAGTTCGGTCGATTGCCGATCGCCCAGGTCTCCGACAAGCCGGGCCGTGATCACAATCCCCATGCCTTCACGTACTGGCTGGCCGGTGGCGGTGTCAAAGGCGGCGTGACCCACGGCGCAAGCGACGAGCTCGGCTTCCGCGCCGAGGTCGATCGCTTCCACGTCAACGATCTCCACGCGACGCTGCTCCATCTGCTGGGTCTCGACCACGAGCGGCTCACCTACGTCCACAACGGCCGCCGCTTCCGCTTGACCGATGTGGCCGGAAACGTGATCCACGACGTCATCGCGTGAAGAGAATCAGAGCCCGCGCGAC
>JAVJTD010000171.1:0-19382 GCA_040219065.1 Planctomycetota bacterium
TCTTCCGATCTGGTGAGTCGATCCGGACCGTGGCGGAGTACGTCTTCGAGGGGATGCAGCGCGTCATCACCAAGAAGCACTACCCCGATGAAGCGACGCAAGCCTTCTCTCTCTACGAGTACGACAGCCTCCACCGAGTGACCGGGATCACCCATCAGTTTGACACGAGCCCCGTCACCAAGATTGCGGTCTACGAGTACGGCTACGATCATCGGAATCGGCGCAAGTACGAGGATCGGTACTTCTACGACCGGGACGACAACCGGATCACCTCTCTCAGCGACAAGGACCGGGGCGAGTACTACGAGTACGACCTCTTGGGGCGGCTGACGAAGGTGTATCGCGCGCTGGCTGACAGTTGGACGTACCCGCTCTCAGGCGGGGAGTACAACACCCTAGTGACGTATGACTACGACAAGGCGTCCAACCGGACCGAGCGGGTCGTCGCCACGACGACCACGACCTACGCCTACGATCCGGGGACCAACGAGATGACCGCGGCAGCCGGGATCTCTCGGACGTATGATGCGAACGGGAACTACCATGCGGCCAACACGATCACGTGTTGCCACTACGACTACAAGAACCAGCTGGCTGAGATTCGCTACGGCACCTTCCCGGTCAAGACGCGGCTCTATAACTACGACCCGCTCGGACGGAGAATCCAGAAATACCTGCCCGATGGTGGAGGGAGCACGACGCGGTATCTCTACGCTGGGAATGATCTGATCGCCTACGCCGATGGCGGGAATTCGGACAGCATCGAGAAGAAGCTCGTCTATGGAGCGATGCGTGAGCCCGCCGAGTACGAGACGAGCGGCGGGACGCGGTACGCGTTTCATGAGAACGCTCAGGGCAGCATCGGGGCGCTCTCGGACCGGGACAACGCTCACCAAGACGAACAACTCCGCTACAACGAGTACGGGGAAACCGGCTGGGTGCAGATCGATGGCGGCGGTGCCAGCTCGGTCAGCGGGACCCAGGTGGATAACGAGATCGGATTCTTGAGTGGGATCTGGAACTCGGAGTCCGGGGCCGGGACTCGGTACTCCATGGGTCGGGAGTATGATCCGGGGTGGGGAAGGTTCAGGCAGCCCGGTCATCGTCGAGGCGCTCGTTGTCAAGGGGAGCCTCAGCAACGAGCATCCATCTACCCAAGTGCACTCTTTAGGGTCTGCTCCTGCATTCCAGTGCTCCCTGAGGAAGACGTAAAGGAAGGAAACCGCTGTCTAACAGACTTTAGCATTTCGTTTGAGAAAATAGAGGTCGGTAAATGTTTCAAGGAATTCTGCCCAGATCAAGAGATCCGACCCTGCTGGTTCCAATTACACTGGAACGCCGCAGTGCACAACTGCGAGCGCGCTCGAGTCGTCCTGACTTGGAATGGAGTAAGGAATAGAGTGCAGAAAGACATAGTTGACGCAGACGGAGGCACGATCGATCTCAAGCCCGCGTGCGGAGACTCTATCACCCTAAAGGCAGTGATCAGATGGAAAGAATTTGGAGAAGATCGAGAAGAAAAGGAGTTTAAGCTCGAGTTCAAGTGTTTTGATTGTTTCGTATTCGCGGTTGGGTCATACTTCTGATGAGCAAGCGGATTCTCTTTCCTGTAACATTAGGATGCGTTATTCTGGCGCTAATCCTCGGCTGGCTTGAGGGTCTTGATGACCTGCCAGGGTCGATCAGAAGAGCGGAACTCGTGGATGATGGCTCAAGGCTTGACTTCAGTGATTCGTCCTCTGCGAGCCGCGCACTTCCGACCGAGAAGAGCGAGCGCGACCGAGCTGAATCCCTGGTCACGGCTACCGATGCCGGCGGGCTACTTTCCGCTTCCGGCCACGTCATGAGCACGTCCGGAAGGCCGGTCTCGGGGGCTGAGATCTTCGCGGAAGAGCCGAGCCGATCGCTTCAGCGCGTGGCCACTTCAACTGATAGTGGTCGGTACGTTACTGCTGAGCTAAGCCAAAGGGTGCAGCGTCTGATCTGCAGGCATCCGCTCTACTTTGAGCAAGCACAGGCCGCTCATTTATCAGGTGGTCTAGTAGCCCGACCTTTCGACTGGCAATTGCGCAGAAAGGCCGTCGAAGTTCGATTGGTAGACCCACACGGATTTCCAATTGAACTTCGTGACTCAAAGTCAAGAAACGTGCTCTGTCGTCGAATCGCCATCGATGTCAGCGATTCAGGGGAGGATGAGGGCGCGCGAAGATCTCTATCGAGATTTGTCTCCCGCCAGAATTACATTCTGGAAAGTAACGCTCCGACCGATCTAAAGGCGGAGCTTGCGAGGCTTCCTGATCGCCTTGCATCGAAGGGCATTATTGGTCATCTTGTGCTGGAGAACCCAACGGAGGAATTGCTCGTACGCATCTTGGCGAGCGATCAACTCTTAGATGAGTCATTCGTGAGGGCAGATAGCGACTTGGTGGACCTTACAGTTGATCTTGCCAGATTGCAGAATCTGATGGGCGGCTTCAGGGTCTCCCTTCTAAACCCTCGTGGCGAACCTGTCGAGGCAGAAGTCGACGTGAGATGCATGCGAAGAGATCACGTTCCTTATAGTATCAGCTCCATAGCCCCGGGGGTCTATGAGGTTGCGGGGCTGCCCTCCGGGCCAACTCAGTATCTAGTCAGCTCCGATGGAGTTGGGATTAGGACAGGTGTAGTTGTAATCGAGTCCGGGAAAATCGTGGAAGCGGGCAGCATAGTGTTGCACGCATCTGCAACACTGCGGGGGGATATTGCGTCCTTTTCGGCTGCTCTCGTCGGGGCGCAGGTGGTGCTGCGGGAATGCGACGACGCGGGAGTGCTGCTCTGGCACCGCGTGGCATTGGTTGATGAGGGTGGCGCCTTCGAGTTTTCCGGTTTGTCGCCGGGTCTGTACAGTGTCATGCTGGACGGAGGCCGGTCTTCTAGTGCTTATTGCTCACTGCCGACCTTAATCGAGATTCGTGAGGGCCTTGAGCATAGGATGGTGATTGCCGTCGAACTAGGCGCTGTTGTCGATTTGGATTGGTCGGCTATCATTTCACCTGGAGTTGTGAGCATCGAGATGGTTGAGGGGGCGTGTTCAAAGAGGTTGGATTACTCTACAGGGCACATCGGGCGCTGGATTCTGGAAGAGCCGCGAGGCATGTTTCGCTTCCTGAGGACGAGTGAGAGTCATCGAGCGCGCCTGGTGCTTCCCGCTAGCCACTACTCTGTACTCGTCAATGTTGGTACAGGCGAATCTCGGCGACGTGATCTGGACACGTCGTCTGGGAAGCAATTAGAAGTGCTTTTGCATTGAGGAACCTTCGGTGCTGTTCGCCAGGACATTCTGGAGCTGAGGTGGCGGAACTTCGGGATCTCCTGAATCGTCTGTGGGTGCCTGAAGCGCATGAGAGGCCCTGTGGACGGGGCTTCCAGCATTCCTGAGAGGGGCTCGTTTGGTGAAACGCTCTCTCGACCTCGGGCTCAGGAGCTCCAGGGCGGCCCTGCGCACCCTCGCCGCCGTCGTCGGCCCCAGTCGCAGGCTCCTTGCGGGCGCGACCGACGCCGACGGCGAGGGAGCTCCGGGCCTCGGCAGCCAAGTTGTTCGGGTGGGACTGAGGGAAAGAGGCTGGTACGCGCATGAGCCGTACGCTTTTCTGTGTGTGTACCAACAACATACAGGAGGCAAGACTCATGCGCGCGACGACCATCTTCCGGGACCTGCTGGGCTTGAGCAAGACCGTGGTGAAAGCCGTCTGCTTCACCGAGGATTCTTTGAGAGTGGAGGTGAAACCCCGTTGGCGCAAGCCGCGCTGTGGCGGCTGTGGCAAGAAGGCACCTGGCTACGATCAGCAGAAGCTCCGAAGCTGGAGGCATCTGAACTTGGGGCGCACGCGGATCGCGCTCGAGTACGCACCTCGCCGGGTGAAGTGCAAACGCTGCGGCGACCGTGTAGGGTGTAACGAAACTCCTTCCGGTTTGGTGATCCCTCGCGTGATCTGATCCGTCGCCTCCCAGAGCTCGGTTTCTGACCGAGCGGAAGGAGGCACGATGGACCCTCTGAGGTCTGATCGTACTGGTGAGACCCCGCCTGAGGCAACGTCCCAGGGAGTGGCTTCGAGGAAGCGCCCGAAGGGACGCCCGCAGGGCGGACCGAAGGGCGCTTCCTCGAAGCGGTACACGCCCCGCGAGAAGCGGACCCTGCTCGAGGCGTATGCGGCGGGCGGCGAGACGCTCGGAGCGTTCTGCGCGCAGCACCACGTCTCGACGGCGAGCCTGTGCAAGTGGCGGCGCGAGGTGGCGGCCGGCGGGTACGCGGCGCTCGAGCCCAGAACCAATCCGCGCAACACGCGTCGCCAAGCGCCGCGCAAGCGGTACACACCGTCGGGTGGTCACCGAGTCCACCGAGCGGGGAGCCTTAGAGCGGCGATCGGACAGCGGAGCAAGATTCCACGGCGGAACTTGCTCTCGTTCCGGAGTGGTCCCGGCGACGCTGAAAGGGTCCCCGGAGGATCGCCAATCGGAGGCATCGGTGAACTTCTTGGTGCGAGTTCGTGACCGGGAAGTTCCCCTGGATGGGTTCCCTGGTCATCGTGCGCCGCGTCGCCCAGAGGGCGACGGACGCTCTGCGAGGTTCACCGAAAGGCGCGATTCGCCGCTCTGGACGGGCCTCGACGCGCTTCGAGGTCGCTGAGTCTCGAGCCCGCGTCTTCGTGTCGGTGCACCTGCAGTTCATCGCCAGCTCCGAAGCCGAGGACCGCAGTCCGTCGCCGCGGATGCGGATCTCCGTTGTTCGGGCCTCGATCCCCTGTGTGTCAACGCTCTTCAGTTGTGATTCGGCTTTTGACGGTCACCGAGCGCGAAGCGCAGTCGCAATGCGTTGAGAATGACCGAGACCGAGCTGAGGCTCATCGCGACGCTGGCGATCATCGGGCTAAGCAGCCAGCCGAAGACGGGGTAGAGGGCACCGGCTGCGATCGGGATGCCCAGGGCGTTGTAACCGAAGGCGAAGGCGAGGTTCTGGCGGATGTTCTTCAAGGTCGCCTCGCTGAGACGGCGTGCGTCGACGAGCGCTCCCAGATCGGAGCGCAACACGACGAGCCCCGCGGACTCCGCGGCGATCTCGGTGCCACTGCCGATCGCAATGCCGACCTGGGCCTTGGCGAGGGCGGGGGCGTCGTTGATACCATCGCCGGCAAACGCCACTCGTCGGCCTTCCCCTTGGAGACGCTCGATCAGCTTCGCCTTGTCGAGGGGGCTGCATTGCGATTCGACGTGCTCGATGCCCAGCTCGCTGGCGACTGCCCGCGCCGTGGCGTCGTGATCCCCCGTGGCCATCCAGAGCTCGACATCACGCTCGCGCCAAGCACGGATCGCGTCCGGCGTCGACGGGCGGATGCGATCGGCGAAGCGGACCCAGCCGGCGTATTGGCCATCGACCGCGACGAGGATCGCGACATCACCGGCGCTTCGCGCAGCATCCATCACCTCAGCGTCCGGGACCTCCTTCACGCCACGCTCTCGGAGCAGCTCGCGTGTGCCGGCGAGGATCCGGCGTTTCGAGACCTCGCCTTGGATACCGGCTCCGGGCACGGGCTCGACGTCCTTGGGCTCTTCGAGATCGAGCCCTCGCTCTCGGGCGGCCTGCACCAAGGCCACGGCGAGGGGGTGCTCACTGGATCGCTCGAGCGAGGCGAGCCTTCGAAGAAGCTCGTCCTTTTGTCCTTTCGCGACGACCGAGATCTCGACGACCTTCGGCTTACCTTCGGTGAGCGTCCCGGTCTTGTCGAAGACCAGCACGTCGACACCCGCCAGCCCCTCGAGAGCCTCGGCGTTCTTGACCAGGACGCCGTGATGAGCACCGGTTCCCGTGGCGACCATGATCGACATCGGGGTCGCGAGTCCCAGGGCACAAGGGCACGCGATGATGAGCACGGACACGGCGGCCAAGAGGGCGTGGGCGATGGCCGGCGGCGGACCGAGGAGGGCCCAGACGATGGCGGTGACGACCGCGCAGAGGACGACGGCCGGGACGAAGTAGCGGGCGACGCGATCGGCGAGGCTTTGGATCGGTGCGCGGGTGCGCTGCGCCTGGGCGACGGCTGCGACGATCTGCGAGAGCAACGTCTGCGAGCCGACGCGCTCCGCCTGCATGGTGAAGGCTCCCGATCCGTTCAGAGTCCCTCCGGTCACGGTGTCTCCCGACTCGACCGAGCGCGGCATCGGCTCGCCCGTGATCATCGACTCGTCGAGGCTGGCGCGGCCCTCGAGGACCCTTCCATCCACCGGTACCTTCTCGCCGGGCCGCACGCGTAACCGGTCACCCTTCCGAATCGCCGACCAGGTGACGTCTTCCTCATTTCCATCTTCCTTCATTCGATGAGCGATCTTCGGTGTCAATTCGAGGAGCTCGCGCAGGGCGCGCGAGGTCTGGCTCCGCGCCCGCAGCTCGAGCACCTGACCGACCAAGACGAGCGTGATGATGACCGCGGCTGCTTCGAAGTAGACGGCGACCTCGCCCCCGTGACCGCGCGCGGAGTCGGGAAGGACGCCCGGCGCGAGGGTCGCGACCAAGCTGAAGGCGTACGCCGCGAAGGTCCCCAATCCGATCAAGGTGAACATGTTCGGTGACCAGCGGCGCACCGAGGCGATCGCCCTTTGGAAGAAGGGCCAGCCTCCGTAGAGGACCACGGGCGTCGATAGGCCGAGCTCGAGCCAGCGCTGACCGGCATGGCCGAGCCAGCGGGAGGTGGCGATGGCGGGCCACATCGAGGACATCGCGCTCAGGAAGACCGGGATCGTGAAGGGGAGGCAGATCGTGAGTCGCCGGGTGAAGTCGACGAGCTCGGGGGAAGGCTTCTCCTCGGCGGTGACCGTCCGTGGCTCGAGCGCCATGCCGCACTTCGGGCAGGAGCCGGGCCCTGGGCGAACGACCTCGGGATGCATCGGGCAGACGTACTCGGTGCGCTCTTCGGGCATCTCGAATCGATCCGGCTCGAGCGCCATGCCGCAGCTCGGGCAGGCCGAAGGCTCGTCGCTGGAGACCTCGGGACACATCGGGCAGATCCACTTCGTGCCCGGCGGAGCCTCGCTCGCGTCCGGCCGTTCCCCGAGGTAGCGGTCCGGGTCGCTGACGAAGCGATCGCGGCATTCCTCGCGGCAGAAGTACCAGGTCCGCCCGCCGTGATCGTGGCGAGCCGCAGCGGTCTTCGGATCGACGCTCATTCCGCAGACCGGGTCGATCTCGGAGGAGGCCTCGTCCGGGCAAGGCGCACCGGAGCCTCCGAGGGCCTTTGCAGGATCGGCGACGAAGCGGTCGCGGCAGCCCTCGCAGCAGAAGTAGTAGGTCTGACCGGCGTGAGTCGCCTCAGCCGTCGCCACGAGCTGGCCCGGGCCCGGCTCCGACCCGGGCGGCAAGACCTCCATGCCACAAACGGGATCTCTCATCGAAGGATGTCCTCGAGGTGTTCGGGAAACTGGAGGTCCTACTCTAGACCCTCGAGCTCGAACTCGACTCGGGAAACCCGATCCGCAACCTCGGCCCACGATTTTTCCGACGGAACCGCCGCCGGGGCACGTCTTCGAGGCAGAGACATGAGAGGACACGAAGATCCAACCCTGCTCGCGTCGGCCCAAAAGGGCGAGCGCATTGCCCTCGAGCGGCTCTGGGAGGAGCACGTTCGCTGGCTGCGCCCGATCGTCCTGGCGCACGGCACGATGGGGGCGGAGCTCGAGGATGTCCTCCAGGAGACGGCCCTGACCTTCGTGCGGCGGATCGGCGACGTGCAGCGTCCAGAAGCCGTGGGAGGCTGGCTGAGGCAGGTGGCCTTGAACGCGATTCGAACGGCCGGTCGCCGGCGACGAGTGCGTCAGGGGACCTGCTCTCTCTCCGACCACGAAGGGCACATCGCGGATCCCGAGGAGGCTCGCCGCTCGGAGCGGCATCGCTCCCGCGATCGCTTGGAGGCGGTGATGACCGAAATCCACAAGCTGCCGATCGACTTGCGAGAGCCACTGATGCTCAAGACGGTCGAGGGAATGAGCCAACGCCGGATCGCTTCGATCCTCGAGCTGTCGGAGTCGGCGGTCGAGTCGCGCCTCGCCCGCGCGCGCCGCCTCCTGAGGGAACGTCTCACGCGCGAGCATCGACCTCGAAAGGAACCGTTGTCATGACCCCCGACGCCGAAGACCTCCTCCTCTCCAAGATCGTCGATCGGGAAGCCGATTTGACCGATTGGGACACCCTCGAGCTCTGGGCAGACGAAGATCCCGAGATCTGGAAGCGGCTGGCCGAAGGGCTCCGGGTGGATTGTGCCGTGCGTGCGTCGGTCGCCGCTTCAGAGGGCGGTCCGATCCTGTTGCCGATCGAGGCTCCTCGGCGCCGGTGGCCCGTGGCGCGCATCGCGGCCGCTGCCGTGATCGCCCTCCTGATCGCGACCTCCTACTTCGCGGGGCGTTGGCAGTCGAAGCCGACACCGGAGCGGCCGGACCTTGGCCCGTCACTTCCCGTGAATGGCTTGGCCGGCAGTGAGGAAGGGGACGGCGTCGAGCTCTTACCCGATGTCGTCGTTGGACGCGAGCTCGGTCCCGATGGTCAGGTCGATCTGGTCGTCTTGAAGCGATCGATCGAGCGCCGCCGGGTCGAGCGAGTAGTGCATGTCGGGCGCGACGAGCTCGGCCGGTTGGCGACGACGCCGGCCGGCAGCGTCATCGCACCGGCTTCGTTCTGAGAGAAGCCACCCAGAGCGCTGGCGTCGGAGCGCCCGGGAGGCCGAGCCCGCACGAAAACACTCGAAGCACCGGCCCTTGCCGGTCGCCCTCGTCGAAACCTTTATATGGAGTTATTATCATGTGCAATTGGGTTCCTATCGGTATCGTCCTGGCCGCGATCATGGTTCCGGGAGCTCTCGCTCAGGAACAGAGCGCTGAAGCCAAGACGGCGACGGCGATCCGATTCGAGATCGAAGGGCAGACCATCGAGCTGCTTCTCGAAGGCGAGACGGTTCGGGTGCGTCAGGGAGACCGGTTGCTCTCGGCCGACGCGCTCACTCTCGATGGCTCGACCATTCGGGTGCGCGGCGAGGCCGACGTCGAGCTCGCCGTCATCGATCTCCAGCCCGACATCGAGCGCTTCGAGGAGCCGAAGTCGGCGCAGAAGAAGACGGTTCAGCGCATCGGTGTGGTCGTTCAGCCAGCCGACGTGACCCTCACCTCGCAGCTCGATCTGACCACGGCGCTGGTCGTTCTCGATGTCGAGGAGAACATGCCGGCGGCGAAGGCCGGGTTGCAGACGCACGACGTCATCGCCTTCATCGAGTCCGACATTCCCGCGACTCAAGTCGCATTGGAATCGGCGCTCCAGAGCAGAGAGAGCAACGAGCCGCTCCGCTTGAAGGTCAGGCGCCGCGGTCAGGAGATGGCTCTCCTCATCGAGCCGATGCGCGTCGCCTGGGACACTCTCCTCGTGCAGCACCCGGCAATCCAAACCGGCGCCAACCGAGCGCTCTTGACGAATGCCGTCGCGAATCAGCTCTTGACGCGCTCGCTCGAGATGCGAATCTCGCCGCAGATCGTCACCTCTCAGGACGCCACCGGACGGTACATCGCCAATCTGACCCTCGAGCCAATGCTGAACGTCGTCCGGCGAGATTTCACTCGCGCAGCGACAGCCGAGGACAGCGACGAGAAACTTTCGGAGCAGCTCCGGCGCGTCGAGGGCCGACTCGAGAAGATCGAGGCCCTGATGAAGAAGCTCCTGGAGCAAGAGCGCCGCTGAAGCCGCGATCCGCCCAGGGCTTGGAGTCACCCTCGTGATTCCTTGTCTTGGGCACTGCAAGAACTCGATTCGATTCCCGTACAATCGGGCGCCGTTCTCCCCTGAGCTCAACGCCCTCGAATCGAGATCTGCCATGACCGAGTCCGAGACCTACACTGCTCGCACGCCGCACGGCGAGGCCCAAAATGGCCTCGCCATCGCCGGATTCGTCTTGTCCCTCCTGGGAGTCTTCTCGGCGGGCATTCTCTGTCCCATCGGGCTCATTATCAGCCTGGTCGCCCTCGGCAAGCCGGGCCAGCGCGGGCTCGCCATCGCCGGCGCGATCATCGGCGGCCTGGGGACGCTGTTCTGGCTTCTGATCATCCTCCTGTTCGGTGTCGCCATCTTGGCCTTCCTCGGGTTCGCATTCCTCGCGGTCTCGGGGCCAGAGAAGAGCGAGATCACCGCCGACTTCCTGGCGATCACCTACCACGCCAAGCGATTCGAACAGGACCACGGCTACTTGCCGGCCCAGCTCTCGGACTTGGATCTGCCTCAGAACAGGCGGCTCGATCCTTGGGGCCATGAGTACCATCTCTCCGTCGTTCCAGGCACGGACCTGGGATTCGAGATCCTGAGTGCCGGTCCCGATGGCGATGTCTCGACGGACGACGATGTCCGATTCACTCGCCTCGGCGACCTCTGGTCGGACGCGATTCAGATCCACGTCGAAGAGAAGGACGGCGAGGAGCGCACGATCATGAACATCGGCGGCCGGACGATCCGCATCGAGAGCAGCCGCTCGGGTGAAGACGTCGAGGTGGATCTCGACGGGCGCTCGGTCCCGGTCGACCGAGCCGTCGACGAGCTCTTCGACGAGAACCGCTGAGCCATTCGATCTGTGGTCTCGGTCGGGTAGACTGTCGCTCATGAAGATGAATCGACGACTCATTCGAGTCACCAGGCTGGGCCAGGAAGCGACGGCGGGCGATGATGTCGCTGCGAGCACTCCTGCGGAGCGTCTCAGGATGGTCTGGCCGTTGACGGTTCAAGCCTGGGCATTCAAGGGCGAGGACGTTGCTGAACGACGACTTCAAAGAGATGTTGTCCGAGTTGTCCGCCGCCGGCGTTGAGTATCTACTCATTGGCGCCTATGCCATGGCGACCTATGGACTTCCCAGAGCCACGGGGGACATCGACATCTGGGTCCGAAGGAGCCCTGAGAACGCAGAGAGGATCTGGCGAGCTCTGGCGCGATTCGGCGCTCCAATGGACGCATTCGACCGTAAGGACTTCTCGCGGGAGGGCACCGTCATCCAGATCGGGGTGGCGCCCTGTCGAATCGACCTCCTGACTTCTATCGATGGAGTCGGATTCGAAGAGGCCTGGGAGAACCGCGCGCAGTGTGATCTCGATGGACTCTCAGTCTCGGTCATCTCTCGCCAGGACCTGATACGGAACAAGCAGGCTGTCGGAAGACCTCAAGACCGAGCCGACGTCTCGGCCCTCGAAGGCCAGGACGATGAGTCTTCCTCAGCATCGTGACCGAGGTCCGACGGAGCGCACCGTGAATGCATTCTCCTGCTACGCCCGACTCGCCGACTTGCCGCTTCGGATCGCGTCGTATCGCTTGGAGCGTCGCGAGCTGCCGGTCAGCAGTGGCTTCGTGCGTGTGAGCACGATCATCCACCTCGAGGGCGCGGGCGAAGAGGGCCTCGGCGAGGACGTGACCTACGAGGCTCTGGATCAAGATCTCTTTCAGCAGCGATTCGAGGATCGCACGCTCATCGGCGAGCTCACGCTGGATGAGTTCTCTCGACATCTCGAGACTCGGCAGCTCTTTCCCGAGCCTCCGCGCGGCGCCGCATCGCGCGACTACAGGCGCTGGGCCTTCGAGAGCGCCGCCCTCGATCTCGCGCTGCGGCAAGCCGGACTGTCCTTGGCAGATGCGATCGGTCGCCAACTGGCCCCCGTGCGCTTCGTCGTCTCGCGCCGCGTCGGTTCGCCGCCGTCGGTCGCCCCGCTGCGCCAGCTCCGCGACGCGGTGCCGGGTCTGACCTTCAAGCTCGATCCGACCTCGGACTGGGACGATGCATTCGTCGGTGAGCTTCAGGCTTTGGGAGGCGTCGAGACACTCGATCTCAAGGGCGCCTACAAGGACACACCCGTCGATCAGCCGGCCGATGCCGAGCTGTATCGCCGCGTCGCCGAGACGTTCCCCGAGGCCTGGATCGAAGATCCGGCGCTGAACGACGAGACCGACCGGGCGCTCGAGCCATTCCGCGATCGCATCACTTGGGACGCCCCGATCCACTCGGTCGGCGACATCCGCACACGTCCCTTCCACCAGCGTTGCATCAATATCAAGCCGTCTCGCTTCGGCCGCCTCGCCGAGCTCTTCGATGCCTACGCTTTCTGCGAGGGGGAGGGCATCCAGTGCTACGGCGGAGGACAGTTCGAGCTCGGCGTCGGCCGCGGCCAGATCCAATACCTCGCCTCGCTGTTCCATCCCGACTCGCCGAACGACGTCTCGCCGCGCCTCTTCCACAAAGAAGAGAACGTGAGCTCGATGCCGGGCAGTCCGATGGAGCCGAGACCGTCTCGCATCGGCTTTCGCTGGGACGACGGCGAGGGAGAGGAGTGAGGCGATGGGCGCTCTGGGCCGTCCAGAGCGCGTTCTTCCCGGGGTATCGAAGGCCGCCGCCTCCCGGTGCGGGAGCACCGCTCGAAGCCCTGGGTGTGGTCGAGCTGCGAACGGTTCTTCGTAGCGGGCGTCGCTTGTCGGTATTGCGATTGTCGGCTGCCGGGGGAGCGGAGTCCTCACGACCCCAAGTCGTGCTCGTCCATCCGCGAAGCCGCCGAGGCAAGTATTTCTTCGCGACGTGCGATCGGGCGAGGCTCCATCTCGAGGCCGGCTGCGACGTCTGGTTGATGGATCTCAACGGGATCGGCGAGTCGGAGCGCATCGACCTCTCCTACGCGAGCGACGTGGTCGCCGTCGCCCGGGAGGCCGAAGCGATGGGCCGCGCGGTCGTCGTGCACGGCGTGAGCTTTGGCTCCTACCAAGTGGGGCTCTCGGCGCCCGAGCTGCCCGAAGGGACGACCGTCATCCTCGAGAACTGCGCGCGCTCCTTCTACGACGGTTGGAAGAACTGGCTGCTCACTCGGCTGGGCGCCAAGGCGCTCCTGACCCTAGCCCCGCGCTGGTCTCGCGGCTTCGACTTGCAGCACGCCTTGGAGCGGGCGGCGAATCGTCAAGATCTCGGGTGGACGGTGATCGCCAGCGGCGACGACGCGTTGACGCCGGCGCAACAGTCCTCGGAGCTGCTCGTATGGCTGCCCGGCGAACGGCAGCTCTTCGTGATCGAAGGGGCGCCGCACCTGAAGGCGCCGATGCAAGACCCAGACGGCTATCGCAGAGCATTGGCCTCCGCTTGGAGACGGGTCGGCCTGCTCTCGGCCGGCACTTCGTGCTGAAGCGCCTGTCGCCGAGCGTCGGCGCTCGAGACCGTCAACGTCACCGGCGGGCAGTCGACCTTCCGGGACGTCGTCCTCGCGCGCATCCACTGGGAGCGCGGGCGTCCCGCCCGCATGGATCAATTCGTCAGCTTGCCCTTCGGGCAATTCATTCAAAACCGGCCGTGGGCCGGCCCGGCTGAAGCCGGGGAACCAACCCGGCTGAAGCCGGGGGATACGAAGACTGGGAACGCGGGCGTCCCGCCCGCATGGATCAATTCGTTGGCTTGCCCTTCGAGCAATCCATTCAAAACCGGCCGTGGGCCGGCCCGGCTGAAGCCGGGGAGACAACCCGGCTGAAGCCGGGGGATACGAAGTACGAACCAACCCGGCTGAAGCCGGGGGATACGAAGGACGAACCAACCCGGCTGAAGCCGGGGGATACGAAGGACGAGACAACCCGGCTGAAGCCGGGGGATGCGAAGACGAAGATCGGGGTTTTCTGCACGGGATTCCGATTCGGCGGGGTGGTACGAGTGAACGACGACTCGAATTGCCGAGGGAGAGACCATGCCTCAAGATACCCCCGCCATCCCGCCCGATCACCTCGTGGAGCACGCCGAGTTCTTGCGAAGGCTGGCCCGTCGCCTGGTGACCGACGACGCCTCGGCGGAAGATGTCGTCCAGGACACGATGGTCGCAGCGATCACTCACCCGCCGAAGCGGGCCGGAAGCCTTCGTCCTTGGTTGGCGACGATCACCCGGAGGCTATCGCTCAAGAGTTTGCGCCGAGAGCAGCGGCGCTCGGGTCGTGAGTTTCGTGCCGCGAAGATCGAGGCGACATCGGACGCGGTGCAGCCGCTCATGAAGCAGGAGCTGCTGCGGGAGGTCGTCGAGGCCGTCCTCGCGCTGAAGGAGCCCTATCGGTCGACGATCCTCATGCGGTACTACGAAAACCTGCCGCCGCGGGAGATCGCGGCGAGGCAAGGCGCTCCGATCGACACCGTGAACAGCCGGTTGAGTCGTGCAGCGGCGCAGCTTCGGAGGCGACTGGATCGATCGCATGGGAACCGGTCTTCGTGGAGCCTCGGTCTGGTGTCTCTCGTCGGGCTCGACACCACGATCCTGAGGTCGAGCGCAGTCGCTTCTGGTGCCGCGGTCTCGACGGGCTTGGTCATCGGCAAGAAGTCGATCGCGGTCTTGGTGGGCTTGGTCGTGGTCGTGGCGGGCTGGACGCTTCATGAGCTGAGTGACGAGTCCTCTGAGGCGACGAGCGTCGGTGCTGGTGAAGGGGGAGTGCCGGAGGTCAGTTACGAGATCGAAGGCCGAGTCTCCGCTGCCTCGGCGAAACCGGTCCTCGAGGAGAGCCAGCGTGCGGAAGCCACGAGTGGCGACCCAGTGGCGAGCTCGCTGGCCGGCTTCATGGTCAGCGCAGTCGTCCTCGACAAGCGGACCGGCGCACCGATCGAAGGCGCTCAGCTCGCCCTCGTGCCACAGGTGTGGGACACATGGCAATCGCGATTCGACCATGCTGAGGAGGAGAGCCCGGTCGCCTGGAGTGACGCCTCCGGGCGTGTGACCCTCGAGAACGTCCCGGCGGCCATTTACCGCGTGTCGGTGTGGCACCGCTTCTACAGCCGGCCGGGCATCACTCGGCTACGCATCGAGGGGGATACGGATCTCGGCGAGATTCGACTCCCGATGGGCGGCGTGATCGTCGGCTCGGTGGTGTCGTCGTCCGGCGGGAAGCCGGCGGAGGCCCGCGTGTCCATGCTCGAGGCCGAATGGGTCAGTGAGAGCCCCGAGCTTCCTGACGATATCAGTTGGGGTGATACGGACGTGCGGGACGGGCGATTCGAGCTCTTGGGCTTGCCGGCTGGTCGCTTCCGAATCCAGGCCATGTCCGAGTCCGATTCCTCGAGCAACATCGTGGAGGTGACGCTCGAAGCCGGTGAGGTCGAAGAGGTCCGGCTGTCCCTGCGAGCTCCCGGAAGCGTGCGAGGTTGGGTGATGACGCCGGCCGGTGAACCGGCAGCTTCGGCCGATGTGCGGCTGACGCCGTTCCGCCCATCGTCCGGTGGCAGCAGCGACCGAGGACCGACCCACATTCGAAGAGGTCGTCTCGATTCGCCCAGCTCGCGCTCGCAGTTTGCGGACTCCCGAGGGTACTTCGAGATCGCGGGCGTTCCCGAAGGCAAGTGGGAAGTCCATGTGCGCTACCTGGATGGCCTCGAGCTGCTGCACTGGGTGGAGGTGCTCAGCGGCGAAGTGAGTGAGATTCGAATCGAGCCCGCGAGCGATCGGATCACGGGGCGCGTCGTCGATGGCGACGGGAGACCGGTCGAGGACGTGAAGGTCTCGGGCTCCTATCGTCCCGACCTGCAGACCGGGGGGCATGATTCGGTGCAGGCGAGAACGGACTCTGACGGGCATTTCGAGCTACCGGCTCCCATCGACGGGTTGTACTCGATCTTCATCCGCGAGGAGGGTTTTGTGCCGGTGGGGCGACGGGTTCGGTCCGGAGCGAACCTCGAGCTTCGGCTCGAGCGCGTTGCCTCGATCTCGGGCAGCGTGGTTCTGGAGAATGGTGAGCCCGCCGTCGGTGCCGGCATTCTCGTCGGTGGCCGTGACATGCTCACCGATGCGATGGGCATTCGGTTCGTGAAGACAGACGATACCGGTCGCTTCCACATCTCACCCGTCAAGGCCGGCTTCGTCGAGCTGTGGGCCGGCGGCCCTGGTTTTACGACGGCGATCCGTGGAGTGACCGTCGAGGCGGGAGAGGACCGGGATGGCGTCGTCCTCGAGGTGGGGCTGGCCGGCGTAATCGAAGGCGTCGTGCTTGGGCCGGACGGAAGCCCCGTTCCCGAGGTGTCCGTTTCAGTTCCCTATGCGATCTACCCGGACGGCCGAGGTGCTCCCTTCGTGAAGTCGGTCTCGGATGCGGAGGGACGCATTCGGCTCACTCCAGTCGATCCCGGAATTCAACCGATCGTGGTCTCGTCGGAGACTCACGCACCGATGCGAACCGAGGTGACCGTCTCGCCGGGCGGAACCACCGAGGTCGAGCTACGCCTCGAAGCGCCGATCCGCGTCTTCGGGACGCTCAGGAATCGAGAGGGTGTGCCAATCGAGGACGCGGAGGTGCGTCTCTTCGATCACGAGCTGCAGCTCGCCCTCCGCTCGCTGACCGACTCCGAAGGTCGCTTCCAGCTCGAGGGGCTGGCCACGGGCGACTATGAGATCCAGGCGTTTCGGAATGTCGAAGCGGGACGACTGATGAGCACGATGATCGCCCGGCGAAACATCGTTCTCGAAGCGGGAGAAAATGACATCCAAATCGATCTCACGGCCGACGTGCTCGGGAGAGGGAGCCTGAGGGGCCGTGTGCTGCGAGGGGAGAAGCCCGTTGCGGGTGTCGGGATCGGTGTGTCGACCGACCTGCCCATGAGAAAATTCCAAGCTGTGACGAAGACCGACTCCGAAGGACGTTTCGCGCTCACAGGATTGCCGGCCGGGGCTGCGGTGATCGGATTCGTCACGCCGGAAGAGCAACCTGGCACCTCGTATCGGCCCATCGACCTGCACGGAGACGACGAGATCGAGATCCGGCTTCCGGACTGCCGCATCTCCGGTCGCATTGCGATGGATGACAATCTGGCCCGGTTGATCACCATCATTAAGCTGCGTCTCGTCCGAGACGATGTCTCGCACCTCGTGCAGGGGGAGCCCTGGCAGTCTCTGATCACCGATCCGGAAGAGAGCTGGTCCTTCGAAGAAGTCGAGCCGGGGCGGTACACCCTCATCGCGATCGCCGAGCCGCACGGCATGACGATCGTGCGGAACATCACTCTCGAGAAAGACCAAGCGATAGACCTCGGTGAGCTCTCGATGGGGCCGTCGGGGACCCTTGCCCTACGAGCGAGGGGGGATGACGGTGCGATCATCCCTGGCTTGAAAGCCTGGATCCAGCGACCAAAGCTGAGCGGCCACTTGCGCGAAGCATATGCCTACGTTGGTGGGCGAAGCACTTTCGACCACCTCCCGCCGGGCCGATACGACGTCGTGTTGGAACAGCCGGGCTATCGCACCGAGGTCCTCGAGAACGTGCCTGTCGTGGCCGGTCAGTCGAATTTCCGGGACGTCGTCCTCGAGCGCATCGAGTGAGTGCGGTCTTCCAGCTTGCCACTGGGAGCGCGGGCGTCCCGCCCGCATGGATCTTCGTATCCCCCGGCTTCAGCCGGGTTGTCTCCCCGGCTTCAGCCGGGCCGGCCAACGGCCGGTTTTGACCGGGCTGCTCGAAGAGCAGGCCGACGAGCTGATCAATCAGACAACCCGGCTAAAGCCGGGGGATACGAAGTACGAAGGGATACGAGTCAATATCTCGCAGGCGCCCGGTGTCGACCGTATGCCTCCTCGAACGGACTCGAACTGGAGGATTCGCTCGATGACTTGGCTGCTCATCGCATTTTCCATGTGGCTCGCGCAGCCCACCGATGACGACGACGACGTCCTCTTCGACATCACCGAGATCGCTCGGGGAGTCCATGCGGTGATGCGAGAGCAGATCGGTGCGAATGGCGCGATCGTCATCACCGATCGCGACGTCATCGTCGTCGACTCCCAGTCTTCGCCGGCCGCGGCGCGGGCGCTCCTGCCGCGCATTCGGAAGCTCACCGATCTGCCGATCCGGCTCGTCGTCAACACGCACTGGCACACCGATCATGTGCTGGGAAACCGAGCTTACCTCGAATCGCTGCCGCAGCCCTTCGACATCGTCGCGCATGCTGCGACGCGGCGAGACATCTCGAGGCTGGGGCCTGGTCTTCTCCCCGCGACGGTTCGCTTCGGGAGGCAAGCACTCGAGCGTGGCCGCAATCGATTGAAGTCCGAGGCCTTCTCGGAGGTGCAGCGATCGGACCTCACCGCATTCCTGGACGACTACGAGCTCTGTCTCGATCAGCTCTCCGCCGCCGACCTCGCGGTTCCGACGATGACCTTCGAGGGGGAGCTGACCTTGCATCGCGGCGGCCAGGAGATTCGCCTCGTGCATCTGGGGCCGGCACATACGGCCGGGGATGTCGTCGTCGTTCTGCCCGAAGAGCGCGTCGCGATGGCGGGTGATCTACTGACCGCGCCGAGGCTCTACGCCGATCCGGGCGCAGACCTCAATCGATGGCTCGAAGCTCTTCGCTTTCTCGACGACAAAGACCTCGCCGTGATCGTCCCCGGACACGGCCCGCTCCTGCGCGGCGAGGAGCATCTCCACCGGATGATCGCTGTCCTCGAGCTCGTGCTGGAATCCTCGGATGAAGCATCGCTGCTCGAGCGGGGCGCCGATCTCCGGCCCCAAGAGACCGATGCTGCGGCGTGGTCTGCTTTCCTGCGAGAGACACTGGCCGTCAAAGACAGCCGCTGAGCCTCAGTCCTTCCGCTCGAAGCACAGGTTCCACACACGGCCGGTGCTGACGAGCAGCTGATCGGGATGGCCGTCGTCGTCGCGTAGGAATCGGAGGCGCATCCAGCCGGTCGTGAAGCCGTCCTCGAAACGGGGCTGCAACGGCTCGAGGCCGTACTTCGGGCGCCGCAGATAGAGGTCGGAGTCTCGCTGCTCGATCTCGTAGGTGACGTCCAGCTCGTCGCTGTGATACGTGCCAGCCAGCTCACCCAGTCGCTCCCTCAGGGGATGGGGCGGAGGGACCGAGAGCAAAGGCCGCTCGCCGCGACCTGGCTCGATGAGCCGCAGCTTCTCGGGTCCGTTCGAGCCGAGGGAGAAGGCGAGCTCGAAGTGGACGTCGGGGGAGATGGTCACGAAGCGCTCGGCGCCGGCGGCCGCCAGCCGGTGAGCTTGGCTCTCCGAGAGGAGTTGCAGCCCGCCAGCGGCGCGTTGCAGCTTCCAGCAGATCCCGTTCTCCGCGTCGAGATAGAGGCCGGGAAGCCGCTGTAGCGTTTTGGGAGCCGGGCCCGCCGGCTCGGTATCGGGTGCCCCGACCTCGGTCTCCTGCCTCAGGGGCGGAGGCGCATCCTCACCGAGGACGATGTCGGCGAGGCGGAGCGCGACGCCGCGGGTGGGAAAGTCAGCGCGATTGCTGAGCACGACGACGTCGATCTGCTCTTTCGGAAAGCGGAGCAGGTAGCTGCGGAAGCCGGCATCGCCGCCGGAGTGGCTGATCGTCGCTCGCCCGCGGTGAGTGCCGTG
>JAVJTD010000173.1:0-15422 GCA_040219065.1 Planctomycetota bacterium
CGGTCGATTACCGGCAACGACCCTCCACGGAATCGGCGAGGACCGGTCGCTGCGCTCGCGGCTCTCCCCCTTTCGTTTGGGACGATCCTTTCCCGTTCCGACGTGAAAACATGCCGCCGAAACCAGAGCCCGCGCGACCGAAACGGGAAGCGGCTGTTGAACCGGAAGCCGCTTCCTCGACGTCCCTGACGATCGAGCCAAAAGGTGCCGAGCAAGGGGCCGCTCGGCGCGTTCCGCCAGCACGACAGCCCCGGCCCAAGCTCGCTCGGGAAAGCCTCCACCGATAGACGCGGTCACCGGCTCGCATCGGCTTGGGCACTCCATGGTCTCGCGCCCAGTTTCACGAGTTGGCTGACCTGATGTTGCAAGGAGTGAATGATCGGACCGAGGCTCGTCACCCTCTGGACACCACGGACCGGTGACGCGAGGCGCGCCTCCCGCTCCGCCGCGTTCGTTTGGCATAATCGGGATCGACCTTTGGGCGGCTTCCCGGAACTGAGAGATGGCGCACGAGATTCGTGATCAATCCGGATCGACCGTGGGTGAGGAGGCGGGCTTGGAGTCGCTCCTCGTCGAGTGCATCGATGCGCTCGAAGCGGGAGGAGCCGCCGCGCTCGAAGAGCTGCTGAAGCGCCATCCGCGGGAAGAGGCCGCCGTGCGTCGGCGCATCGCCTCCCTGCGCGAGCTCGGGTTGATCGAGGGCGATGAGTCGGGCTTCGATCAGGAGATCCCTGAGGTGATCGGCGACTTTCGCCGCGTGCGCCGAATCGGCGCGGGTGGCGGGGGAGTCGTGTACCTGGCTCGACAGATCTCGGTCGATCGCCTGGTGGCGTTGAAGGTTGCGACGAGCGGCCTGCTCGGCGGATCCTCTTCCGACGATCGCTTCCGGCGAGAGGCACACACCATCGGACGGCTCGAGCACCCGAGCATCGTGGCGATCCACGCCGCGGGCGTGGCCTCCGGGGTCCGCTACCTCGCGATGGAGCTCGTCGAGGGAGAGAACCTCGACCGCCGGATCCGCCGCGGCGCCGATGAGAAGAGCCCGGTGCCGGTGAGGGACATCGTTCGGTGGGGGCGAGACATCGCATCCGCGCTGGAGTGCGTCCACGAGGAGCAGATCGTCCACCGCGACGTCAAGCCGAGCAACATCAAGGTGACGCCGGACGGCCGGGCGGTGCTCTTGGACTTCGGACTGGCGCGGGATCTCTCGGCCGAGTCGCTCTCACGCACCGGCAGCTTTCAGGGAACCCCGCACTTCTGCTCTCCCGAGCAGGTCGGAGGAGAGCGCGGCAGCGTCGGCCCCGCCAGCGACGTCTTCTCGCTGGGAGCGACCCTGTACTCGGCTCTGAGCGGTGTCCTGCCGTTCGACGGGGAGACGGCCGAGCAGGTCTTCCATCAAATACTCACGCACCAGCCGCCGCGTCTCCAATCGCTCAACCCGAGGGTGAGCCGCGATCTCGAGACCGTCATCGCCCAGGCGATGGAGAAGGCTCCCGAGCGGCGCTACCGTGCGAGTGAGCTCGCCAGCGAGCTAGAGGCGGTGATCGAGGGCCGCCCGGTCCAGGCCAGGCCGCCGGGGCTCCTCGGGAAGCTCCGGAGCTGGGCGAGGGCTCATCCTGCTGCGGCGATCGCGGCCCTGGCCGGTGTCGTCGTCTTTGCGACGGTCGCCGTCGCGCTCGGAGTCACCTGGAGCGCTTTGGAAGAATCACGGGACGCGTCGCGCTCGCGCTCTCGGGCGCTCGAGCAGCTTCGAGAAGAGCAAGCCGCCAAGGACTTGCTTCTCGCCCTTCAGACGCTTCGCAGCTTGCCGGCCCGCGCCGACGATCTCTGGCCGGCCGTCCCCGAGAAGATCGGTGGGCCGCGGGGAATGGACGCTTGGCTCGCATCGGCGGCGGCCCTGCACGCACGCTTCCCGGCTCTCGAGGCGGAGTACGAGATGCTGCGCGAAGTCGTCCGGGACGATCCGGCCGCACAGGAGATGCGCCAGGATCTCGTGGCAGAGCTCCGTCTCCAGCGAACGATGCGGGAGCGCTACTCCGAGACCGATCGCAGCTCGGGGCGCGTGCCCGAATGGGCTGCCCTTCGAATCGCCCAGCTCGAGAAGGCGATCATCGCCGCCAACGCCGCTGCCTTCGAAGAGGCCCAGGTCCAAGCCCGGTACGCGGCGCTCGCCGAGCTCGTGCTCGGTATTCCGCGCCTCGAGCGGCTGATCGATGGCGTGCGGGAGCGGCGCGCCTTCGCGAGCGCCGTGAGGTCGCGGTCGGTGCTCGCGCCGTCCTGGCGAGAGAGCATCGACGGCATTCGCGACGATCCGCGTTATGGCGGGTTGGAGCTCGACCCACAGCTCGGGCTCGTACCGCTGGGTCCGGATCCTGTCAGCGGCCTCTACGAGTTCGCGCATCTCCAGACCGGCGAGCCGCCCACGCGTAGCGAGAGCGGAGCGCTGACGATCGAGGAGTCGACCGGGCTCGTGCTCGTCTTGATCCCGGGGGGGACCTTCTTCATGGGCGCTCGCCGTCCGGTGGATGGCGAAGTGGGCGGGGACCTCAACTTGGATCCACTCGCGATCGAGGAGTCCGAGTCGCCCGTGACCGAGGTCGCGCTGTCGCCGTTCTTCCTCTCGAAGTACGAGATGACGCAGGGCCAGTGGAAGCGGGCGGCGGGCGACAATCCCAGCGGCTACTACGCCGGCGCGCGCATGAGCGGCGTCGAGATCGATCTCCGCCATCCCGTGGAGAAGATCTCCTGGGAGGAGGCCTGGACCTGGCTGCAGCGGCTGGGGCTCGAGCTGCCGACCGAAGCGCAATGGGAGTACGCGGCGCGGGCGGGAAGTCGCACGGTTTGGGCGAGCGGCGATTCGAAGGAGAGCTTACGCGGCGCAGGCAACCTATCCGATGTCACGGCCAGGCAGCGCCAATTGGACGGCGGCGTCGCGCATTGGAGCTACGAAGACTGGATCGAAGACGGTCACGAGATCCATGCACCGGTCGGAGCCTACCGCGCCAATGCATTCGGATTGCACGACGTGACGGGCAACGTCCTCGAGTGGTGTCGCGATTGGTATTGCGACTACTCCCAGACCGCTCGCCTAGATGACGGCTTGCGCACCGAGCTCAGGTATCCCTACCGTGTCGCCCGCTCGGGGGTCTTCTCTTCACCGGCATCCGGCCAGCGTGTCGCTCTCCGCTCGCGATTCCTGCCGGACTACACGTATCCCGGTCTCGGCGTCCGGCCCGCGCGGGCGATCACCCGCGACAGGTGACCGTCGCACGGTGCTACTGGGGCACGACGGTCAGGCGGACGCTGCTCGGCTCGTAGCTGACCTGGAACTTCAGCCCGTTCGGCAGGTCCGTACCCGTGACGGTCGCAAACTGGCCATTGCGTTGATTGAAGCCCACGACATCGAAGGTCTGCCCGAGCGTCGGCTCGAATCCGCCGAGCAACGACACGTCGAGGGCGCCGTTCAGGGTCACCGTGCCGTTGATGGTCAGGACATCGCAGTTGCCGTTTCCACCGCCGGCCAGCTCGATCTCGACGCGACTCGAAGCGCTCAAGACGGGATCGGCTTGGATGGTCAACACACCCGGAGCACCCGAGCCCGCCGGCGCGATCGTCCCGGCACTCGTGAACGTCACACCGGGCGCCGACAGAGTCGAAGTCCCGGTCAGGGAGCCAATCGCCGAGTTGTCGAAGCTGTTGCCGGCCAACACCAGGCGACGGTCGACGCGCAGCTCGCCGTCATTGACGACATCCGCCGCGATCGTGCGACTTCCCGAGAGCGTCGGCGCCGACCAGATCAAGCCGGTGTTCGTGAGCATTCCCGAAGTGATCTCGATCCGGAGCTGGGCGTTGGAGATCAAGTCCTCCATTCGAAGCGTGCCGGCATTGGTGAAGCCCTGCGCGGCGGTGAGCGTCGCGTTCAAGCCGTTTCGCACCTGAATCGTGATCTCTTGAGCGGCACCGATATCACCGCTCCAGGTCGAGGCGCCCCGAACGATCAGTGCCGCTTGGCTGCTCGTGCTGCCGGGACCGAACACGACATCGGTGGACTCGAGGATCGGCGTCGTCGTGCCCGTCAGGTCGCCTCCGCTCAGCGTGAAAGCACCGCCGGTCATCGTGAGCTGCCCATCCGTGGTGAGTGTGCCTGCGGCCTGGGTGAGGTGCGTGCCCGTCTCGAAGATCGCCGAGCGCCCGGAAGCCAATGAGAAGCTCGCGTTGTTGGTGACCGAGGACCCGGCCGTGAAGGACGTCCCGATCTCGAGGCTCACCGTCCCGTCATTGACCAGATCACCGGTCAGGCGAGTCGTTCCGAAGGGGCCCATCGTCCGAATCGTCCCGATAGCGGTGTTCGTCAGAGGACCGTTCTGGGTCACGAGCGCCGTCTGCGTGGCGACCTGGCTGCCGAGAGTGATCGCTCCGGCGTTCGAGTAGGCAGCCGGTGCGGTGACGGTGGTTTGCTGACCGACGACGGATTCCACGAAGAGGTCGTGCGCAGGGCCGACGTCTCCCGTGAGCGTCGCGGCAGGACCGCGAAAGCGAAACGCCCCGTTGGTCGCCGAGCTATTCGGCCCAAAGCTCAGCGCGCTGTTCTGGAGCAGCACGCGATTGGTGCCGAGCACGTCGCCGCCTTGGTGATCGAAGGTCCCGTCGATCACGTGGAGCGTCCCGTCGGTGGTCGTCGTTCCGCTCTCCTGACGAAAGACGCTGCCCTCGGTGAGCGTCACGGTCTGGCTCGCCGCGACGTCGAAGGTCCCGCGCTGCGTGAGAATCGAGGGACCCGTGAACTGGGTGGATCGGTCGAGCTGCACCACGCCCTCGTTGATCACGTCACCGATGACATCGTGGGTTCCGAAGGGACTCATGCCTTCCAGTCGCCCGGTCGGGCTGATCGTGAGCTGGCCCGAGGTGAGATCGAGAATCGTCTTCGCCGTGATGTTCCCGTCGAGGCGGATCGTTCCGGAGCTGACCGTATCGCTCAGGGTGGAGAGCACCGCGATGGACCCGTTGACCGTGAAGAGCCGAAGCGTCTGATCCGGGCCGACGTTCCCGCCCAGCGTCGAGTCGCCCCGAATCTCGAACGCGGCCGTCCCCGACTCTCCGGACGGCGCGATGCGCAGGTCACTGGCTTGGAGTCGGACCGGGCCACCGCCGATGATGTCACCGCCGTTCAGCTCGAAATCGCCGGCATCCATCACCAAGGTACCGTCATTGGTCGTCGTTCCGGATTCCTGGCGGATCAGTCCCGAGGTCTCGAAGCTGACCGTGATGCCCGGCTCGATCGTCCAGTTCCCGCGCTGAATGAACACGGACTCTGGTGAGAAGTTCGTACCGCGCGCGCTCCGGAACAGGCCCTCGTTGACGAGCGTTCCGAGGATGCGCCGGCTGCCGAATGCACCCACCGACTCCAACGAGCCGCCCGCCAGGACGGTCAAGGCGCCGCTGCTGGTGTCGAGAGTGGTCGTGGCGCTGATGTCGGAATCGAGCAAGATCGTGCCTGCGCTGGTGAAGTCCGAGAGGGAGGTCAGGACCGCAGTGAGCCCGTTGACGGTCTTCAGCCGAAGCACGTGGTCCGGTCCCACGGTCCCGTCGAACGTCGAGGCACCCTGGATCTCGAAGGACGCCGGACCCGGAGGGGCGCTGGTCGCAGTGCCTCCGATCACGAGGTCGCAGCGTCGCAGCAGGGGAGCTCGGCTGCCGACGATCTCGCCACCTTCGAGGCGGACGGTTCCATCGAGGAAGAGCATCGATCCCTCGAGCGTCGTCGTGCCCGATTCCTGGAGGAAGTCGATGCCGGCCTCGAACGTGAGACCCTGCTGGTCGGCGACATTCAGCGTGCCCTTCTGAGTGATCATCGAGCCGGCATTGATCGTCGTCGATCGCTGGATGTCGACGGTGCCCTCATTGACGAGCTGCCCACCGAAGCGGCGACCGCCGAAGGCTCCCTCGGCGCGAATCACGCCACCCGGACGATTGGTCAGTGCACCGTTCTGGACCCGAAGCTCGCTCGTGGCCGCGACGGTCGAGTCGAGCGCGAGGAGGCCGCGATTCTCGAAGGCAGCGGGAGCGGTGGTGAGGGCGTTGAGCCCATTCACGGTTTCGATGCTCACGTCCTGCAGCGGACCGATGTCTCCGGTCAACGTCGAAAGGCCGCGCAGCGTGAACCGGCCCGCGCTGTTGCCGCTCGACTCGCCGAGGGCCAATGAGCTGTTCAAGAGCACGGGCCGCTCCGTGCCGAGCACCTGTCCGCCGTCGAGCTCGAACGCCCCGGACAGCAGCACCCAAGGCGCGTCGATCGTCAACGTGCCGGCCTCTTGCCGGAAGGTGCCGCCCGCCTCGACGGTGACGCCTCCGCCTCCCTGGTTCAGAAAGTTGCCGCGATTCGTGAGGACGTTGCCGCCTCCGAAGCGCGTCGATCGCGTGATGATCACATCGCCGTCGTTCTCGAGGTCGCCGGTGAATCGTCGTCCGCCGAACGCCCCGAAGAAGGAGAGCTCGCCGCCCGGACGATTGAAGAAGGTGCCGGTGACATCGAGCGTCGTCAGGTCGGCGACCTGCGATCCGAGGAGGACGGCGCCGAAGCTCTCGGAGTTGCCGTTCGCCGTGAGCACCGCCCTCGAGCCGTTTCGGGTCTCGATCAGCAGGGAGGGGCCGCCGGCGACACGAAAGCCTCCACAGGTGATCGCCCCGCGTGCGGACACCTGGTAACCACCTGCGCGGACGATCTGTGCGAACTGCTGGGGCGTGGGCGCGGCGCCATTGGCCCAATTGAAGCCATCGGTCCAGAGGCCGTCGATCGGGCTGGACCAGAAGACGCTTCCCTGACCGAGGGGGATGATGCCGGCATCGGTGATGCCACCCGGCACGGGGACGAGATCGGAGCGGAATCCGGTGAAGGGCTGGCCGTCGACCTGCGCTTCGACGAAGAGGCTCAGATCACCGAGGTCGCTGGGCACGGGGCCGCCAATGCAGCCGATGCAGAAGAAGCCGGCGGAGTCCGTGACCGCGCTTCCCCCCAAGTCGAGCAGGGTGACCGTCGCGTTCGGCACGACATTGCCGTTCGTGAGCCGCACGTAGCCTTCGACCATCGTGGGCGGCGCGAAGGACACGTTGATGCGCGCCGTCGCGGTCGCGCCCTGGTTGCTCGCCGTGACGATCGCTCTTCCCGGCCCGGTCGCCGTGACCAGCCCGTTCGCATCCACCGTCACCACGCCTTGGTTGCTCGACAGGTAGGCGGTGCCCTGGCTCTGCAGCGCCACCGAGTCGGTCGATTGATCGGAGAAGCGTCCGGTGACCAGCATCGGGGTCGTCTGTCCGATCGCGGTCAGTGTACGGGTCTCCGGCACGGCGGTCAGGAGCTCGAGTCGGCGCAGCGGAAACGGCGAGAGCGAGAGGCACTCGATGGTCAGCGTCTGCCCGGGCGTGAGATCGAAGAACTCCGAGGAGCCGTAGAGCATCGTCCCGTCGCGAGCTCCCATCGCCGTCACCCGGATCAGCCCGTTGTCGGCCGGTACGTTCGAGACGGTGAACGAGCCGTCTGGGTTGGCCAGGACGGTCTGGCCGTTGACCGTGACGGTGAAGCGATCATCGAGGGGCTGCGAGCGCAAAGGGGCGGCCAAGAGGAAGGTGGCGATCAGGATCAGCC
Organism: Planctomycetota bacterium; assembly: GCA_040219065.1. GTDB lineage: Bacteria > Planctomycetota > OFTM77 > OFTM77 > OFTM77 > OFTM77. The sequence goes on from JAVJTD010000173.1 coordinate 7,643, forward strand.
GGACTCGGGGCGTCATCGGACGATTCTCCAGGGAGGAAGGGATCATCAAAGGAAGCTGAGATCACCGAACAGGAGCTCGAACAGGAAGAGGGGATCGAGCGTCGGATCGTCCCCGAACGGCACGGTGAGAGGGGCGAGCTGCCCGGAAGAGGGAGCGACGGCCGGCAAGGTGGAGCCGCCGCGCGGGATGGGGGCCGAGTAGGTGCGGCTGCTGCTCGGAGCGGGCGGACCGTTGACGTCCATCCACGCCCGGTCGAGAGCCTGCATCAAGGGGCCGCGCGGGATCCGCAGCGGCGGCGCATTGGGAATCCTCGGCAGCCGAGGCTCGATGTGCCTCTCGTACTGATTCACGGCCCAGTGGAAGGCCTTGTCGGCGCGCTTGCCCTCCTCCTTGATGAAGTGCCTCTGCGCCGTACGCACCAGGTCGAGCACCTCGGGCATGTCCTGGACCTGATTGTGGAAGCGATGTGCTTGCAGCGTCGTCGGTCCGCCGTTGAAGGACCCAGGGTGGCCCGGCAGCACCTGCTCGGCCGTGTCCCGGGCGACATCGGACAATGTCCCCGCCGCCTCACCGATCAGGGCGCGCCGCTCGCGAAGGAGTGCGTCGAGGATGCCCGGGTCGTGCCGGTAGCATCCGATCAAGCGATTGATCTCCTCGAGGCGCCCCGAGATCTGGGCGACCCGCTTCCCGCGGTAGTACTGGCTTCCGAGGAACCCGATCGCCTCGCCGACGCCGATCGCCGTCGCGAGCTTGCCCGCACCCGCGATCAGGAGCGGGACGATCTTCCCGCTCGGATCGCTGAAGGTGGAGGGGTTGCCAGCGGCATAGCTGCGCCCGTTTCCGAGGGCGAGAGGATCGCCCCAAGTGCCGAGCGGATCGCGCGTCAGGAAGCGGCCGATCTTCGGATCGAGGTAGCGAGCTCGGAAGAAGTAGAGGCCTGTCTCCGGGTCGAAGCGACGCCCGGTGAAGAGGAGAGGATTGCCTCGAGCGGAAGGGCTCCCCGCGAGAGGCGCCAACGTCGACGGATCGAGAGGTTGACCGTTGTCACCGTACTCGTAGCGCTCGAGCACCGATCCATCCTCGGCCGTGATCGCCATCACGCTCAATCGCTCGTCGAGGTGATAGGTCACGTCGCTGCTGCCGCGCCTCATGGTCACCACGTCGTCCGGATGCTGGCCATGGACGAAGCTCGCCAGGACCGTCTCACCCGCGTCGCGCTCCTCGATCACCGTCCAGCCGTCGTAGACGTAGCGCGTCTCTTCGGCAGCGCCGTCGACGTCGACGATGCGATGCGTGCGCCGACCGAGGGGATCGTACCGGTAGACGTGGCGCTGTCCGGTAGCGGCGTCCTGCACCTCGACCAGACGGTGGTGGACGTCGTAGCGCAGGAGCCTCTGAGAGGGCAGGCCGCTGTCGATCACGGTCAAGCTGCCGCTCGCGTCGTACTGGCGAGAGGCGTCGATCGGGGTCTGGGTGTACTGATGCACTTGGGCATCGGCCGGAACGGGCGCCGTCGCATCGAGCGTGTAGCTGCCCGGATGGAGGCCGCCGGTGACCGTCTGCCGATTGCCGGCGCCGTCGAGCACGAGCTGCTCGTCGCGCAAGACCGTCGCGCCCGCGTCCCGGACGGTCGTTCGGATGGCGCGGTGCGCCGCATCGAGGACCGTCGTCGTCTCGAGCATCGGTCCGCCGGATCGGAGGTCGAAGCGGCCGGTCTTGTTGAAGGCGGGATCGTAGGTGTAGCGCCGTTCGTCGACGACGATCGCGGAACCAGAGGGGTCCTGGACATGAGAGGTGCGGGCGATGCGCTTGACGCCGAAGTCCGCGGGATCGTTGCCGATACCGTTCCAGGTGATGTCGGTTCGAACACCGTTGGCCGTCGTGCGCCCGAGGACCCGGTCCGTGCCGATGAAGTCCCAGCTCGCGATCGATCCGCTTCCATCGGCGAGCGTCTGCATCCGCTCGAGAGCGTCGTAGGTCATGGTGAGGGTGCGGCCGCCCGGGTAGCGGACGCCGAGGCGATTGCCGAGTCCGTCGTAGCCGCTCTCGACGGTGCGGCCGTCTTGCGTCTCATCGAGCTCGTTGCCGAGGGAGTCGTAGCGCCGGGTCACCAGGGAGTCGTCGTCGCGCATCTCCACCACTCGGCCCAGCCCGTCGTAGACGAACATCTCGACGGTCGTGTCGGTCGCGACGCCCGGACCGGGCTGGAACGTGTGCCGTGTCATCCGATCGAGGCCGTCATGGATTGAGGTGACGACCGTGCCGTTCGCATCGGTGGTCGTCAGGCGATGATCGTGAGCGTCGTAGGTCGTCTGTAGGCTCGTGCCGTCGGCATGCTGGATCGACGTCCAACGATTCAACGCGTCGTAGACGGTCGTCGTCGTGTTGCCCAGATCGTCGATGCGCGCGGTGAGCCGAGACGAGTCGTCCCACACCTGACGTGTGAGGATGTCCGCGGCGTCGGCCGGGTCCGCTCCATCACCGTCGAGGTCGCGCACCGTGAGCAGCGGCCGATTCAAGCCATCGAACGCGTGACGGGTCTCGTTTCCCCGCGCGTCGACGACACGGCGAGGGTTGTGCCGCGAGTCGTACTCGGTGAGGGTCACGTTGCCGGCCGGATCGATGGTGCTCACCACGCGATCGAGCCCATCAAAGCCCTTCACCGTGACGTAGGTCTCAGCCGGGCCGCCCAGATCGGACTGATCGACCTCGGTCACCTGCACGACATTGGAATTCGCATCGTAGGTCGTCACGACCTGATTGCCCTTGGCATCGGTGACCGTGTCCAGGCGATGGGCCGAGTCGTAGGACTTCTGCACGTCGTGACCGTTGTCGTTGACGATGCGCACGACCAGAGAGGCATTCGAGTACTCGAATGTCGCGGTGGACTCCCCGTCCCCGAGGAGACCTCCGGTCTCCGGATCGAAATGGTCCTTGGTCTCGGTGATCAACCGATTCAGGGGATCGAAAGCGTAGCGGACCTCGGCGAGGAGACGATTGTCCGCGCTGCCCGGCAGGTCGACGAGCTCTCCGGTGAGCGCATCGCGGACGAGGTTGCCGTTGGCGTCGTAGGAGTGCCAGCGCACGTTGCCCTGGGGATCCTGCGTGGCGACCAGACGATCGAATCCGTCGTAGACTCGCGTGAGGACCTGCGGTGTGGCCTCGATGCCCAGCCATGTCCGAACGAGGTTGCGGTTGCCGTCGTAGTCGAGCTGGCGAGTGGAGGCGTCCGCCGTTCCCGGTCCGCGCGTGGACCGGAAGGGCAGGTCCCGCTCGTCGAATTGAATGGCCAAGGCGTTGCCGGGCTGACGACCCTCGGCGGCCTCCCCGAACGTCACCCGGACCCGGTTGCGATTCTCGTCGTACTCGGACAGTGTGGTGACGAACTCGCTGGCCGGAAGCACGCTGCAGTCGAGCTGCGGTGGCACGCGCGGCACGTCGAAGCTGCCGACCTCCTCGCAAACGCGCGTGACCTCGTTCAGCACGTCATACTCGCTGAGCGTCGTGAAGTACGGGTTGGCCGAGTCGAGCTGACCGGTCTCGTCGCGGTTCTGGAGGTCGACCCGCACGACGTTGTCGTTGGCGTCGTAGAAGAGGTCGGTCTCGTAGCGGATCCCCGAGCCGGGAGACGTCTCGCGGGAGATCCTTCGCACCACCTGATCGAGGGCGTTGTACACGACGAGTCGGTCCTGCCCCTTCGGATCGAAGATGCGCGTGGGACGACCGAGGGCGTCGACCTCGTAGCGGGTCGTCAGGGCGTGGCCCTGAGCGTCGACGATCTCGCGCTCGAGGTAGCCGCGCTGCGGCCCGCTCGTGAAGTAGGTCCACTCGTCTCGTCGCCTCATGCCGCTGCCATGATCGGGATGGACATGGGCGGTGAGCTGACCGAATGCATTGTACTCGAAGTCATCGATGATGGACGGGATCGGGTGGATCGTCTGGATGCGGTTGCCGCTGGCATCGTAGACGTGACGCGTCTCGTTTCCGCGGGCATCGACCTCACGCGTGACGAAGTTGTATTGCGGATCGAACTCGCGAAGCGACGTGAGGACCTCCGGGTCTCCGGCCGGCGCGTGGGTCCCGGGCAGCCGGATCTCGAGGCAGAGGTTGCCGCGCGAGCGACGGGGCACCTTCGGATCGAGGTCGCGCGAGAAGTAGCGCGCGGTGACGTTGCCATTGGGATGGGTGATGCGAGTCGCCCGGAAGTCCGAGCTCCATTCCCAGCGGGTCTCGAAGAAGTCGGGATCGGAGGCGCGCAGCTTTCCCGAAGGACGGTTCTGGGTCGGCGTGGTCTTTTGATCGGGATTCGCGCGACCCGTGAACCGTCTCTCGAGGACCGGGCGATTGAGCGCGTCGAAGAAGAGCTCGGCGACGTTACCGGCGCGATCGTTCACGATCGTGCGGATCACCGCACCGCCGTTGCTCGCATCGGGCACTTGGACGTCGTAGCTGAGATCGACGATGTCGGACGGATCGCCCCAGACCTGCCGCAAGATGCGATCGAACTCGAGATCGGCGGGCGCCTGCGTCGGCGCGTAGGTGTTCTGCAGCCAGGTCTGCCCCTTCGCGTCGGTGATCGTCAAAAGGTTGTGGTTGAGACGGTCGTCGGCGAAGCCCGCGGTGTAGGTGTACGTGACGGTCTTCCCCGACGGAAAGTCATTGGCGTGCGGCGTGCCGATCACCACCGGGCTGGTCACCGAGCGCAGGTCGCCGAGCGAGCCGCCGAGGTCGGCGTTTTGATAATAGGAGTAGAGCACCTGTCGACCGGTGAAGTCGGTCACCGACGCCAGGAAGCCGGCGGCGTCGTAGGCGAGGGTGACGACCCGATCGAGCGTGTCGGTGATGGTCTGGAGGCGCCCGGACGGGTCGTAGGCGAAGGCGATCCGGTTGCCGTTTCGATCGACGATCTCAGTGACCTTGCCTTCGGCCGGTGCGCCGTCGAGCGCAGCGAAGCGCCACTGCCCGCCGTTCGCGAAGGTCAGCGTGTAGGTGCCGTCGCCGTTCTGCACGAGCTCGCGGAACTGGCCGTTGTTGGCCCAGGTCCCGTCCGGGCGAGCGCGGTAGACATCCGAGCGCGTGTGCCCGTCGCGCACGATGCGGTCATTGCCTTGGACGGAGACCGAGAGGTTGTAGGAGAAGTCCCACCCGCGCCCCTGCGCCGTGTCCTGGCCGCGCTTCGAGCGGTACTTCCTCGCCCACACGAAGTCCATGCCTCGCCCGGGGATCACCATGTCCACCGCGTCGAGATAGAACTCGCCGGAGAAGAAGTAGACCGGGTCGATGAGCTCGGTCTCCTCGCCCCGGATCTCGGCGCAGGAGCGGGCACGATCGTCTCCCGGCGCGGCAGGAGGCGTGTCCTTCGTCGGAGGCTCCTCGTCGGGATGGTCGAGGCTCTCTTCGTCGTCTTCAGCCGTGCCGCCCGTAACGTCCCCGCGTGGTCGGTTCGGGTTGTTCGGTCCGTGCCAGCCGGCTTTGACGTATCCGCTGCCCGGATCGCTCACCATCGACTGCCCGTCGGGCGTGACCTGTCCCGTCCCGTTCACCTCGAAGCGGTTGGTCTCGTGATCGAAGGCGAGGAAGTAGACGGTCGCGCCAGGGGCGAATCCCGAGAAGTTGGGCATCTCGACCTGGACCGGAGGATCGAAGGTCGAGCCGCCCGGCTGGAACGTGCCGGCGTACTGCGGCACGATCCCGTCGGGCATGGCCATCGGGAGCTTGTCGAAGTGGACCTGGTTCAACGAGAGCGCGACCTGATTGCCCGAGCCGGTCTTCACGATCGTGCCGTCGGGCAAGGTGACGATCGTGTCGCGCGAGACGGTGAAGGTCAGGCCTTCGACGCCGGCCAGGCCGAGCAGGACGTCCTCGCTGCCATCGAAGATCACGACGTTGTCGGGATCGAGGGGCGGCAGGGGGACCGCGCTTGGCAGAGAGCTCTCGGCGTTGGGGATGAGGACGAGCGTGTAATGGATCGGCGGGAAGCTGCCGAGCGGCACGTCGCGACCGGTCGCGCCGCCGACGTGGAAGACCGTCGTTCCATCGAAGTAGAGATCGCCGAAGCCGGCGGCCGAGACGTCGTCGAAGACGAAGCGCCCGTCGATGTCGGTCGTGGTCGTGCCCATCTCCTGGCCTCCGACCACCAGACGCACGCCCGCGCCTTGCAGCGGCTGGCCAGCGTTGTCGACCACCGCCCCGGTGACACGCGTGGGCTGGGACGCATCGCGCTCGACGCCGTGGAGGTAGAACGTCACGGGTGTCTCGGGATTGTCGAGGAAGGTCGCCTCGACGCGGTTGGCGCCGGGATTCCCCAGCACGAGATCGACCTGGGCGTGGCCGGTGATGTCGGTGACCGCGGTCGCGAACGCGCCACCGTTTACCTGGCCGCCGCCTTCGATCACGGTGAAGACGACCGGAACGCCGCCCACTCCGTTCTGACCATCGTGCACCCACACTTCGATCGGCTCGGGCGCGGGGCCAAAGGCCTCGGCGCGCATGTTGTTGCCGGCTCCGATCTCGATCGCGACGGGCGCTCCCGCGTTGGCCGAGGCGCAGAAGACCACATCCCCGAAGACACCGTTGCTCGTCACGGTGACCCGGTTGTTCCCGCAGCCGGCGTCGCTGCCGAGCGTCCAGAAGGCGCTGGCGTGGCCGCTCTCATCGGTCCGAGCCTGGATCATCCGCTCGCCGGGGACGATTCCGTCAGGGCTCAGGCGGCCATCGCTCCGGGTCACCTGGAACGTGAGGATCTTGCCGGCGAACGGCTGGCCGTCTGTGTCCATCACCCGGACCACGATCGGCTCGGCCAAGGGACTGCCGACGGCGCCGGTCTGCCGGTCGCCAGACACCCGCTCGAAGATCGGCTGATCTTCTGGGATCGGAACGATCGTCAGCTCGACTCGCCGCGACCTCTCGTTGCCGAGCGCGTCGATCGCCGTTGCGATGATCAGGCCGGTGTCGCCTTGCTGCAGGTCGGTGGGGGAGGGCAAGGGGCCGCCAGCGCGAGTGGGGCGGAGGACCTGGACGTCCTGGGCGAAGAAGGTGCCGTTCGTGCCGATACCGATGTCGACCACGGCGGGCTGACCGTTGACGGTGACGGTGAGGCCGAGGTAGCCGCTCAGCAGATCACCGACGCGACCGACGACGTCGACCGTGTCCGTCGTGACGGAGGCACCATCGGTCGGCAGGTCGATGAACAGCGTCGGTGGCTGCTGGTCTTGCCGGATCTCGGTCGGGGTCGGCGCCGATCGCTCACCCGTCACGGAAATGCCCGTCACGAAGACGAAGTTGATCGCGTTCTCGGCGAGCGGGAGCTCGAAGGCGAAGCGCTCCTGGGCGTCGACGGGTACGGTGTACAGGCCCTTCGGTGAGTTGATCTCGACGGTGACCGAGCCTTGGGCGTCACCCGAGAGCGTGACGCTGGCTTCGCGGGTCAGCTCGGTATGCTCGTCGAGAGAAGGAGGAGCAGGGACGTCCGCCATCGCCGTCCATGATGTGAGGATGACGAGCAGTGGCGTGAAGAACGTCAGGGCGTGTCGTCTTCGACCGGGATTCCCACCAGACCGCATGGATACCACTCCCGCACCATCGGGCCACCTGAGCAGCGGCGATCCCACGGACCGCCGCAGAGCCGAGTCCGTCGGCTCCCGAGTGCTGGGACGGAAGAAGGTTCGAATCGTGACAGGGAAGGGCGACGTGAAACCAACCACTGGGAGTGCGGGCGTCCCGCCCGCTTGGATTGCGGAACAGGCGCCGGTACATAGTGCCGCGAGCCAGATCGGAAGA
>JAVJTD010000186.1:0-1804 GCA_040219065.1 Planctomycetota bacterium
CCGATCTACGCTTAGGGGCCTCGCCGTGAGCCTCGCCGTCCCAAAGGCAACGGCTCCGCGTCAGGGACCCGTGCGGGCTCTGGTTTCAAGTCTGCGGCGCCCTCAGGCGCAATGCCCGGAGCATGCAGGTGTGAGACGAACTCGAATGCACAGGAGTGCCCAAGTCGAGCGAGCCAAGGATCCAGTCTCTTGGTAGGGGCAGCCACGAGCGAGCTTGGGCCGGGTCGTCGTTAGCAGACGAGGGTCAGGCCACGGAGCTTCGGATCTGAGGTCTGGGTCTTTTCCCAAAGCGCTCGGAGGGAGGACACGGAGACCGGCTGAAGCCGGCGGTCCGGACGACCCATGATTCGGCTCAGCTCTTCTGGCGGGAGGTCAACGCCTCGGCGACCGCCCAGCCGATTCCCACGGCCAACGCCGTGATGGCAGCCGATGCCACGAGCCAGACGAAGCGGTCTGCGATCCACTGGCTCCGGCTGGCCAAATCGATCAACACGAAGTCGGCTCCCCCCTTCGCGAAGATGCCGCCCACCGCGAGCCCGCCCATTGCCAGGCCACCGATGGCCGAGCCGCCGAGCGCGACGAGTAGCGCCAAGGCCAGCCCGCCGAAGCTCACGAGTCCGCAGCTCAAGCCGCCGAGCGTGATGCCGCCGAAGCTGACGCCACCGACCGCCAGCCCACCGATGGCGACATCCCCGATCGCGATGATGCCCTTGGCAACTTGAGTTTGGCCCGTGCCGACTCCCCGGCTGAACAGGATGTGGATGACCGGCAGGCCGAAGAGCTCACGCTTCGATCGGTACTCGAAGAGGCCCTCGGTCTTGCGGCGATAGGACCCGTCCCCTCGCGAGACCGACTCGACATCGAACTTGAGCTCGCTCGCCTTCTGATACCGACGACTCGGCTCCCTCTCGAGCGTGCGGAGCACGACGTCATCGAGGCGGACATCGATCGCGACTCGCTTCGAAGGCGGCTCGAAGCGTCCCATGGGTAGCTCTCCGGTGAGTAGCTCGTAGAAGACCACGCCGAGGGCGAAGATGTCGGCACGATGATCGACATTGCTCGTGTTCGCCATCTGCTCGGGCGCCATGTAATGCGGCGTGCCCATGATCTGCTCGGTCTGTGTGAGACGACCGTTTCCCTCGTCGCGAATGAGCTTCGCCAACCCGAAGTCGGCGATCTTCACGAGGCCTTGCCGCGTCACCAGGATGTTCTCAGGCTTGACGTCGCGGTGGATGACTCCCTGATCGTGCGCGTACTGCAGCGCCTCGCAGATCTGCGGGACGAGCGCCAACGCCTCGGCCGCCGTCAGTGTCTTGGCGTCGATCATCTGCCGAAGATTCACGCCTTCGACGAGCTCCATCACCAGGAAGCAGAGCCCGTCCCGATCGCCGTAGTCGTAGACCGAGACGACGTTGGGATGGTCCAGCCTCGCCAGGGTCCGTGCCTCTCTCGCAAAGCGGCTCGCGAACGAGGGCTGCTCGCTGAGACGAGGGCTGAGCACCTTGACGGCCACTGGTCGCTGAAGGCTGCGATGGCGAGCGCGGTAGACCGAACCCATCCCTCCGCGGCCCAGCGGCTCGAAGTCCTCGAGCTCGGGAATGAGCCGGGCGAGCTCGCTCATCGCCCAAGGCTCTCCATCGGGAGTCGGCCCGGATTGCCAGCTCCCCTCTCGGATCTCGGCTGCGGCGCGGAGCGCACAAGCAGGACACACACCGACAGGAGCGTCTGCCGGCAGCGGGTGACTACAGTTGGGACATGTGCGTGGCTGGTTCATGCCCCGCATCTATGCAATCGCGGAAGCCGC
>JAVJTD010000189.1:0-11251 GCA_040219065.1 Planctomycetota bacterium
GGCCGAGCCCTGGGCCTCGACGGCAGGCGCCTCGAGCTCGAGGCGCTCCGGCCGCTCGACCGTAGCAGCGTGCTCCTCGTTCCTTCCAACTGCCACCGCCGGTTCGATCTCACGCGATTCCTCGGCAAGACCCGCAGCTACGGCTCGACGGCACACCACCTCGCCCTGCTCGCCGCCGGCAGCGTCAGCGGGGTCTTGTGCAGCGGAGGCACGCGGCTCTGGGACATCTCCGCCCGGCGGGCCCTGGACGGAGTCCGCGACTGCCAAGCCCGGCACCTCGACGGGCGACCCCTCGAGCTGAATGCCATGCTCGACGGCTCGCCGCCCGGATCGCCTTTCCTGGTGACACATCCCGATCATCGAGCAGAGCTTTCGGCCTGCATCGAGCCGCGGGGATCGGACGCCTGATCGAAGGCACCAGGCCCGAGGAGCCCGCCGGACCTTTCGGATTGCCCTCTTGAACGGCCTTTGTTAACGTTCGGCCTTTCCATAGGCAGGGCAACGAATTAGGTGGGCGACGCGCTCGATGGGAGTGGTCGCGGCACCTGGCAAGCCCCCAGGAGTGGCGGGAGGAATCGGAACCGGTGGGAATCCTCGAGGGTAAGAAAGGGGTGATCTTCGGTCTCGCGAATGACCGCAGCATCGCCCACGGCATCGCCAAGGCCGTCATCGACCACGGTGGGGAGCTCGCGCTCACCTATCAGAACGAAGCGCTCGCCAAGAGAGTCCGCCCCCTCGCCGAGTCGCTGGGCAGTTCGGTCGTCGTTCCCTGCGACATCACCGACGATGCCCAAGTGGACGCGGCCTTCGAGCAGATCGGCAGCGCCTTCGGCCAGCTCGATTTCCTGGTGCACTCGGTGGCGTTCGCCAACAAGGAGGCCTTGAAGGGCCGCTACCTCGGCGTCACCCGTGCCGACTTCCTGCAGGCGCTCGAGATCAGCGCATACTCACTCACTCATTTGACGCGAGCCGCCTTGCCGCTGATGGAAGGCCGCCCGGGCTCGATCCTGACGCTCAGCTACCTCGGCGCCGAGCGAGCCATCCCCAATTACAACGTGATGGGCGTCGCCAAGGCGGCCCTCGAGGCGAGCGTGCGCTACCTCGCAGCCGACCTCGGCACTCAAGCGATCCGCGTCAACGCGATCTCGGCCGGTCCGATCAAGACCCTCTCGGCCGCCGGCATCCCGGGCTTCAGCCAGATGCTCGACATCTACGAGACGCGCGCTCCCATGCGCCGCAACGTGACCACCGACGAGGTCGGTCGCTCCGCGGTCTATCTGCTCAGCGATCTCGCCAGCGGTGTGACCGGCGAAGTGCACCACGTCGACGCCGGTTATCACGGACAAGGGTTCTGAGAGGCGAGTGGAGGCGGAGCGATGCGGGTGGTCGTGACCGAGAGCCCGAGCGACCTCGCTGAGCAAGCGGCATCGCTCCTTCAAGCCACCGCTCTTCGTCAAGGTGGCCTCTGGGTCACCGCCTCGTCCGGTCCGCTCGAGACGCAGATCCTGGATACCTGGGCCGAGAGGATCGACGCCCGCACCCGGGAGGCGGTCCGGTTGGATCGCGTGCCCTCTGCTGGCGGCACAGCCACCTCGAGCGACGGGTGGAAAGACGATCCGGGCGACATGAGCGCGCCCCGGGTGTCGTTGCTCGGGATCGGGCCGAGTGGCGAGCTGGGCTCTCTGTCGATCGGTGATCGCTTCCATCCTCCGGCCGAGGCAGGTGGCGCTGGCTGCCCGGCGGCGAGCTGCCTGGGCTCCGACTCGTTGATCGCGGTGGCGTCGGGCGCCGAAGCGGCGGAGGCCGTGGCTCGGGCGCTCGAGGGCGATGTCGACGAGAGCTGCCCGGCCTCGTTCGTTCAGCTCCACCCAGACGCGATGATCGTCCTCGACGAGAGCGCGGCATCGCGGCTCTCGGGTCGATCGCTCCGCAGAGACGCGGGCGACATCGAGGTCATCGATGCCTCCAAGTACCGCGACCTCTCGTTCGTCGTGCTGTCGCCCCACCCCGACGATACTTCGGTATCCTGCGGCGGGCTGGTGGACCAGATCGCCGACCACAACCGCGTCGTCTCCTTCCTCATGTGCTCGGGTCACCACGCCGATATCCCGGGAACGAGCACCGCCGAGGAGCGTCGACAGATCCGACTGAAGGAAGCCGAGGCCGAGGCGAAGCGGCTTCGCGCTGGCGTCGTCTCGCTCGATCTCGGGTTCTACGATCATCGCTACGCCTATCTCGGTGAGGATGCTCGCCGCTTGACCGAGATGCTGCTCGAGTATCGAGCCGACATCGTCCTCGCCCCCTCCGAGCGCGATCGTCACCCCGCCCATGCGATCACGAGAGTCCTCGCCCAGGAGGCCATGAAGCGCTACGTCCGCGATCACCGCGGCGATCAGGGCGCCGAGCTGTGGGGATTCGAGGGGCCGTGGGGACTGTTCGATCGGCTCGATTTCAACGTGGTCGTGCCGGTGAGCGCCGAGAATCACGAGGTCAAGCTGGCTGCCCTGCGCGAGCATCGCTCCCAGATCGAGCGCCTCCCTTACGACGAGGTGGCCACCCAGTTCTCTCAGTATCGGGCCCTGCTGGTGCCCGAGCTGCGCTTGACGACCTACGGCCGCAAGGGCCAGAGCATCGGCTCTCACGTCGAGCTCTTCCGCCGGGAAACCTTGCGCTGGGCCTGAATCGCGGTCGAAGGCTTCGATCTCGCACTCCACTCGAAACCTTCTCGAGTCGACGAGGTTGGAAGGGCCAGTACCGGTGCCGACCACCCGAGACGGATCGACGATGAAGCCCAGCCCGCAGCACAAGCCAGACGCGACACCGCCGAGTGATCCCGCGGCGGAAGACATGCGCTGGATGCTTCGGGCGAAGCTTGGGGATCTCGAGGCTTTCGAGGCGCTGGTGACGAGGCACTTCGCTCCGATGCGGCGCTTCATCCAACGCTCGCTCGGCCACCTCGAGACCGCCGAAGACCTGACGCAGGAGGTCTTCCTGCGGGCGTTTCGCGCCCGCGCCCGTTACGAGCCCACTGCCAAGGTCTCGACCTGGCTGTACACGATCGCCGTCAACCTCGTCCGCACCCACGCTCGCCGATTGGCGACGGGCCGCTTGTGTCCCGCACGGGGAGGCGATGTCCCTCCCGAGCTGCCCAGCAAGCGATCGTGCCCGTCCGCCGCCCTCGATGAGGAAGAGCGCGCCGGGCTGGTCCGCCAAGAGATCGCCGCCTTGCCCGACTCCCACCGAGAGCCTTTGATCCTGAGCTTCTACCAAGGCCTCCGTTATCGAGAGATCGCTGAGGTCCTGGGCTGCACCGAGAACGCCGTGAAGATTCGACTCCTTCGGGCGAGGCAGGCCCTCCACGACCGCCTCGCCCCGAAGCTCGCCCCCGACTCGGTCCCACCGGAGACAGAGACATGAAGACCGACCATCATTGGCTACAAGAGCGCCTGGGTGCCTACCGAGACGGCGAGTTGACTCCCGGCGAGCACGCGCTCGTCCAGCGGCACGTCGAGAGCTGTGAAGCCTGCCGCTCGGCGATGGAGGCGCTCGAGGCCGTCGACTCCTGGATGGCGCTCACGGTCGGCGCCTCCGAGGAGCGCGTCGCGCGAGACTCGATGGAGACCGCCATGGCGAACGCCGAGTCCGAGCTGACCCTGACCCGGCTCGACCGATTCTTCCTCAGGCACCGCTACCTCGCCCCGGCGCTCGGCGCTGCGGCCGTCCTGGTGACGCTGCTCGCCATCTGGCTGACCGAGATCCGCCAGACTAGCCGGGCTCCCCATCCCGATCTCGAGCTGCTGTCGTCCTGGGACGCCTTGCAGCTTCCGAGCATCGTCGAGAGCGATGATGCCCTCGATGCCGCCTCGCTCCTCGTGGAGGAGCTGGACCGATGACCGCTTCGAGCTCTCGACGCACGGCCCAATCGCGGCAGATCTGGTTCGGTGTGTTCTCGCTCTGGCTGGCAGCCGGGATCGGGTTCCTGGCCGGCCGGATGACTGTGCCTCCCGCCGCGGCGGCTCAGGAGCTCCCCGCGACTCCGGAGATCTCTCAGGCCGCTTCGCGCTGGCGGGCGATGGACGAGGCCGAGCGCGATCGGTACCGCCGGCTCTACCGGGCGTATCGGCGACACGACGAGCGTCACCGCCGCGAGATCCGCCGAATCGCTCGGCAATACTCGCGGCTGGATCAGGACCAGAAGACGGTGCTCGACGGGTGCCTCGAGCGCTTCGAGTCGCTCAGCCCGCTCGAGAGGCGACGTCTCAGGCCGGCTCTCTCTCGCCAGCAGCGACGTCTTCTCTCTGGCGCCGATCATCCTTGGCTCCGTTTCCAAGCGCTCTCCGAGCTCTCCGAGCGTGACCGGGAAGCTCGGTTGCGCCGGAACGAGCGCTGGAGCCAGCTCGGAGACGAGCAGCGGCGGCTGCTCTTGTACGTGCTGTTCGGACGATGAGCCTTTCGTCCCCATCTCCTTCGAGCATCTGAGCTTGGACGTCTTCTCCCTCTCCCGACAAAAGAGTCCGCGACCAAATCCATTTGGACTCGCCAGGCGAAAGCGCCGGACGTAACATTCGCTGCAAGAAAACGTCACGGCCCCGACTCTTTTGACCGACGTCCGATGGACGCGAGGCTCGCAACGATTGACAGAACCTCGCGCCAGAAATAGCATTAGCGACTCGCTCGCCAGCTCGAGTCGCCATGTTGCCAGGGAGAGAGAATGCTTCGGAGGAGATCGACGCCAGACGGATGGCGTGCGCCGCTCGTCACCATGTCCGGCGTCTTCGTTTTCTGGGTGACGGGCTGTTCGACCGCTGAGTACCGAGAAGACGCCGACAGCGAGGTGTACCGCATCATCGAGGAGAAGCAGAGCGAGTACTTCGGGACGAGCCAGGATTTCACGATCAACCGGCCCTCCGAGACCGCTCGCGATCGCATTCAGGCTCTCCTCGAGCGACATCAAGTCGAGACGCTCGGTCAGAAGCTGAACCGTGAGATCGAAGAAGCCTCCCCCGAGCCCGAGCCCGAAGACACGGGTCCCTACGAGGGCCGACGAGGCAACGCTGGCGAAGGTGCGGGCGAGAGCGGCGCGGCTGGCATCGATCCTGGCCAGGAGATCGATCGAAACCCGATCCAGGACCCCGATGCGGTCCTGCCCGAGGACGTCGTCCCCGACGATCCGAGCGAGCTGGAGGGCGAGCCCGCGATCGATCCGGCCGAGATCACCCTGACCTTGCGCGATTGCCTCGAGGTCGCCGCCGAGAACAGTCGGCCCTTCCAAGACCAGCGCGAGTCCGTCTACCGGACGGTGCTCTCCCTGACCCTCCAACGCTGGAACTTCAGCATCCAGAACTTCGGCTTCCTCTCCAGCCGCTGGAATTACCAGGGCAAGGACTCCGCCGGAAACGACGTCCAGACCGTCTCGGTCAACCCGAATTACACGGTCAGCCGCCGCTTCGAGCAGGGTGCTTCTGTCGTCTTCAACATCGGCGCCTCTCTGCTTCGCACGATCACCGGCGGTGGCAACGACTCCGACGTCTCGCTGCTCGGGCTCTCGATGACTCAGCCCCTCCTTCGCGGCGCGGGCGTCGTCGCCAGCGAGTCCCTCACCCAAGCCGAGCGCTCGGCGCTGTATGCCATCCGAAGCTTCGAGCGCTTCAAGAAGATCCTCGCCGTGCAGGTCACCTCGGAGTACTACCGCGTCCTCCAGGCCCGCACTCAGGTCGACAACGAGCAGCGCAACCTCGCCCAGCTCGAGATCTCGCTCGGTCGCTCGGACGCCTTGGCGGCAGCCGGCCGCTTGCCCGAGTTCCAGGTCGACCAGACGCGCCAGCAGGTGCTCTCGGCACGGAGCCGACTCATCAGTGCCCGCGTGTCCTACCTCAACGCTCTCGACCGCTTCAAAGTCACTTTGGGCCTTCCGCCCGAGGCGCCAGTCGACCTCGACCGCAGCGACCTGGAAGTGCTTCCCGATCCCGGTGAAGAGGAGCTCGAGATCGCGGTTCCGGTCGCGGTTCGCTACGCGCTGCGAACGCGGCTCGATCTGCAGAATACGATCGACCAAGTCGTCGATGCCGAGCGAAAGGTCAACGTCGCGGCGAACGACCTCGAGACCGAGCTCAACTTGGTCGGCAACATGGACGTGACCAGCCGCAGCAATCGCCTCGGCGAGCTCCGCTTCGACGAAGCGCGCTACTCGGCGGGCCTCGACCTCGACCTGCCTTTCAGCCGGCTCCCCGAGCGGAACAACTACCGGACGTCGCTGATCAATCTCCAGGCGGCCCAGCGCGACGAGATCCTCTCGAGAGACCAGATTAGCCTCGACATCCGGGTCTTGATCCGTTCACTCGAGCTGGCTCGCGAGACGATCACCATTCAGAAGAATGCGGTGGACTTGGCCGAGCGTCGTGTGCAATCCACCAAGCTCCTCCTCGAAGCCGGTCGTGTCACTTCCCGTGACCTCCTCGAATCGCAGCAGGCGCTCGTCGACTCGCAGAATTCGCTGGTGCGATCGCGAGTCGACTACCTCGTGAATCAGCTAGAGCTGCTCCGGGATCTCGAGATGCTCTCGATCGAGCCCGGTGGCCTCAATATTCTCAACGACCTCGAAGAACTGGAGTCGCTCCGCGATGACAACGACGAGTAACCGAAAGCCAAAGAAGTCCCGGCTGCGACTGGGCCTCCTCCTGTCGATCGCCCTGGTAGTGATCGTCGCCGGCGGGGCTTACTTCGTCATGGGCGGCGAATCCAACGAGTCGACGACCGTCGCGACCATGCAGGTCCGGCCGATGGACCTGACGATCTCCCTGGTCGAAGGAGGCAGCCTCCGCGCTCCCAAGTCCTTCGATGTCACCTCTCCCATCGAAGGATCGGCGACCATCCTGACCCTCGCCGAAGAAGGATCCCTCGTCGAGGAAGGAGACCTCCTCGTCGAGCTCGATGTCTCGGGCAAGACCGAAGAGCTGACGCGCCAGGACATCGCGGTCAAGAACGCCTTGGCGTCTTGGACCGAGGCCAAGGAGAGCCTCGACATCCAGAAGAACGTCAACGCCAGCAACGAGCGCGAGGCCGAGCTCACCCTGGAGTTCGCCAAGACCGACCTGAGGAAGTTCCTTGGAGAGCGGCTCGCTGGAGAGATCGACCGGCTCTCCAGCTCGGATGGAATCCTCGGACTGGGTGCGAGCGACTCCGACCTGCGCGCCTTCTTGCTGTCCGATCTCGAGCCGACGGCGCCCACGCCACCCGGACCGGGCGATGAAAGCTTGTTGCCTGATTCCACCGACCAAGAGGGCACGCCTCCCGAGATGCGCGGAAACCTGAACTACGAAGGCGAATGGGGTCAGCAGCGTCGAGCCGCGCAGACCGACATCCAGCTGGCCAACGAGGAGCTGACGCGCGCCATCACGCGTGAGAACTTCACCGAAGAGCTCGAGCGACAAGGTTACGTCACCTCCGACGAGCTGATCGCCGACAAGCTCGCCCGGACCCGCCGCGAGATCGATCTCGAGCTCGCCTACAGCAAGCAGCAGGTCCTCCTCGACTACACGGGACCCAGCACGCTCAAGCTGTTGCTCGCCGACGTGGCGAAGGCCGACGATGAGCTCATCCGCGTTCGGGCCAAGTCGCGCGCCGAGCTTGCCAAAGCCGAGGCGAACCTCGACGCGAAGCTCGCTGTCCTGGAGCTCGAGAAAGAGAGCCTCGAGCGCCTGCGTGAGCAGATCAACTCCGCGAAGATCTATGCGCCTTACGCCGGTCTCGTCGTGTACGCGACGAACAGCCGAGGAGGCCGGGGCCGCGACGAGCGCCCGCTCGAGGTCGGCTCGGACGTGCGCGAGCGCCAGCTCATTCTCAGCATTCCCGACGCGTCGACCATGATCGCCGACACCAAAGTCCACGAGTCCGCTCTCGCGAAGGTTCGCGCCGGACTCGGCGCCTTGGTGACCATCGACGCCATGGCGGACAAGCACCTCCAAGGGCGCGTCTCCAAGGTCGGCGTCTTGCCGGACAGCCAGTCGTCGTGGCTCAACCCCGACCTGAAGGTCTACTCGACCGAGATCACGATCCACGGAGAGACCACGGGTCTTCGCCCGGGCATGTCCTGCAAGGTCGAGATCCTGATCGAGAAGCTCCAGCAGGTGCTCGCACTGCCACTGTACGCGGTCCAACGACGCGGCCGCGTCAACTACGTGCTCGTGCAGCGCCCCGACGGCGAGCTCGAGGCTCGCATCGTCGAGGTCGGCCTCAACAATGACAAGCTGATCGAAATCCAATCGGGTCTCGAAGCCGGAGAGACGGTGTTGCTCGGACGGCCCGAGAACGCTCCCGTGCCCCCCGTTCCCGACGATGAAGAGAATGAGAACAACCGCGACCAGCTCTTCCTCGAGGCGATCGACGAGCCCGCCGCCGAGCAGGAGAGACGAGAGAGTCGCCAAGGTGGCCGCGGGAATCGGGCTGAGGAAGGAGAGGGACCGGGCGGCGGCGAAGGCCGTCGCGGCATGGGCGCCATGGGCAACTTGAGCGAAGAAGACCGCAAGCGCCTCGAGAACATGACCGACGAAGAGCGACGGGCGGAGATGCGAAAGCTCTTCGGAGGTCGCAACGGCGGCGGTGGTCCCGGCGGCAACGGCGGCAACGGCGGCAACGGCGGACGCCGCGGTGGCCGATCGCGGGACGGGGCCGGCCGTGACCAGTGAGGTCCTTTCCAAGAGTGCCTCGAGCATGACGACCGCCGATCAGCCGATCGTCGACATCGTCGATCTCAAGAAGCACTACCAGATGGGCGACACGACCGTGCGCGCCTTGAACGGGATCAACTTCACGATTCTTCACGGTGAGTTCTGGTCGATCATGGGACCCTCGGGCTCGGGCAAGTCGACGATCCTCAACTTGCTCGGCTGCCTCGACCGTCCGACGGATGGACACTACCGTCTCGGCGGTATCGACGTGTCCGAGATGGACGACGACGAGCTCTCCGAGATCCGGAACGAGCGCATCGGCTTCATCTTCCAGTCGTTCAACTTGATCGCTCAGCTCACCGTGCTCGAGAACATCGAGGTCCCGCTCTTCTACCAGGGCTGGGATCCCCAAGACAGCCGGGAGCGCGCCTTCGAGCTCGCCGAGAAGGTGGGCTTGGGCTCGCGCACCGGCCACCGGCCGCGGGAGCTCTCGGGTGGTCAGCAGCAAAGGGTCGCCATCGCTCGCGCCATGGCGAACGATCCCCTCATCCTCCTCGCCGATGAGCCGACGGGTAACCTCGACTCGAAGACCGAGGCCGAGATTCTCGAAATGCTCCAAGAGCTCAACGACCAGGGCAAGACGCTGATCGTGGTGACCCACGAGCCGAAGATCGCGAACATCGCCCAGTGGAACCTCAAGATGCGAGACGGCCTCGTCGACACGGTCCGCGGTCCCGAGGACTCCGATCGCTCGCGGTGGCAGGGATGAACGGAAGAATTTGGCGCACTGTCAAGCTGGGCCTCAAGAGCCTCGCCCTGCACAAGCTGCGCTCGGGGTTGACGGTGCTCGGTATCGTCTTCGGCGTGTGCTCAGTGATCTCGATGCTCTCCATCGGTGAGGGCGCGAGCTGGGAGGCCCAGGAACAGATCAAGGCATTGGGCTCGACGAGCATCATCGTCGACAGCGTGCAGCCACCCGAGAACCAGTCCGCGACCGCCGAGCGCTCGCGGGTCGTCGAGTACGGGCTCAAGTACGCCGACGCCGAACGGATTCAAGAGACGATCCCCGGCGTGAAGGTCGTCATTCCCGTCCGCCAGATCGAGAAGGACATGCGCTACGCCGACCGGCGCAGCGTCGGCGTGGTAAAGGGCACGCTCCCCTACTACTTCCAGCACGGCCGCTTCCAGCTCCAAGAGGGCCGATTCTTGACCGACATCGACGTCGAGGTCCACGCTAACGTCGGAGTGCTCGGCGCGGCGGCCGCCCGGGAGCTGTTCCCCTTTGAGGATCCCATCGGCAAGATCCTCCAGGTGGGAACGGACCCGTTCCGAGTGGTCGGCGTCTTGAGGGAGAAGGCCGCAGCCGCGGCCAAGGACACCGGAACCGAGATCATCGAGGAGACGGGCCGCGACTTCTACATTCCCTTGCCGACAGCCCAGGACTGGTTCGGTGAGGTGATCGTCAAGATCTCGTCCGGCAGCCGAGACATGGAGCGCGTCCAGCTCCACGGTCTCCAGATCCAGATCGAGGATGATCACAAGGACCTCGAAGCGGCCGTCGACCGCACGGCCACCGCCGTGCGCACGATGCTCGAGCGCCATCACCCGAACCCCGACTACCGAATCACCGTGCCACTCGAGCTGCTGCGCAGTGCTCGCGAGACCAAGCGCATTTTCAATATCGTGCTCGGCTCGATCGCCGGCATCTCGCTGCTCGTCGGCGGCATCGGCATCATGAACATCATGCTCGCCTCGGTGACCGAGCGCACTCGCGAGATCGGCGTGCGCCGCGCACTCGGTGCCAAGCGAAAGCACATCATCTCACAGTTCTTGATCGAGACGGTCGTGCTGTCGATCGGCGGCGGTCTCTTGGGCATGCTGCTCGGCGTGATCATCCCGCAGCTCGTCACCGCCTTCGCCGGCATGAAGACGATCATCACGCCCTTCTCGCTGATACTCGCCTTCGGCATCTCGGGCCTGGTCGGCATCCTGTTCGGCATCTACCCCGCATGGCGCGCCGCCAACATGGACCCGATCGACGCCCTGCGGCACGAGTGACCGTGCTTGGGTGCTCGGGTGCCTGGGTGCTCGGGTGCTCGGGTGCTCGGGTGCTTGGGTGCTTGGGTGCTTGGGTGATCGGGTGCTTGAGTGCTTGGGTGCTTGAGTGATCGGGTGCTTGAGTTCGTGGGTGCTTGAGTGATCGGGTGCTCGGGTGCTCGGGTGCCTGGGTGCCTGGGTCCTTGGGTGCTGACACCAAGGCACCACGGCACCTCCTTCCGGGTGCTTGGGTGCTTGAGTTCTTGGGTGCTGACACCAAGGCACCAAGGCACCACGGCACCTCCTTCCGGGTGCTTGGGTGCTTGAGTTCTTGGGTGCTTGAGTGCTGACACCAAGGCACCACGGCACCAAGGCACCACGGCACCAAGGACCCAAGCACCCGGAAGGAGGTGCCGTGGTGCCGTGGCGCCTTGGTGTCGTGGTGCCTTGGTGCCGTGGTGCCTTGGTGTCAGCACTCAAGCACCCAAGAACTCAAGCACCCAAGCACCCGGAAGGAGGTGCCGTGGTGCCTTGGTGCCTTAGATCGG
>JAVJTD010000191.1:0-39421 GCA_040219065.1 Planctomycetota bacterium
GGTGCCTGGGTGCTTGGGTGCCTGGGTGCTTGGGTGCTTGGGTGCTTGGGTGCCTGGGTGCCTGGGTGCCTGGGTGCTTGGGTGGCTGGGTGCTTGGGTGCATGGGTCACTGTCACGCGGTCACGCGGTCACGCGGTCACCTGATCACCACAGCACCAAGGCACCACAGCACCCCACACTGACAGCCGGTCGTTGCATCGCCGCTCGCTGGGGCGCAAGATCGCTGCGGTTCGAACGCTGATAGGAGCCAATCCATGAAGAAGCCCTGGCCGCTGGCCTTCGCCCTGTTGGGTGTGAGTTGCTTGCCGCAGACGATCCACGCCGAGAAGACCGGACTCGTGACGATCGAGTCCCTCGACTCGGAGATCGACGCGATGCTCCTGCGTTACCAGCAGGATCGCGGTGCACTGGAGAGGAAGTACCGCATCCCGATGTCGGAGAAGCGCAGGACACGCCTACGGCGCTTCTTCGAGGAGACCCGCACTTCGATCGAGCGAATCCGCTTCGAGGTGCTGGGCGTCTCGGAGCGGGTCAATCTGGCGCTCTGGGTCAACGAGATCGAGAAGGAGCTCGCGGCGCTCGAGTTCGAGAGAGCCCGCGATGCCGAGATCGCTCCACTCCTCCCCTACGCCCCTCGGATCGTCGAGCGACTCGAGGCCCATGTGGACGGCGAATCGATCGAGCCGGTCGGCGCAGCGGAGCAGCTCCACGAGCTGGCACAGGAGATCGACGAGGCCCGCGAGACGCTGACGGCGAGCTCGGCGAGCGCAACGGTCGCCCGGCGTGCCTCGGAGCGGGTCGACGACCTCCGGAGAGCGCTCGAGAGCTGGTTCCGGTTCCACGACGGCTACGAGCCGATGTTCTCCTGGTGGGTGGCCAAGCCTTTCGAGGCGGTCGATCGTGTCTTGACGGAGCACTCTAGAACGCTCGTCGACAAGCTGGTGCGAAGCAACGCCGGATCCCAGGACACGACTCTGATCGGCGACCCGATCGGACGCGAGGCGCTCCTCGAAGCCCTCGCCCGCGAGCTCATCCCCTACACCCCCGAAGAGCTCATCCGGATCGCCGAGACCGAGCTCGCCTGGTGCCGGCAGCGTCGGCTGGAAGCTTCCCGCGCGCTCGGGTTCGGCGACGACTGGCAGCGAGCCCTGGACCACGTCAAGGGCTTGCACGAGCAGCCGGGCGGGCAGCCGGCACTGGTGCGCAAGCTCGCCCAGGAGGCGATCACCTTTCTCGAGGAGAAGGACCTGATCACGATCCCCGAGCTCGCGAAGGAGACGTGGCGCCTTCAAATGATGTCGCCGGAGCGCCAGCTCGTGAACCCCTACTTCACGGGGGGTGAGGTGATCTCGGTGTCGTTCCCCACCGCCGACATGGAGCACGCCGACAAGCTGATGAGCTTGCGCGGCAACAATGTCCACTTCTCCCGAGCGACGGTGCACCATGAGCTCATTCCGGGACATCACCTCCAGCAGTTCATGCAGGCCAGGCACCATCCCGAGCGCCGTCCGTTCGCCACGCCATTCTGGACCGAAGGCTGGGCGCTCTACTGGGAGATGCGCCTCTGGGACCTCGACTTTCCCAAGACTGACAAGGACAAGATGGGCTTCTTGTTCTGGCGGACGCACCGCTGCGCCAGGATCGTCTTCTCGCTCAGCTTCCATCTGGGCAAGATGACCGTACCCGAGGCCGTCGATTACCTCGTCGAGAACGTGGGGCACGAGCGCCGCAACGCGACCGCCGAGGTGCGCCGCTCGGTCGGCTCGGCCTACTCCCCTCTGTATCAAGCGGCCTACATGCTCGGTGGACTGCAGTTCCGGGCCCTGCACCGCGAGCTGGTGTCGGAAGGGGGATGGACCGAGCGCCAGTTCCACGACCGGATCCTCCAGGAGAGCAGCATGCCGGTGGAGATGGTGCGCGTGCTGCTCCATGGAAAGAAGCTCGAGAGCCCGAACCTCGTGAGTCGCTGGCGCTTCTACGACGAGAATACCGGTCGCTCGGAACGCTGAGGATCGCCGGAGCCCCATCGAATGACGTCGTCTCGCTTCGCCATTCCCCTACTCTTGCTCGCCAGCACGGGCTGCCAGTCCAGCCGCTGGGTCGAGTCGGCCTCTCCAATCGATACGCCGGTCCTCGCCGTGCAGCTCGAGCGGCGGATCGTCGACGGTGCGCCGCAAGAGGGCCTGTTCGCTCACCCGGCGACCCTCGATCCGGCAGCCGTCGAGACCCGGCTCGCCGAGCTCCGGTTTCGGCGTCCACGCCTGCTCCACGACGACCGCACCGGGTCGGTCATCCCCGCCGAGCAGCTCGCACCGCTGGCCAAAGCCCTCACAGGTGCTTTGGCAGCGGCGAGCTCGTCGGAGCGGGCTCGGTTCTCGGTGGGGACGAGTGCCGAGTCGCTCTTCGAAGGTCGGCGGTACACTCGGGGCGTCGCGTTCGTGGAGCCCGTAGGCGTGCTCAATGTCGCCTTCGACTGGGTCGACGAGCTCTCCGAGCGCGATATCCTCGACGAGCGCTGGGAGGATCCGACCCGGCGCCGATCGAGCAGCGTCGAGCTCGACCTGGGACACGCCTGGCAAATGTCCAAAGAGGCTCGGGAGGACGAGCTTCTCTGGGTGACCACCGACGAGCTGACCGCAGTCGCGGCGCCCGTAGGGGTCTCGGAAGACGAAGCGCCGGCGTCGGGAGAGGTGTCTCCCCCGGTGACCGAACCGAGGGATGCAGACGGCGCAAAGTTGACCGACTCCGAGCGCCTCGCCCAGCTTCGCCTGCTGGAGAAGCTGCATGCCGAGGGCGTTCTCGACGACGCGGAGTTCGAGCGACGACGCCGCGAGATCCTCGACATCGACCGGTAAGACGGTCGACGTTTTTCCAGTACCACCCTGCAAGTCACGCGTTCCGATTCCCCTCCTATCGCGGCCCGCTGACCCGATGAAGGCCCATTGAACCAATTGTGAGAGAGCTCATGACTCGAACCCGAAGCCGCCTCGGACTCATCGCGATCTGGATGCTGTGCCTCGCGCCCCTGTCGATCGCCCAGCCCGAAGAAGCGGATGAGGCACCGGCCCAGGAAAAGAAGACCGGACTGATCCACAAGATCCACGCCGCCAGCCCCGGATACACGCTCTTCGCTCCCCTGCAGTCGAAGAAGACCTATCTCGTGGACATCGACGGCAACGTCGTCAAGACCTGGGAGAGCGAGCTCGGGCCCGGCAACTCGGCCTATCTCCTGCCCAACGGCCACCTGGTCCGTTGCGCGCGTGAGCCCGAGAACCCGGTGTTCCAAGGGGGAGGCCAAGGCGGCCGGATCCAGGAGCTCGATTGGGACGGCCAGCTCGTCTGGGACTGGGTGTACTCCGACGAGCACCAGATGCAGCATCACGACATCGAGGTGCTCCCCAACGGCAACCTGCTCGTGATCGCCTGGGAGCGAAAGAGCGCGTCCGAGGCCCTCGCCGCCGGCCGCAACCCGGACACCCTCGGCGCTCGCGAGCTGTGGCCTGACAAGATCGTCGAGATCCGGGCCAAACCGCCCACCGATGCCGAGGTCGTCTGGGAGTGGCACTCCTGGGATCACCTCATCCAGGACTTCGATGAGTCGAAGGCAAACTACGGAGACCCCTCGGCGCACCCCGAGCTCATCGACGTCAACTTCACCTCGGCCGGTGGCAGACGCGGTGGCCCGGGCGGTCGCCAGGGCCGCGGTCCAGACGGTCCTCCCGATGTCGACGACGAGACCCAGGAGCGACTGCGTGCCCTCGGCTATCTCGGCGGCGATCGTGATCGCGATCGTCAGGTTCGTAGCGCGGATTGGATGCACACCAACGCGATCGCCTACAACGCCGAGCTCGATCAGATCGCGATCAGTCTTCGCAACTTCAGCGAGATCTGGATCATCGATCACAGCACGACGACGGAGCAGGCGGCTAGCCATGAGGGTGGCCGCTGGGGCAAGGGTGGCGACCTGCTCTATCGGTGGGGTAACCCGGCCGCTTACAAGGCCGGCGGCGAAGAGCAGCGACAGCTCTTCGGTCAGCACGACATCCGCTGGATTCCGAAAGGATACCCCGGCGAAGGTCAGCTCCTCGTCTTCAACAACGGCGACGGTCGCGGCTGGAGCTCGGTCGATCAGTTCGCACCCCCGATGGGATCGAAGGGGAACTACCTTCGCACCACCGGTCAGAAGCACTGGGGTCCCGAGTACCCGGTTTGGACCTACGTGGCAGACGAGAAGGAGGACTTCTTCTCGAGCCACATCTCCGGCGCCGATCGCTTGCCCAACGGCAACACCTTGATCTGCGATGGCCAAGCCGGACGCATCTTCGAGGTCACCGGCAAGGGGACAGTCGTCTGGGATTATGTCAACGGCTTCGGCGGAGACGTGTCGATGGGCGGACGAGGCGGCCGAGGACGCGGCGGCCGCGACGGTCGCGGACCGGGTGGCCCGATGGGCAAGACCGCGTTGTTCCGGGCCACGCGCTACGCCCCAGACTATCCCGGTCTGAAGGCCCTCCAGAAGGAAGACGACGCCGGCCGGTGACACGGACAGAGCCCGCTCGAGAGGAGCGGGCTCTTCTTCACTGCCCCTCCAGCAGGCCGTGATCCTTCAACCCTGCGAGGATCCTCTCGGCCAGCAGCCGATGACCAGCGGCGTTGGGATGCGCGTCGACGGCGCTCAGGCGATACCGCTCGTCCTGGGAATGCACGTCGAAACCGGTGTCGATCAGCGGAATGCCGGCCTTCTGACAAGCGGCTTCGAGCTCGGGTGGACCGGAGAACCGAGCGACGGCGAACGGGAGGCCGCGCTCTCGCGCCAGCTCCTGGCAGCGAAGCAACGCCTGAAGGCTGGCGTTCAAGCTCGTCTCGGGCTCGGCGATCCGCAGCACTTCTCGCAGCGCGGAGAGGTCCTCGGTGCTGCCGGAGCGCCTGAGGTCCCGGACCCGGGACTGGAGCTCGTTGAGGGTCAGGTACCGCAGAAAGTCCGTCGTGGCCAGATCGTGCCGATTGGTCAGCATCCACCACTCGAGACGTGACACACGACCTTTGAGGATCCCCGGCCTGGAGCGCCGCGGACCGGCTCCGTCGACCATCTGCCGATTGACCCTTTGCGTGTCGTTGTAGCAATACACGAGCAGGATGGCGTCGGGCTCCAGGGCTAGCCCCCGAGCGCGGAGGAACGCCTCCTCCTGGACGGTGTTGTACGAGACGACACCCGAGTCGACGACGCGCCAGGGCTCTCCGAGCGCCTTCTCGATCCGCGCGCAGAAGGTCTCCTCGAGCTCGACACCCCAGCCGAAGGCGACCGAGTCTCCCAGGACCAGGAGCCGCTTCTCCCCTTTCGGCTTGCTCTTCGGCATGTCCCTGTCGGACCGGAGCCCGTGGCGGTCGATCCTCACCCTCACGCCGATGTCGACCTCGACGCCCGGCGTCTGCTCGAAGATCAGATTCGGGATGTCGGACGGCCGAAGCACCTTCGCGTTGTATGCCCGAAGGTTGCGAAAGTAGCTCACGCCGTAGGGGTCGAGGATCCGAAGGCCTACCTCGAGAGCGACCCCGCTGATGACCAACGCCAGCGTCAAGGCCGTCAATCGGAAGAACCAGCGCCGGAGCTTCGAAGGTGACCGATTCGGTTTTTTCGCGGGCTCTGTCACGGCAAGCTCTCGGGTCGGAGGCGAGTAACCGGCGAGAAGTGTAACGGTCTCGAAGAGGGATGACGGCGCAAAAAGTCCCTGGGAGAGGGGGATTCGTCGACGCCCTTCACCCAGGCTAAGATGCGGCTCCGCACACTCGAGAACCCAGGTCTGCCGAGGAGAACATGTCCGAGACGAGCAAGACACCGGTCACGCTCTTGACCGGATTCCTGGGCAGCGGCAAGACGACCCTCGTCAATCGGATCCTGACCGAGCATCACGGTCAGAAGATCGGAGTGATCGTCAACGAGTTCGGCGAAGCCGGTATCGATGGACGCCTGGTGGTAGGGTCGAAGGACGACGTGGTCGAGCTCTCGAACGGATGCATCTGCTGCACGATCGTCGGCGACCTCGGTGCCACGGTACAGCGCCTCCTCACGCCCGGTCTCTTTCGAGAGCGTCGACGTCTCGACCGGCTGCTGATCGAGGCTTCCGGGCTCGCCTCTCCCGGGCCGGCGTTGCAGACGCTTCTGATCGACCCGGAGCTATCGAGGCGTTTGCGCATCGATGGCGTCGTTGCGCTGGCGCATGCCGCCCTCATCGAGGAGCAGCTCCTGGAACATCCCGAAGCCGGTGAGCAGCTCGCCTATGCCGACCGGGTCCTGCTCAATCACGTCGACCGCGCTGAGGCGGCCACGATCGCAAGCGCCGAGGCGGCACTGCGACGCTGCAACGCGATCGCCCCCATTCATCGCACCGAGCGAGCCGCCCTCGATCTCTCGCTCCTCCTGGACACACCGCCGGTGGCAGCGGCGAGCCGGCCTGGCCGAGGGGAATCCGAGACGCCTCATACGTGCGGCATCGGAACGTTGACGCTGCGAAGCGAGCGGCCCCTCGACATCCATCGATTGAAGATGTGGCTGCAGTTCCTCGCCGCGCGCCGTCAGCACGACCTGATGCGGATGAAGGGTATCCTGCGCTGCGAGACCCTCGACACCGCGGTCGTCGCTCAATCGGTCTACCAGTGGCTCGAGCTCGGTCCGGGCGACGGCCCGGCTCCCGACGTCTCGACCCTGGTCCTGATCGGTCGGCATCTCGACCGAGAGACGATCGAAAGGGGCTGGCGCATGTGTGAGTCGGAAGTGGAAGGCGGTCAGCGAAACCCCTGAGGTCAGAGGCCGCGCGAACAAGACGGGAAGAGGTCATCGAGCTGGAATCCGCTTCCTCGACGAGACTGACGAGGGCGCCGAATCCGCCGAGCAAGGGTCACGAGGACACGATCGGAGCGATGCCATGAGGGCATCGCTCGATCGGCTATGTGGATCGACCGAGCGCGCTCGGTCGTGGGGGTCGTTCCCGAGTGACCAGGTCTTTGGGAAAGCGACCGCTAGGCTTTCCTCCAGAGACTTCACCGCTGGAAGATGAAGCTCTGAGGGGGAGAAAAGCGAAGTCCCCTGACTCCGAATCGGCATGCCCGCAAAAACAACCTGAAACGACCGAAGTCAGGGGACTCATAAGCGCTTCGAGCAACGCTCTAGGAGGCTCTCGAAGGCTCGCCTCTCCTAGGAACAAAGGAGAGGCCGCGGGTCAGTTTTATTTTCGGACTGCCGCAAACCGATGCGAGCGCGAGACATGACGCGACTGTCACACAACCGCCGAGGCGGCTCCGGGCTCTCAGCCCGTTACAGCGAAGTAACTCGCGTTTCTCGTTGACCCGACGGTTCTTCGCTGTTCTCAGCGCTCTTGCATTTCAAACGCTTGGACTTAGAATCTGCCACGATGGCAAGCACGTTTACACGGTTTGACGACCTGGAGCTGAGCCCGGAAGTTCGACGATCACTCGAAGAGCTCGGCTTTACGCGACCGACGCCGATTCAACAACAGTCGATCCCGGTCATTCAAGAAGGCCGTGACGTCATCGGTAAAGCCGAGACCGGAACCGGGAAGACCTTGGCTTTCGGTCTCCCTATGATCGAGACGCTCGACCCCGCGCGCGTGGCCGTCCAGGCCTTGATCTTGGCACCGACACGAGAGCTGGCCAAACAGGTGGCCGATCAGCTCGACCAGGTCGCCAGGTATCGGAATCTGGGCGTCGCATTGACCGTCGGGGGTGAGCCTCTGCCCGAACAGATCCTGGCCCTCGCTGGTCGACAGATCGTCGTGGGGACCCCGGGCCGCGTCCTGGACCTGCTTCGCATGAAGCGGCTCCGGTTGGAGTGGACCCAGATGGTGGTCCTGGATGAAGCCGACCGGATGTTGGACATGGGCTTCGTCGACGACGTGGCTGCCATTCTCGGGAAAGTCCCGAGTGAGCGTCAGACCCTCTTGTTCTCGGCAACCTTGCCGAAGGCGATCCTGGGCCTGGCGAAGCGTTTCATGAAGAGTCCCGTACGGATCGAAACCGCCTCGGGACTGAAGACACCCGCCAAGATTCGTCAAAGTGTCCGTCATCTCTCCCCTTACCAACGATTCAGCGCCCTCCGCAGCCTCATCGACGAGAATCCTGAAGACACGTTCATCGTGTTCTGCAACACCCGACGAGACGTTCGCCGGGTCGAGGGGGAGCTCTGGGGTCGCGGCTATCCAACGGCGGCCCTGTCCGGCGATTTCGATCAGTCGGTCCGGTTCAAGGTGATGGAGAGGTTTCGGAACCGCGAGACGCGGGTGCTCGTCGCCACCGACGTGGCGTCGAGAGGCTTGGACATCGATCACATCGCGCACGTGATCAACTGGGGAGTCCCCGAAGACGTCGAGGACTACGTCCATCGCATTGGCCGCACTGGCCGCGCCGGTCGCACCGGGCTAGTCACGACATTCGTGACACCCGAGGAGAACGAGCGCTTCGGCCGGATCCACCAACGCCTCGGCGACCGAATCGAAGAGGTCTCCAGTTCGACCAAGAAGACAAAACGTGCGCCTGACAAAGCAAGAGGAAGTGGTGACCCATCGATGAACGGTCCCCGAAGAAGGAATTGGCGCGGCCCTCGCCGCGACGAACGCATGGATGATGATCAACCGCGCTTCCAAGAGCGCGACCCAGACGAGCGAGCCGCCGAGCCTCGCCGTGATCGAGATGACGATCGCGAAGCCCCTCGCCGTCGACGCGGCGGACGCAGCAGCAGCAGCAGCAGTGATTCGGATCGTGGCCGAGGAGTCCGCGGCGAGTCCCCAGAGCCCGGACGAGGCTCTCGGCGCTCGCGTGACGACGATCGCGGGGACCGTGGCAACCGCCGCGGCCCTCGCTCGGCAGACGACGATCGGCCTCGCTCTGCAGATCGCGGGCCCGACGACGACCGCCCTCCCCGCCGCTCTCGTGATGACGACGATCGCCCCCCGCGACGACGTGGTGGCCGATCACGGGGTCGAGACGACGACCGGCCTGCTCGGGATGACCGGCCTGCTCGGGACGACCGGCCTGCTCGGGACGACGATGAGCCGCGGGGGCGTCGCCGCGGCGGCCCATCCCGTGACGACGACGAGGCGCGCCGCTCCAAGCGCCCGACTCGCTCTCGGCGTGGGTCCGATTCTCGTCCTCCGCGAACCGAGATCGAAGATCCTTGGCACACCGACCTCTTCGCCAACGATGAGGACGAAGAGATCCCCAGCTTCCTCGATGAGCTCGACGACGAGCCCGTCGAGGAGGAATCCACTCGCAGTGATCGCGGCACCGGCTCTCGCCGAGAGACTACTGGCAGCGGTGGCCGAGGTCGCCGCGGCAGCGGCAGCCGTCGTGACGACGACCGTCCGTCCTGGCGCGAGCCCGAAGAGACCGAAGACGATGACGACTCCTTCGAGTCCGAATGGTCGTCGCCGGGCTTCTACGAAGAGGCGGCACGGGAGCCGGGCGATGATTCGGACTCGCGCGGGCGAAGCGGTCGAGGCCGTGGACGCGGGCGCAATCGCGACGAGGAGCCGGAGCCGCGCCAAGCTCGTCCTTCGGGTCGGGGCGAGGCAGACGACGACGATTCCTCTCGTGAGGGGGATCGGGGTGGTCAACGCCGCGGCAGTCGTAGCGATCGCCCGGCCGCCAAGGCCCGTGACCCCAAGAGCCGGGACGACGATTCTCCTCGCCGCACCGAGAAGCGACCCGAGCCGAGTTGGGCGTCGGACGAGGAGGACGACGACTTCGGCGGCGGCCTCGTCCCAGAGATGGGAGAGGTGAGGTCTCGATTCGAAGACATCGACTCCGATGTCGAGCCGGAGCTCGAGCCCGAGGAGGAAGAGTTGATCGAGTCCGAAGACGCTCCCGTCTCGGTCCACGATCTCCCCTTCGGCGTGGGAATCCTCGAGCCGTACGACGACGACGTCACCTACGACGAGAAGCCTCTGAACCGGCTTTGGGAGCCTCGCACCAGAGGAGGCAAGAAGATCACCGAGTCTGCCGACAGCGGTAAAGCGGCGGCCAAGCCCGCTGCCCCAAGGTCTGAAGGCCGCGGAGGTCACTCCAGCGGTCCGGGCGGTCGCCGGTCCTCGGGTGGCGGTGGCGGCGGCGGCGGACGAGGTCGCTCGGGTGGACGCGGCGGCGGTGGCGGCGGTGGACGCGGCGGTGGCGGTGGCCGTTCCCGCAGCGGCGGTGGCCGCGGACGCGATCGCTGATCCGCTCCCCCCGGAATGCAAAACGGCGGAAGCACTGGGTGCTTCCGCCGTCGATCTATGTGATATCCCGATCCGAAGGTGCTCGCGGCCAACGAGCCAAGAGATCGGTGTTGGGGGCCGTTCGTTGCGCCGGGAAGTATGGCAAGGCGAGTGCCAAGCCAGTTCCCCGGGACCAACCTGGCCCCTAAGCTGAATCTGGACAAGATGTTCAGAATCGCGGCCGAGGCGATACGCAGGCTCCCGTGAAGCCCCGATGTTCACTCATTGCGTCAGATCGTCGCGAAGGAGTGCCCCCAAGACCTCGGCCAGCACCGACCTCACTGATCGGGCAGCCTCACCACCCAGGCTCGCGGCGGGATGTAGAGAGACAGGTCTGCCGAAACCCGATCGGACGCGTGGGACGGGTTCTCGTACCAACTGTTTCCCACCAAGCCGGCTGTCAGGAACCAGGTCAGGAAGTCGGGATACGCCGACGCCAGGTTGATGCCCTCGAGGGGGAATCGCCAGCGTCCCGGCAGGTTGAGGATGTAGGCATACCCGTCCTCGTCGAGGAAGGTCGATCCGCCCGACTCGGCTGGTAGCCCGGCAGCCCGGCTCGCGAATCCCGGCTTGCCGGAGATGTGGACATCGTACTCGTCGGGATAGTGGTGAATGGCGATGTAGGGATCGTAGGGGACAGACCCGAGCACCGCGGGATCAATCGCGGCGTCGAAGGTCATCACGAAGCGCACCGAGGCCGCTCCGCAGTCGGGTCCCTCATCGCTGCTGGTGTTCGTGTAGGAATGATGCGCGGGCCTGAGCGCCGTGATCGTCGAGGGGAAGAGGTAGTCGATTCGCCGATCGTGCAGCGTGATGATGTCTTGGACCGTCACGCTGGGCTCGACCGTGCGCTCGCCGGTATCGACGAAGCGCTCGACGGCGACGGTCCCGTCCGCAGCGAGCGGCAGACCGGGCACGTGGACACCGAAGCGATGATCGAGGTCGGCGCCGCGCGCGACGAGGTGGAAGGTCCCCATCACGTCCTTGATCTCGTTGTTCGCGTCCGCGACGGTGACGTAGTTGTATGCCAAGACGACGTCATTGAAGTCGTGGTCCCCGACGTCGGGGTAGTTCTCCTCGGCGGCGAGTGTGAAGTCGCCGTGGGTCGGATAGCGGGTGACGAAAGCGCGGTCCTCGTCATGGGGATACTCGTCGTCGGGACTCTCGACGCCGTCGCCGTCGGGATCGCCGTCGGCGAAGTGGAACTGGTCTTCGTCGGAGATCGCTGACGGGGGATCGGCTCGCACCAGGAAGACGATGTCGTTGAAGTCGTCGTCCGAGTTGGATGACCGGTCCAGATCTTCCAGGCCAGTGACGAGGAAGTCTTCTCCATTCAGGAAGCCTTCTCGGCCGTCGACACGGAGCATGACGAAGTGACGTGCGAGCTCGGGCGAGTTGTCGTCGTTCTCGGGGTTGAGTCGGTCGAGGGTGGTATAGCAAGCGCGATTGGCCTGCGTCTTGTTCACGTGCGGATCGGCCGACGGCACGGGAGAGGTCTCTGGATCCCAGTCTTCGATGAGATCGTCCCGGGCCCAGCCGTCGGAGACCACGAAGAACCCGATCTGGGTACCGGCCGGGAAGACGCGGGTCGACTTGTCGACGCCGCGCAGGGTAACGGTATCGCCCGTGGCGAGCTCGCCGCCGCCCGGGAAGGAGGCATTGGGCAGGATGAGCTGCTTGTCGACGATGGTGATCGTGGAGTCGGGATTCTCGAGGTAGGTGAAGTATCCGAAGGCATTCTCGTAGCCGGCGCCCTCCCAGAGGAAGGTGACCTGAATGGTCGCGTCCTCGACGAGATTGAGGTTGGGCGAGTAGATGTCTGAGACGAAGGCGGCACCGGCGTTGGAGCTCTCGGGCAAGAGGCCACCGATGAAGTCCATCACGTCGCCTGGGATCGTCAGAAAGTCGTCGACGAACTCACGCTCGCCGATGCTCTGGGCGAAGGCGCACGGCGCTAGCGATCCGGCAAGTACGAGAAGGCAGATCATGCGAAGGGGCGACTTCATTGCTTCACCTCCAGCTCGACCTGAGCGCCGTCGAGCGCGGCCCGTCCGAGCCGAACTCGGGCAGCGGGCCCGAAAGGTCCCCAGAGCTCACGGAATTCTTCGACGGCGTAGGGTCCTGTCATGCCGCGCTTGATCACGATGACGTCGAGGTCCCCGTACTTCTCGGGGACGCGAATCGTGGTCTGAATCCGGCCATCGTCATCAGTCAGCCCCTGGTAATAGACATTACCAGTGATGAGATCCTCGATCACCTGACCCTCGCCGGGTAGCGGCAGGGCATTGGTGATGGTGATCTTGGCCCCCGATATCGGCGTCCCTCTCGAGGCGACCTGCAGATCGACCTCGAGCTCTTCGGTGGTCTCGAACGTGAAGTCGTCGCCGCCCCCTCCGGGCGATCCGGGATCCGACGACTCCTCGCCACTCCCGCCACCGCCCCCTCCGCAGGCGACGAGACACAGGGCCAACCCGGCGGCGGGTAGACCGCTCCTCAGCAGACGCAACATCACACTCTCCTTGAATGAAGGTCGCCGCGTGCAGGCTCGATCAGATCGAGCCGGCCGTGGAACGAGGCAGGCACTCGCGCCCGCCGGCCGGTCGGCTCCTCTCACGGACGAGCTGACGGGCGCATGCGGGCCCGGCGCGATGCCCCTTGGTCCCCTCAGCGGGCGGCGGCAGCATTTTCCCTACTTTCCCGAGAACCCGTGGAAGTATATCCCGCGCCCCGGCGGAGGCAAGGCGACGACCCTCCTTTCCTCATTTCCCCAAACTATCAGCGTGATCGGCGCCGCCTGAACAGGCTGTGCAAGCGTCGAGGTCGCCTATTTTTTGCCTTTCTCCAGGAGCGGGATATACTCCAGGCGGAATAGGGGTTCCGCGAGACAATCCAGCACTCAGAGCCGTCCTGTATCGAGGGACGTGGGCACCGGCCCACCTCTTCTCTGGCTCAGCGTCCGTCTTCGGCTGACGGGCGGGTGCCGATCGTCTGCGCCTCCAATGCCAAGCTCCACAACTGCGTGAACAACGTTTCGACTGTCGGCATGTAGAAAGGTCTCGAAACATGACTCGTGTCCAAAACCGCCAAGCGGGCTTCACTCTGGTCGAAGGCGTCGTCGCCATCTCGATCGTCGCGCTCCTCGCGGCGATTCTCACTCCGCTAGTCGTCCAGCAGATCGACGAAGCCAAGCTGTCCCGTGCCCGCAATGAAGTTCAGGTGATCGCTGCCGCGATCGGCAAGTTCTACAAGGACGTCGGCCAGTTCCCGACCGAGGGAGACGCCGAGCGCCTCCTCAGCGGCGTCACGGCCGACATCGAGGACAACATCGATCGCTACACAGGCGAAGACGCCAACGGCTGGTACACGGGTACCGAGAACAGCACCTTCGAGGATCACCTCACCAGCAACACCGCCGGCTATCCCGATAGCGGTGAGTTCCGCTGGAAGGGTCCGTTCCTCGGCTCCGTCAACATGGATCCGTGGGGCCGTCCCTACATCTGCAACGTCGCCGCCACCGGTGGCGCGGTCGCGGACAACGGCAGCAAGTGCGTCGTGCTCACCGCCGGCCCCGACGGCACGATCGAGACTCTCTCGGTCTTGACGGCCGCCGACGACGCGGTCGGTGATGACGTCTTGGCCCTGGTGTACCAGCGCTGAGCCTTCGGATCTGAACCAGGTGGCATCGGGCTCGTCGCCGAAGACGCTTCGTCGACGAGCCCAAGCAACGTGAGGCAGGCGGTTCATGACGCTCTACCACTATCGCGCAATCGGTCGTGATGGCAGACGCACTCGCGGCGAGATGCAGCTCGGCTCCGAGCGGGAGCTCGAGGAGCGTCTCGCCTCCGAGGGGCTCCTCCTCGTGGAGGCGCGCGCGGAGAAGAGGGCGTCCGTCAAGACCAAGACCAGTCGCGCCAAGGTCAAGTCGAAGGCCCTTCAGGAGTTCACCCTGAACCTCTCGACGATGATCTCGGCCGGCGTGCCTCTCGTTGCCAGCCTCGACCTGCTCAGCGCAGAGCTCGAGGATGCTCGCCTGAAGAAGATCATCGAGAAGATCTCGAGCGACCTGCACGAAGGCGCCTCCTTCTCCGAGGCGCTCGAGCGCTTCCCCAGAGTGTTTGCCCCGATCTACGTCAGCCTCGTCGCGGCCGGCGAGATCTCGGGAAACCTGGAAGGGACGCTTCAAGAGATCGCGGCTTACATGGAATGGCAATCCGAGATCAAAGGACACATCAAGCAAGCGACGATCTACCCCACGATCATCCTCACGGCTGTCTTGGGCCTCGTGATCCTCCTGATCACGTTCGTCATTCCGACCTTCATGGAGATCTTCATCAAGGCGCAGATGCCGCTCCCGCTGCCGACGCGCATCCTGATCTCGGTGTCCAACTTCTTCACTTCGTATTGGCATCTCCTCATCGGCTCGCTGATCGCCATCTTGCTCGCCTTGCGGATGGTCAAGCGCTTCGAGAAAGGAACCTATTGGCTCGATTCCGCGAAGCTGAAGATCCCGATCTTCGGCAAGGTGATCGGCAAGATCGCCCTCGCGCGCTTCGCACAGAACATGGCCGTGTTGTTCCATGCCGGCGTTCCGGTCACGGCCGGGCTATCGATGTGCCAGCGCCTGGTCGGCAATGCCGTGTACTCCAAATCACTCGAAGAGGCCGAACGCCTGGTCACCCGGGGACAAGGCATCGCCGAGTCCCTGCGCTCGACCGGCAATCTCCCGCCCATGGTCATCAACATGATCAGTGTCGGCGAAGAAACGGGAAAGCTCGGCCACACATTGCAGAAGGTCAAATGCTACTACGACCGCGAGGTCAAAGCGTCCATCCAAAAGGCATTCGCCGTTCTCGAGCCCGCGATCATCGCGGGCATGGGAGGTCTCGTGGGGTTCATGGCCATCACGGTGCTCTACACCATGTTCAAGATGGTCAGTTACATCGGCAAGACTTGATCGCAGAGGTTCCAGAAATGACTCCGAGCCAACCCTCCCAATTGAATTCGCGGCGGACCGCGGAGTCGGGCTTCATGATGCTCGACATCCTGATCGGTCTCGCCACGATCTCCATCTTGGCCGGGATGATCTTCCCTTTGGTCATCCGCGAAGAGATGACCAAGCGAGAGAACATTGCGCGCGATGAGATCCAGCTCCTGGGCGACGCGCTGCAGCTCTACTTCTACGAGCATGGCCAGTATCCCGAGACGTTGGACGACCCCGTCTTCCAGACGCGCTTCGTCAGGGGCACGCTCTCCGACGGCGCCGTCAATGATCAATGGGGTGCCAATGTTCGCTACAGCTACCAGATCCTCGAGGAAGAGAATCCCGCGATCCGCCTCTACTCGCGCGGACCGAACGGGGTCGACGAGGAAGGCGAGGGGGATGACATCCTGCTCGTCGTCTCGAGCGACCTACCCGCGACGCGCATCACGCGCGATCGTCTTCAAGACATCCGGGTCGCGATCCGAAACCTGTCTCCCACCGTGCGCTGGGAGTACGAGCCCGGCGGCGAAGGGGCCGGTGACGACGAAGGCGACGATCTCTTGGGCGACCTCCTCGGCGGAGGTGACGACGACGAGGACGAGGGCGGAAGCGAAGGCTTCTGCCCCGAGAACGACACCGACGAGGACCATATCACCATCTGCCACCGGGCTCCGGGCAATGGCAATACCCAGACCATGACGATCGGCGCTTCCGCCCTGGCGGCCCACCTCGCACACGGCGATGTGCTCGGTGCCTGCCCCGAGGACGAGCAAGCCGGCGGCGATGGGGGTGGCGGCCTCGGTCTCGGCCCCCGTCTCGTCTTCGAGCCCGCCCAGTTGACGGGCGACTGGCTGAACGTCGATCGCGCGCTGCTCGAGCTCGGGCCCGAGTATGCCCGAGACGGTTGGGGAAGCCCCTTCCAGTCGATCGCCGGCACGTTGTCGGTGTTCAGTCCGGGTCCCGACGGAATCGCCTACACGGCGGATGACGTCACCTTCTGATCTGAGAATCTGTCCGGGGAGAGCTCACGATGTCCGTTTTTCGAATCGGCTTGGAGATTGGCGAGGACCATTTCGCCCTCGCCATCTTCCGGCGCCGAGGCAGCCACATGGACCGAGTCAGCGTCGAGGAGATTCCTCGTCACGGGCAAGGTCTCGAGGCCGAGGTCGGGGCCTTGCAGGAGCTGCTCCTGGAAAAGGTCAAGTGCCGTCAACTGCCGGCCGCCGTGGTCATCAACCGGCGGGACGTGATTCATCGTGACCTCGTCCTACCGGCTGTCGGTCGCCGCGAGATGTCGGCACTCGTCGCCCGTGCCATCGAGCGTCTCCGCGAAGAGTCCCGCGAAGAGCTCGTCACCGCCTGGGCCGCGCAGGGACGCCTCAAGGGCACCAAGAAGAAAAAGGCTCAGGTCCGCATCCTCCTCGCCGCCGCGCCCAAGCGCCAGGTGGAAGAGGCGCTCCAGCTCGCCAAACAGACCGGTCTCGAGGTCCGCTTGATCGGCACCGGCGTGCCCTTTCTCTTCAGCGCTTCGGCTCTGAGCGACGAGAAGGAAGACCTCGCCCTCGCGCATCTCGGACGTGAGAGCTCGACACTCTCGGTCGTCTCGAATGGAAGGCTGCTGGCCTCGAGAGACATCGGACACGGGCTCGTCGCCTCGGCGCACCGGCGAGACACCGATCTCTTGCAGCTCTTCGAGTCGAAGGTTGGTGGCGGTCCTCTTCAAGAAGTGCCACCTCCGAATCCCTCGCACCGCCTCGGTGGAATCATCGCCGAGTTCGATCGCACTCTCGTCAACTTCGCCAGCGAGTCGGGCACCGAGCCGAAGCGCCTTTGGATCGTCTCGGATCGGGTCCTCGACGACGAGTCCCTCTCGGTCCTGCAGGAAGGCCTCGGTCTCCCCTGCGAGCGACTGCCTCGCTTCGCCTTGGGCAGCGACGTCCAAGCGCCGCTCGCGGTCTCTGCCGCGCTCGGTCTCGAGGCGAACGACATCTTGGCCCTCCGGCGCTTCAAGCGCGCGATGCGAAAGGGCACCCCGCTGCTGCCCAAGCTTCTCTCGGTAGGTACCGCCGCCGGCATCCTCGCCGCCGGGTACTTTCTCTTCGAGAACCTCGACGTGCAGCGGTCGGCCCTCGTTCAGGAGATCGACCGCTCGAGGGCGTTGCTCTCCCAGCTCATCCGCGAGAAGCCTGAGCCGCCGCCACCCGATCCTTACGTCGAGCCCGTGCGCCAGCTCCTGGCGAGCGAGGCTCCCGACAGCAAGAAGCTGCTCGATGCCATTGCGGGCGTGGTTCCGGCCAGCGCACGCCTGGATCGCGTGCTGCTCACTCCGGGCAAGGACGGATGGAAGCTCGAGCTCACCGGCCGCGTGGTCGGTGAGCGCGCCTCCGACGCTGCCAGCGAGATGAGACGGCTGTTCGAGTCGCTCCAGGCGGCCGAGCTCTTCTCCCAAGCGGAGTACGACACCACGACTCAGCGGCAAGAAGGTGAAGGCGCCGAGCTGGGCTTCCAGGTCCAAGGCACGCTCAGGGGGGACTCATGAAGGACAAGGAAAGATTCAAGATCTCGCGCGCGGTGATCGTGGGCTTGAGCCTGCTGGTGCCGTCGATTGCAGCCGGCATTCCCTGCGCCCTTCGCTACCAGAAGGTGCACTCGCTCGTCGAGCAGCAGGGCTCGTTACGTTCCAGGATCGAGGCGACGCAGGCCGAGTACGACCGCAAGCCCCCGGTGCCGGAGTTCCCGACGGACGCATGGATTCCCGTGGAATCGGATCTGCCCCGATTCGTGGAGACCTGCGTGCGACGCGCCGAGCAAATGGGCTTCGATTCCATCCAGTACGAGACGTTCAAGCCGGTGATGTGGCGACCGGAGTCGGGAGCGACCGGGCAGGAGCCCCCGCTCTATCGACATCCGGTGCAGCTCCAGCTCGAGGGCGATTACACCCAGCTTCGGGAGTTCCTCGACGAGCTCGAGAGCGAGGACCGGTTCTTCGGACTCCGAAACCTCGCGATCGGTCGGCGCTTCCCGAAGGTGCGCGCCATCATCGAGCTCGAAGTCTACGCACGGAAATGACGGTTCGAGAACCTGAGAGATCCAACGAAAGAGAGCAGACATGCTGAAGAACAAGAAGGTTCTCATTCCGCTCATGGCCGCGATGGTCTTTCTGGCGGTCTACGTGAACGTCTTCCGCGGCGACGCCAAGGCCAAGTCCTCGGCGAGCGTGTCGAAGGCCCGCGCCACGAAGAAAGAGAGCCCGAAGAATACCGAGAGCGGAGCGGCGTCGACCATGAAGTCGGTCGCTCGATCTCGCGAGAACACGAAGGCGGCGATCGCTCTCGAGAGCGACCGCAACCCATTCTTGACCGAGCAGGAGCAGGTCCGGCAGTCGGATCAAGCCGCACGCCTGACCGACGCGCTCCTCGCCGGCAAGCCCGCAGAAACGAAGTCCGAGCCGGAAGAGGAGGAAGAGCTTCCTCCTCCGCCGCCGGTCACGGTGTCGGTGATCCTCGCTGGTCCGACCAGCAAGGTCGCCGTCTTGAACGGAATCACCCTGCGTGAGGGTGACTTCCTGGGAGAGGAGATCCTCTTGGAGATCCGTCCCAAACAGGTCGTCCTGGCTCGTGGAGAATCGACACGCGTCGTCTCCATCAACGGGGGAGCCAAGTAACATGTTTCGCAGTGCAACGCTTCTGATCATCCTGGGCGCCGTCTTCGCGAGCTGTGTCTCGCAGAAAGACGAGCCCCAGAAACAACATCCCTTACCGGCGCCACGCAAACCGGCGCCTGTGGGACGGGCCGTGCTGCTCGAGCCCGAGCTTCGCCTCGCCACGCCCAACGGTGGTGAGTTCACGCTCGCCGCACGGAGAGCCGATGTTCGTGACATCTTGATGTCACTCTTCAAGGACGCGGACATCAATCTCGTCATCGCGGATTCGGTGACGGGCGCCGTCAGCCTCGACTTCAAGAACGTCGGTGTGGAGCAGGCGCTCGAAGCGATCCTGCAAGCGCGCGACTTGACGTTCCGGCGAGATGGCTCGTTCCTCTACATCGAGGACAAGATCACTCGGGTCTTCAGCATGGACTACGTCTCCAACTCGGGGGCGGACGGGCTGCAGATCTGGGACAACTTGAACAACGAGATCGACGGCATGCTGTCGACGGAGGGCAGCGCGGTGATCAATCCGATCGCCGGGCGCGTCGAGATCACCGAC
The DNA here is from genome assembly GCA_040219065.1 of Planctomycetota bacterium. Classification (GTDB taxonomy): domain Bacteria; phylum Planctomycetota; class OFTM77; order OFTM77; family OFTM77; genus OFTM77. The sequence continues at coordinate 19,455 of JAVJTD010000191.1, forward strand.
AGCCCGAACATCGTCCGCCGCATCGCTCGCCACTTGCGTGAGGTGGAGGAGTCGCTCAGCCGCCAGGTCATCGTCGAGGCCGAGGTTCTCGAGGTCACGCTCAACGACGAGTTCCGCCTCGGATTCTCGTACGGGATCTTTCCCGACTACCTGAACTCCGATGAGGTCGGAACGCTCGAAGGTGGAACGGCGATCACCCAGACGCTCGCGGCCGGTGGCTCGGCGTTCAACATCGGCATCCTGCGTCCGAACGAGCTCGCGGTCGCTGTCGACATGATGCGCCAATCCGATCAGGTCCGCATCCTGTCGCGTCCGCGCGTCGCGACACTCAACAATCGTCTGGCGACTCTCGCGGTCGTCGAGCGCGTGCCGATCATCGAACGCAACGTCGTGGACGGTGAAGGCGGGATTCGCACCGAATACGACATCCGCTTCGAGGACGCCGGCGTCTCGGTGAAGATCACGCCGCAGATCGGTGAAGACGGGGTCATCATGGCCCACATCGAGCCGAGCATCACCGCGGTCGAGGGCTTCGTCACCACGCCGGACGGTCTTCAGATCGAGCCGATCTTCAACGTGCGCGAGACCCAGACCACGTTGCGTGTCCAAGACGGTCAGACCATCGTGATCGGCGGCCTGCGCTCGGTGCGTAAGAACGAGGTCGTTCAGAAGGTGCCGATCCTCGGAGACATTCCGCTGCTGGGCTTCCTCTTCCGAAGCACGTTGCAGCAAGAGCAACAGACCGAGCTGGCGATCATGATGACACCGCGAATCGTCGGTGCCGAGGGCGAGCGGGATGCCAATTCCGCTCGTTCCAAGGTGATGGCGGCCCAGCGCTCGTTCCACGCAGGTGATGTCTTCGGCTGGATCCCGGAAGAGCCGGGACTACCGATCGCCGAGAAGCTGCCCGAAGAGGTGAAGGCTCTCGACGAGGGCGAGTTTCGGATCCTGCGTCGGGCCAAGGACGGCGAGAAGGTCAAAGACGGACCGATCTCGATCTCGACCGCCGGGTTGGCCGGAGTCCACCTCCTGCGCGCCGCTTCTCTGTACTCCGAAGGGGACTACCGTGGCGCGCTCGAGCACCTCGAGCAGTCCCTCGCCTTCGATTCTCTCGATGGTGACGCGCTGCTGCTCCTCGGCTTGATCCACTACGCTGAAGGTAAGAGCGAAGAGGCCGTCGAGGAGTTCGCCAAGGCGGCGCACCGCACCGGCGAGAACCCCGAGGCCTTGAACAACCTCGCGGTCCTCATGCTCGAGCGCGGGGATGCCGAAGGTGCGCTGATCCTCCTCGAGCGAGCCGTGCGCATCGATGGAGAGAATGCCCACCTTCGCAACAACCTCGGCGTGGCTTACCTGCGCTCCGGCAACACCGAAGCGGCGCTCAGCCAGTTCAAGGAAGCCGTCCGCTTGGAGCCGCATCATGCGGACGCGGCTTTGAACATGCAGCAAGCACTCACCGCCATGTGACATCCCAGGTGACTCTCCCCCGCCTGGACGACGGCGTCCGATCGGTGCGAATCCACCGGTCGGGCGCCCCTTTTTCGTGGTTGGCGATCCGATCGGGATAGAGCGACGAGAGACGGCTCCCTCGATCAGACCTGGGAGGTGACGCGCATCACTTCATCAATTGAAGTGAGACCGAGCAGCGCCTTTCGCATCGCGTCCACCCAGAGCTCTCGGTGGCCGTGGCGCTCGGCGGCTTCTTGGATCTCGGCGTCGGTCGCGCGTTTGTAGATGAGCTCTCGGATCTCTTCGACGACCAGGAGGAGGGAGTGAACGCCGATCCGGCCGCGGTAGCCGGTGCCGCGGCAGTGGTCACATCCCGGACCGCTCCGGAACTTCCCCGAGCCGATGAGCTCCTCGAAGCCCATCGATTCGAGCAGTCCCGGATCGGGCTCCATGACCTCGGCGCACTCGGTGCAGACCTTGCGCACGAGACGTTGGGCAAGGACCGCGAGGAGTGACGGTCCGATGAGAAATGGCTGGACGCCGATGTTCAGGAGGCGGGGAATCGCCTGGATGGCGGTGTTGGTGTGAAGGGTGGAGAGCACCAAGTGGCCCGTGAGCGCCGCCTGGATCGCGATCGTCGCGGTCTCCTGATCGCGCGTCTCACCGATCATCACGACGTCGGGGTCCTGGCGAAGGATGGCGCGCAGAGAGTCGGCGAACGAGCGGCCCGAGCGAGCATCGACGTGCACCTGGTTCACGAGCTGCAACCGGTACTCGACCGGGTCCTCCACCGTGACGATGTTGATCTCGGAAGAGTTGATGTAGGAGAGCATTCCGCTCAACGTGGTGCTCTTACCCGAGCCCGTCGGACCGGTGACGTACACCATGCCGTAGGGGCTCGCGAGGATCTGCTTGATCCCGCTGAGGATGTCGGGCGAGAAGCCGAGCTTGTCCAGCTCGATCGATTGGCGCGACCGGTCGAAGACGCGGCATACGATCTTCTCGCCGTAGATCGTCGGCAGGGAAGAGACGCGCAGCTCGACCTTACGGCCGCCGCCGAGGGTCAGCACGATCACACCGTCGAGGGGCTTGCGCTTTTCGGCGATGTTGAGCCCGGCCAACACCTTGATGCGTGAGCAGACTGGAGAGATCAGCTCCCGGGGCAGGCTCACCAGCTCTTGCAAGACGCCGTCGACGCGGAGCCGCACGCGAAGCTTCAGCTCCCGGGGCTCGATGTGGATGTCACTCGCGCCGTCCTCGAGCGCCCGGCGGAAGACCTGATCGACGACCTGGACGATCGGGTTCTCTCCGGCCACGGCCTGGAGCCGGTCGGGATCGGCGAGGACCTCGTCCGTCAGGTGACGCAGGTCGAGCGTCGGGTCCCCCAGCTCGATCTCGGCGCTGGGCTCGTAGCAGGCCTGGATCGCCTCGCGGATCCGGCTTGGAGTACTGACCACTGGCAAGACTGGTCGCCGAACGATTTCCTCGACCCGGTCGACGCCTCGGACGTTGAAGGGGTTCGAGAGCGCGACCGTCACTCCGTTGGCGCTCGCCCCGATGACAACGAGGTCGTGCTCGAGCGCCACCTCCTTCGAGATCGTCTCGACCACCTCCGAGTCGAGGGCCTTCGGGTCGAACTCACGAAACTCCAGACCCGACATCTGGGCCAGGGCGCGGAAGACCTGCTCCTCGGTCGCGTCCTTTCGGAGGAGGATCAGCTCGATCAGGTCCCCTTTGCCGGCCAAGGACTCGGTCTGGGCTTCCTTGATCCGGTCGCCCGGACAGCCCATCTGCTCGATCAGGATCTTGATCAAGCGGTCTTTGAGGCGCGCAGGTAGATTCACGTAGGCTCATCCGGCCCGAGCTCCTCGAGATCGGAGAGGAGCTCGTTCAAGAACTTTCGTTGGTTGTCGCGCCGGTGATCGGGCTCGGCGGCTGGCGAAGGCTCTGGCGCCGGGGCTTCCGCAGGCAGGGCATCAGGCTGGAGGCGCGTCGGCTGTCCGTCCTCGATCGCGAGTGATGAGGCGGCGGCGCTGGCCTCGGAAGCGGCGGCTCGTTCCGAGTGGAGGACGCGCGGCGGCCGCTCGACTCCGCGGCGGCTTCGAGGGACGTCGCCGAATTCCGCTCCGCAGGATCCACAGAACAAGTCCCCGGGACCGTTGACGGCCGCCGATGGAGGCCACGGCTCACCGAGACCCTGACCGCATTGCCGACAAAATTGTCTCGTCGATCGGTTGTCGTGACCACAACCGGGGCAGATCACCATGGGGCCGCCTGCAAGTCAGTGAGTCTTGGATGGTGTTCAGCACCGTGCCATTCTCAGTCTTTATCGGGTGCGCAGGCGGCGTTCTTGATCTCCCGGGATCCGGGCGCTCGGGCACAAGCATCGCCTTCAGGAGGGGTTCGGGCGAAGCGGTCCTCTTCGCGGCCCTCGCGCACCGTTCCTGGCCACGGAGGGCGAGCCGAAACCGAGCCTTCGTCCGGATTTGGTGGAATTCGTGAGGCCCCGTGCTAGGATGACGCCCGCTCGGGGCACCGAGCGCCCATGGCCCCGACCCGGTGCGGAGAGGTTGTCGAAGCGGGTCGGCCCCATCGATGCATCCAGGAGAAAGAGCGTGACCTACATCATCACCGAGCCCTGCGTGGATGTTCGTGACCAGGCGTGCGTCGATGCCTGTCCGGTGGATTGCATACACTATGAAGAGGGTCAGGACCGCACCCTCTACATCAATCCCGAGGAGTGCATCGACTGCAGCGCTTGCCAGCCGGCCTGCCCGGTCGAAGCGATCTTCCCCGAGGACGAAGTGCCCGACGAGTGGAAGGGCTACATCCCGGTGAATTACAAGTGGTTCGAGGACAAGGATGCGGCCCGGGGCATGATCAACGAGCTCAAGCCGCCTGCCTGATCCTGGCGGGCTCCGCCACGACTGCCAAAGCCCTCGAGTGATCGAGGGCTTTTTCATTGGTTCGTCGCTTCAACTCATCGTCCGGCGGACGCCCTCGATCGGGAAGAGAGAAGCTGGCAGGGGCGGAGGGATTCGAACCCCCAACCCGCGGATTTGGAATCCGCTGCTCTACCAATTCGAGCTACACCCCTGCGTTCGAACAACAGCCCTATCGGCTGTTCGGAGCGGGAAGTATACGCGGAAGGCTCATCCCCTGCAACGCTCTCGAGCTGATTGATCGAGCAACCAAACGAAACGGGAGACCCCGCTGGCGGGCTCTCCCGTTCGTTGTGTTCCGTGTTTGTTTCCGGGCGATGAGAGAGCAACATCGGGACCAAACGAGGAAAGTCGCTCGAAAAAGATGTCGGTCGAACGCCGGCATCTCGAAGAGGCTCCTGGAAAGGCCATTTTTTGGGCTCTGAGGCGCATGCCCCCCTGCCCGGGCAACGGTCCGACCGTTGGAACACTTTTGTTCGAAATGCGAACACCTGAGACGTTTTGTCCCCCGGTCTCGACACGCCAAGTGATCTTCTGTCTCCCGCGGCGAGGCCCTCGAATCTGCCTGGGTGAGCTCTCTGGGCCCCCCAAAAAAAACCGAGAGTCCTGGGCCGTGACCCACAACTCTCGGTTCCTTCGCGATCCGTGTCTTGTTTTGTTTCCGAGCCCCTCGTGTTCCCGTCGAGGAGGTCTGTGGGCGTAGAATCGCAACGACCGGGCCAAGAGCACAAAGAAATCGCCGTAGCGGGCGCTCGGCCCGTAACCCAATGCAGGTTTGAATCTTACAAGCCTGGCAAGGCACCTGACCGAAGCTGGTCCGGCGATCAGTACAATGGGTCGACACGTCCCCGCCCTCGAAAGACGGGTCAAAATGTCCCTGTGGGGCTTCGCCAGACTGGATGACCCGCTCCACCCCGGAACTCCGGTCGTCCGGCACATGGCAGCGTCGGGCCACGGAGTCTCGGATCTGAGGTCTGAGTCTTCTCCATGGCGCTTGAATGGAGGACACGGAGACCGGCTGAAGCCGGCAGTCCGAATGCGGCTCTTCGGACTGTGCTGGCGCGGAATCGGCTCTCGCTTGCGCGGGCCCTGGTTTCAGAGAGCGGCTCCGACGGTCAGCACATCACCCGTCCGGCCCGAAGCCGACGAGCTTCCCCCGCCGGAGCCGCTGCGATTCTGAAAAAGGAGTCGGCTCCACCGCCACGTTCCCCCCGGAGCCGACTCACCCGCGAAACACCGATCGAGATGCAACAGAGAAAGGGGGTCGACCCCGGCGCCCAGCACACCGGTCGATCGTCTCGAGGACTGAATCGGACCTTCCCACGCCAAGGCCGACCCCCGATTTTCTTTTGAAGTTGCCGGTGCCTTCACCTCCGGCGACTGCTCTCACCCGCCCCGAAAGAGAAGTTGTGATGTGCGGCCCTGCTATCGGTCCCGGGCCCCATGGGAACGGTGAAGCACTCTCGGATGTGAAGTGCACCGGCGAATCCCTTGTCGTTTCGCCCCCCAAGTCGTTCGAAAAGGCCCATCGGGACACGGAAAATCGAAAAAGTCTTCACGACAGGGCAAAAAACCCTCCCGGATCGCCGGGTGTCCTTGCGCCGAACAACGATCGGCGCTGAAATGGCCGCTCGCCAGATCCTCCCCTTTCCAGCGAGACCCGTGACTTTGTCCCGCAACCGCCTCTTACTGAGCTCCGCAGTCCTCGGTATCGCGGCACTTGGGCTCTACTGGCTCACTCTTCATCCGGGAGCTCCCGCCGGGGACTCCGGTGAGCTGATCGCCGTCTCACACCGACTCGGCGTCGCGCACCCGCCGGGCTACCCGCTCTACACGATCCTCGCCAAGGGCTTCGCCTCCTTGACGCCCGTTGGGAGCATCGCTTTTCGGCTCAATCTGCTCTCTGCGCTCACGAACGCTCTCGCGGTCGCGCTCCTGTGTCACGCGATCGGCCGGTGGACCGGATCCGTCGCGGCCGGACTCGTCAGTGGCGGTCTGCTCGCGACGAGCCTTCCCTTCTGGAAGTACGCGATCGTCGCCGAGGTCTTTGCGCTGAACAACTTGATGGCGGCGCTGCTGATCTGGGCGTTCCTGCGAATGCTCCGGGCGATGAAGGGAGATGAGATCCACCCAGGCCGCGCCATCCAGCGCTGCCTGTTGGGAATGGCGCTCCTCACCGGGCTGACCTGGGCCCACCACCACACGCTCATCATCATCGCCGGGCCGGTCTTGGGATGGAGCGTGCTCCTCGCGATCAGTCCCTTTGTCCGTGAGCTCGTCGGACTCTCCCGAGACGCGGCATTACGACCCCCAGCCCTCCTGCTCCAAGTCACCGTCTGCCTCCTCGCCGGGCTCCTGCCGCTCCTGTACCTCCCTTGGGCCGCCAGCCGAGAAGGATGGCCTCTTTGGGGCGATCCGACCACTCTCCGCGGATTCCTCTGGATCCTCGCGCGAGGCGATTACGGGACGTTGAGCCTGGCCCCCGAGTCGAAGAAGCTCGTGGCCGACTTCAGCCACTTCGGTCATTTCCTCGCCTCGATCCTCCCGCAGTTCGGCTGGATTGGGGGCTTGTACCTCGCCGCGGCCGTCTCGTTCCTGGTAAGAAGGCCCAGCAGAGGCGAGGAAGGCTCCTTGTGGACCCGAGGGACATTCGCCTTCGCCTTGCCTCTCGCGGTCTCGGCGGGGGGCTTTTGGGCCTTCTTCGGGCTCATCGCCTTTCCGGCCAACCCACCGGTCTATCTCGGAGTCGTCGAGCGCTTCCACATCCTGCCGGGATTGATCTTGGCCGTCGTCATGGGACTCGGCGCGGCGAGGCTCTTCTCGGCGATTCAGAGACCGTGGGCGATCGTGATGATCGTGATCGTCACGCTATCGACTCCGATCGCACTCCACTTCGAAGACGTTCAGCAACGCGACAACACGTTCACCGAGGACCTCGGCCGCGCCCTCCTCGCATCGACGCCGAAGAATGCGGTCCTGTTCACTCGGGGAGACCTCCTGACGAACTCGATCACAGCGCTCCAGACGACCGAGAGCCTTCGCACCGATGTCCTGCTCATCGACCAAGAGCTGATGACGTACGACTGGTACGTGCGGTACCTGCGGCAAAGGCATCCCGGCCTCTTGCCTCCACTGGACCGGGTGCAGCGGTTGAGCCTTCGGACGGCTCCGCTGCAAGGCCGCGTGCTCGCCCAGAACGAGCAGTCGATCCGGATCGCGACCGCGAGTCGCATCACGACCATCGATCGTGGTCTGCCGGTTCAACTCTCGGCGCTGCCCGACGGCCAGACGCAAGTGACCTTCACTCGAGACACGATCCACGGGAGTCTGCTCGGCCGAGACGTCGGCTTCGTCCTGTTCCAAGCCCGGGAGCGCTCGCTGCGAATCGATGAGACGCTGGTCAAGGCGATCGAAGATGCCGACACGACCCCTGCCGAGTGGCATCGAGCCTTGATCGATCGCCCCTTCTGGGCACCCGAGGTCTCACCCGACCGCTATTCCGGTCTGCCTGGCACGCAGAACATCCATTGGATCGACCATCTGATCGAGAGCCGACCGGTTTGCTTCGCCGGCTGGAAGGAGACCTCGTTCCAGCTTCGATACCAGGCGGTGCCCCATGGACTCGTGATGCGCATCTACCCTCGCGAAGAAGCGCCCACCTTGTCTGATCGGCTGGAGCGTACGCTCTCCATCATCGGCTCGATTTCGACCGAGAGCTTCTTTCGCGAGTACGATCCGTGGAGCTTCGAGCACCAGAGCCGTTTTCGTTTCCATCATTTGATGGTCCAGGGCGCCTTGCTCCTCGCCAGCCCGGCTGGCAAATCGACTCCCGCCGCACACCCCGTCGCCAAAAAGGTCGTGGCATTCTTGGAGCGGGAGCTGCGCCGGCAGGACGAGACCGGCGAGCATCCTCCTTGGTGGATCGATACTCGGCGCGCATTGGGGCTACTGCTCGCCGCCTCCCCTGCCTTCGAGGACCTTCCGAGAGCCACGCAGCTCCTGCGCGAGTATCAAGAGGCAGCGCCGGCCGGGAGCGAAGGCGAGCAGGACGTACGCGCGATGCTCGATTATCTCGAGAAGCTGGGTCACTGATTCGGGCGAGAAGGAGTGCCCGAGTCGACTGCTGCAAGCTTGGGCCGGGGCTACAGCGTTCCGGCAAGACTGTGCTCTCCGAAGGCACCCCTGCTCGGCGCCTCTCCGCTCGATCGACGGCACCGTCGAGAGGGCGAAGCCCCGCTCTGCGGCCTCTTCCCGTTTCGGTCGCGCGGGCTCTGGTCTTCCGTCGCGCGGGGCCCGGTCATGGCTCTCTGGACTGGAGCAAGCTTGGGTCGAGGCAACCGCATACCGGCAAGGCTGTGCTCTCCGAAGGCACCCTTGCTCGGCGCCTCTCCGCTCGATCGACGGCACCGTCGAGAGGGCGAAGCCCCGCTCTGCGGCCTCTTCCCGTTTCCGTCGCGCGGGCTCTGGTCTTCCTTCGCGCGGGGCCCGGTCTTCCGTCGCGCGGGGCCTGGCTTCAACCGGCTGCTTCTTCGGCGACTTGTCGCTCGCCGGACTCGGGTTTCGTGCGCAGGTACTCTCGGAGGCAGGCCGCAGTGGCCGAGCGGCGTCGCTTCACAAGCTCGGTCGGATGGCCCCGGGCGATGATGCGCCCGCCATGTTCGCCGCCCTCAGGGCCGAGGTCGATCACATGGTCCGCCGCCGCGACGATGTCGAGGTTGTGTTCGATGACGACGACCGTGTGCCCTTCGTCGACCAGCTCCTGCAGTACATCGATGAGTCCGGCGACATCCGACAGATGCAGCCCCGTCGTCGGCTCGTCGAGCACGTAGAGGGTCGGCTTGCGCGTGCGCCTGCCGAGCTCAGCCGCGAGCTTGATTCGTTGCGCCTCACCGCCCGACAGAGTCGGTGAGGGTTGGCCCAGGGTGAGGTAGCCCAGCCGCAGCCTCACGAGCACTTCCAAGGGCTGGCGGATCTTGGGGACGTTCTCGAACAGCTCCAGCGCCTCCTCGATCGTCATCTCGAGGACGTCGGCAATCGAAGCGCCTCGAAAGCGCGGGACCAGCGTCTCCCGATCGAAGCGACGTCCGCCGCAGGTCTCGCAGTCGACCAGCACGTCGGGCAGGAAGCTCATCTCGACGCGGATCCGACCTTGCCCGGAGCACTCCTCGCAGCGCCCACCCCGTACGTTGAAGGAGAATCGCGACGCCGAGTAACCGCGCGCTCGGGACTCTTGCAGACCCGCGAAGAGCTTCCGGATCTCGTCCCAGATACCGACGTAGGTTGCGGGAATCGAGCGAGGCGTCTTCCCGATCGGCGACTGATCCACCTCGCTGGAGCGCGCCAGCTCGCCCTTGATGCTCAAAGCATCATGGGCGCCCGGGCTTGCCCCGAGGAGCCCTAAGCGGCGTTGCACCGCCGGGAGAAGCACCTCTCGAACGAGCGAGCTCTTGCCCGAGCCCGAGACTCCGGTCACGACTACCAGAGCCCCCAACGGAATCCGAACGTCGATGCGACGCAGGTTGTGATGGGTCACACCGGCGAGGGCGATCTCACCGGCCCGGCCGCGGCCGGGGCGAGCTGGCGCCAGGTCGCGCACCTGCCGCCGCAGCCCTGCACCCGTGACCGAGCTCGGATCCTTCAAGATGTCCTCGAAAGTCCCTTGCGCGACGATTCGGCCCCCCGAGCGCCCCCCTCCCGGGCCGAGGTCCACGATGTGGTCGGCGACGCGCATCGTCTCTTCATCGTACTCGACGACGACGATCGTGTTGCCCTGGTCCCGGAGCTCGGCGAGCGCGGCGAGGAGCTTGGCGTTGTCTCGGGGGTGAATGCCGATCGTCGGCTCGTCGACGACGTAGCAGACGCCCGAGAGGTTCGAGCCGAGCTGAGCTGCCAGCCGGATCCGCTGGGCCTCTCCACCCGAGAGTGAATCGGTGCGCCTATCGAGGGAGAGGTAGCCGAGCCCGACCGACTCGAGGAACGCCAGCCGGGAGCGGATCTCTTTGATCAGGCGCAGGCCGATCGTTCGCTCTCGCCCCTTCAGCTCGAGCGCATCCAACACGTTCGCCGCGGCCTCGATCGAGCACGCGACCAGCTCGTGGATCCCTTGGCCACCAACTCGTACAGAGAGCGCCTCGGGCCGAAGCCGGTCTCCGTGACAAGTCGGGCACTCCTCCTCGACATGGAACCGGCGCAGGTGATTCAGCACGCTGTCCTTCGTGCTCGATCGCTCGAGATCTTCGGCGATCGCGATCAGGCCACGGAATCCTCGCCCGCCGCGCAGGAGTCGCTCTCGCTCGCTCTCAGTGAGATCACCGAGCTTCTCTCGGGCCGAGTATCCGGCGTCCGCGATCTCACTCCAAACCTTGCGCCCCAAGGAGCGCCGCATCGGTCCACCTTGCAAGAAGGCGATGCCACCGCTCTTGAGCGTCTGTCCCGGGTCACCGAGCAGCTCTGGGCCGCCGATCCGATACACCACACCTCGGCCCGAGCAGTCAGGGCAAGCTCCACGGCGGCTGTTGAACGAGAACAGCCTCGGATCGGGCTCCTCGACGGAGCGCCCGCAATCGGGGCAGGCGGACTCCAAGCTGTAGAGATGCTCGTCTTCGCTTTCGACATCCAGGACGCGCACGTCTTGCCGAGACCACTCCCAGGCTCGATCGAGCGCCTCTCGGAGCAGACACAGCTCGGCAGCTTCGACCGTCACGTCCTCGACCCAGACGTCGATGTCGTGCTCGCGGTGCCGCGCCGGAAGGGGCGGCAGGCCCTCCTCGAAGGACCACGACTCTCCGTCGATCCGAATGCCTCGAGCCGACAGCCGTCGCGCCCTTTCGATGGCTTCTCGGTGAATGCCCTTCCGGCTCCGAACGATCGGAGCCAGGATGCGCACCTTCCGACCCGATTGCTCGTGGACGATGCTCTCGAGAATCTCTCGTCTGCTCCGACTCGCGATCGGGATCTGACAGTCGGGACAGTGGACCTTCCCGATCTTCGCATAGAGCAGCCGCAGGTGATGGTAGATCTCGGTCGCCGTCGCGACGGTGGAGTGCCGGCTACCGCGGGTCGTGCGCTGCTCGATCGCGATCGTCGGCGGCAGACCTCGGACCGCACCGACGTCCGGTCGATGAAGGCCGCCAACGAATTGACGAGCGTACACGGAGAGGTTCTCGAGGTAGCGCCGTTGTCCTTCCTCGAAGAGGATGTCGTAGGCGAGTGTGCTCTTGCCGGACCCGCTCGGTCCGGTCATCACGACGAGCTGGCCGAGGGAGATGTCGAGAGAGACTTCCTTCAGATTGTGCTCTCGCGCGTCACGGATCTCGATCGCCGGTACGGTACGGCGCTCGGGAGTCGGCCGCGGCTCGGAGACGACCGACTCGCTCGACTTCAGGAGATACTTCCCTGTCACCGACTCGGGGCACGCCGCGACCTCGGCCGGTGAGCCACTGGCCACGACCCGCCCCCCGTCGGCCCCGCCTTCGGGACCGAGGTCGATGAGGTGATGAGCCGCTCGCAGCACGTCGAGATGGTGCTCGATCACGACGAGCGTGTGACCGCATCTCACCAGATCTTCGAAGACCGCGAGCAAACGCGCGACATCTTCGCCGTGGAGCCCGGTCGTCGGCTCGTCGAAGAGGAACAGGATCCGGTCGCCGCGCCCCCTGGCGAGGTAGGAGGCGAGCTTCAAGCGCTGCGCCTCGCCGCCGGACAGCGTGCTCAACGGCTGACCGAGACGAAGGTAACCCAAGCCGACGGAGCGCAGTGGCTCGAGCTTCCCGTGGATCTTGGTCTGGTCGGCGAAGGCCTCGGCTGCCTGATCGACGGTCCATCCGAGGATCTCGGCCACGCTCGCGCCACGCCAAGTGACGGCCAGCACCTCGGGTCGGAAGCGAGCACCTTCGCAGTCCGGACACGGCAGCTCGAGGTCGGAGAGGAACTGCATCTCGACGTGCTCGACGCCTTCGCCGCGACACGTCTCGCAGCGTCCACCGTCGACATTGAAAGAGAAGGTACGCGAGGCATACCCGCGGCTCTTCGCGATCGGCGTCTTGGCGAGGAGCTGACGGATACCCTCCCATGCACCGCAGTAGGTGGCGGGATTGGCGCGAGACGTTCCGCCGCTCGCCTCCTGATCGACGAGGACGATGTCGCTGAAATCGTCCAAGCCGTCGACGCCATCGCAATCGCCGAGGTGGTCGATCGGAATCCCCCTGGCCCGCGCGGCGCGGGTCCATAGGACATCGTGCATCAAAGAGCTCTTGCCCGAGCCCGAGACTCCGGAGATGACGGTCATCCGCTCCTTGGGAATCTGGACGTCGATATTGGCGAGGTTGTGCTCGCGGGCACCTCGAATGGTGATCCACTCACTGGCCTCAGGAGGCTTCTCACCGAAGACGACGGGCACCGACCCGCGAAGGAGATATTGCGCGGTCTTCGTTCTCCCTTCCGACTCCAGCTTGCTCACTCGGCCATTGAAGACGAGGTTCCCGCCACGCTCGCCGGCTTCGGGGCCGATCTCGATAACGCGATCGGCCGCGCGGATCAGATCGGGGTCGTGCTCGACCATCACGACGGTGTTGCCGCGATCGCGAAGCCCCTCCAAGATGCGCCGCAGCCGATCGTTGTCCCGCGCATGCAGGCCGATGGAGGGCTCATCGAGCACGAAGAGCGTGTGGACGAGCTGAGAGCCTAGCGCGGTCGTCAGGTGCACTCGCTGGACCTCGCCGCCGGAGAGTGTCCGAGAGGCTCGATCGAGCGTGAGGTAGTCGAGGCCGACATCACCGAGGTAACGCAGGCGGCTCCGGATCTCCTCGAGCGCCGGAGCTGCGATCACCGAGCTCGCCGTGCCCAGCTCCAGCCCTTCGAAGAATCGGCGGAGATCGCCGACGGAAAGCGCGTACAGCTCAGCGATGTTTCGCCCGCCCAACCGATGGAGCAGCGAAGTCGGCTGGAAGCGCGTTCCCCCGCAAGCCCAGCACTCACGGTAGGCGCGGTACTTCGCGAGCAAAATGCGAATGTGCATCTTGTACGACTTGGACTCGAGCCAGCGGAAGAACCCGCGGACGCCCGGATAGCCGCCATCGCCGTCGAAAACCGCACGGCGCTGATCCTCGGTCAGATCCTCCCAAGCCACATCGACGGGGATGCCGCGCCGCTCACAGAAGCGAAGCAGGTCACGGGCCTCGCTGCGAGTCTTCGGCGTGGTCCAGGGCTTGATTGCCCCGTCAGCCAGTGAGCGCCCAGGATCGGGGATGATCCGCTCTTCCGACAGGTCGATGGTCCGACCGAAGCCGTGACAAACCTCGCAGGCGCCGATCGGGCTGTTGAACGAGAATCGGTTCGGGGTCGCCGGGGCGTAATCGAGATCGCAATCCGCGCAGTGGAGCCCTGCGCTCAGCTCGAGCCGGTGCCCTTCAGGCAGGAAGACCTGGGCCCGTCCCTCGCCGAAGCGGAAGGACTGCTCGAGAGCCTCGGCGACACGAGAGCGGCGATCCGGAGCGACTCGGTCGACGATGATCGACACGGCGCCATCGATCTGCTCGGGCAGCTCCTCGATCTTGATCAGCCGCTCGTCGTATCGCACGCGGCGGAAGCCGAGGCTCGACCAGCTCGCCTGGAGGGACTCGCGCGTGGAGTCCGACACCGGGAAGCCGACGGCGATCGGTCCCGACGGCTCGAGATCTTCGATCCGCTTCATCGCGCGATCGACGGGCTCGTTGGAGACCGGCTGCTCGCAGTGCTCGCAATGGAGGACGGAGACGTGGGCGAACAGCACCTTGATGAAGTCGGTGAGCTCGGTCATGGTCCCGACGGTCGACCGAGAGGAGCGAATCGGATTGGCCTGCTCGAGGGCGATCGCCGGAGGGATTCCCGTGATCAGATCGACTTCGGGACGTGCCATTCGATCGAGGAACTGCCGAGCGTAGGCGGAGAAGCTCTCGACGTAGCGACGTTGGCCTTCGGCGTAGAGGGTCTGAAAGGCGAGGCTCGACTTGCCCGAGCCGGACACGCCAGTAACGGCGATGAGCTCGCCGCATGGGATCTCGAGGTCGAAGCCCTTCAGATTGTTCTGCCGGGCCCCGTGAACGAGGATGCGATCGGATGACATGGGAGGGCGCCGTGGTGCTGGAAGGGCCGCGCCGAAGATCGGGGAAGGAGTGTCCACGATCGGAGGCTCAGGGAAGAGCTGTTCAGAAGACGCTGGGCATGAACAGTCGGTAGAGGATGTGAAGCCCGAACAGGAGGATCATCGGTGAGAGGTCGATCATGCCGCCGAGCGGTGGGACGACCGATCGGATCTTGGCGAGCACGGGCTCGGTCATCGTGTAGACGAATCGCGCGAGGGAGTTCTCGTACGGGCTGAGCTGCATCCACGAGAAGATCACCCGGGCGAGCACGATGAGCTGGTAGAGGAAGAGCGTGCCTCCGATGATCTCTCTCACCTCGCTGTGCCTCCCAGGAAACCGCTCGAGAATTCGATCGTCCGCGCTTCATCTCGGCCGCGATCGAGCCGATAGATACGGACACTTATAGGGATCTCCGCGCGCGGTTCTAGCATGATTCGGCGAGGTCCAAGAGGCCGAGCTTTTTCGCTTGCTTGCCCCGAGGCGAACCCTATAATCTCGCCACTTCGATGCGGATCCCACGGACGACCGCTTTGTGGGGTTCGACCACCAACATGGGGGTGTAGCTCAGCTGGTTAGAGCGCTAGCCTGTCAAGCTAGAGGCCGAGGGTTCAAGTCCCTTCACTCCCGCCAAAACGCAAGAGTCGGCCGCGGCCCGGATTTGGTCCGGAATGGTCGGTCTCATAAGGTTCTCCAATCGCCGCTGGCCGGGTGTCTCGCCAAAGGTCCCCGGTCGGCGGCTGATCTCCGTTTGGAGATCGGCCAAGGTACTCGGCTCGCGTTGTTCGCCGCTCTCAGAAAACGCCAAAGTCTGGCGGCGACAGCGCGGGCCGTTTCAGTCCTGGAACAGTTCGTCGATCGTAGCGGCCCGCTCCTGCGCTGCACGCTCAATCTTCTTCTTGTGCTTCTTGAGGAAGAGCCCGAACGACTCCTCCGCGGCCTCCCGGATCGGGATGCCCAGCAGCTCGGCAGCCGTCTTCAGCCGCCCGTGTGCGGGTACCGAAACGGGAACATTCTTCAGTGGGGTCTTTCGGCTCATGCGGCCCTCAACCGTGTGCGAACTTGAATCGTTGCAACGGTATGGACTTGACGCCGCCCCGTCAACCATCTTGCCCTCCCTCTTTTCGTCCTGCGACCGAAGCGCCGTAGAGAACGGTCTCTAGCTCGCTGGCCGCGTCGCGGATTCTCCGCACGATCACCTCAACCCGGTGGCCGATCTCGGGGACGTGCGCCATCAGGGCGGTGACGGGACCGCCCGAGTCTCGGTTGTACTCGTCGACCCAGGAGAGGAGCTGGCGGGCGCCGACATGGGCCTCCCGGACGATCCGCTCGGGGTTGGCCCGCTCGAGCGCATCGCGCTCGCAGGCCGGGCAGGCGTTGGCCTCGCTGAGCCGCTCGGACGGCTCGCCGCAGTACCAGCAGGGCTGGTGCTCGCGGCATTCCGGCTCGACCACGTCCTGGCAGGCCGGGCACTCGGGGCAGTCGCAGTCGTGGCGGGGGCAGCGGCAGAGGAGGCAGCGGAGCGTGTGGGTCGTGCTCATGAGCCCTCCCCCATGCGGATCGGTGCGTTGAAGTAGGGGTCGCGACTCCAGTCCTCGCCGGATACCGTGGACTGTTCGACCGCTTCGCGGATTCGCGTAGCGGCGCAAACTTCGACCCGTGCCGACCCAGGGTCGGATCCGTGATGCACCCAAATCCCGCCGGCGCGCAAGGGCTTAGTGTCGCACTCGGTGTAGCCGGCGCAGTGCTGGCACACGGAATCCGCGCCCGCCGAGACGGCTGTGCGGTCGGTAGCTTCTTCCTCTAGCCGTGTTCCCGGTTCGACATCTCCCCACTTGTGGTGGTGACGAACGATCCGGTCCAGCGCCTCCGCCTTGATCTCGTACTCTATGTCGAGGTCTCCGTCCTCGATGGGTGTCCAGACCCAGTCCCAGGTGCGGGAGCACGAGGTCAGCTCGAACACCCGGACCCGGCCCTCGTCGTCGATGATGACCCGGTAGTAGTTGGGTGCCATGGCGACACCGTCGCCGTCGTCGCCGCGCTCGCGGTCGGTGATGAGGAGAGTGATCACAGGCCCAACTCCTTCGCGATGGCAGCGACGTCGAAACATCCCTCACAGTCCGACTCCATGTATCCGACTGCAACCAATCGATCGCTTTCTATGGTCCCGACGTTGAAGTCGTCGCAGCGACCGATCTCGAATCCGTGGCTGACCGCATCCTTGCGTTTCTCGAACCTCTTAAGATCGGAACTCCAGACGATCTCGTGATTGCCGCCGACGGTCACGAAGTTCTGCGTCAGCACGATGTAGGTTTTCACGTCAGCCACTCCATCAAGAGACTCGCCAGACACACCAGTCCGGCCGCCGCCAGGCAGCCGACCACGATCCCGGCCTCCGCGATGCGGTCGGCCTCGTCTCGCGGCCTCATCGCGAGTAGACCGAGAGGAGGTAGTGGTCGGCCAGGTCCTCGGCCTCGTACGCGTAGGCGTCGAAGCCACAGAGCCGCACGCACTGCCCATCAGTCCAGGTGCCGCGAGGCGCGCGCACTCGGACCCGGCCGCTCCAGGCCATCCAGGACCCGTCCTCGTCTCGGACGACGTCCGCGTGGAGCGCGTCGAAGACGTCGGACAGGTCGTCGATGCGATGCGCCCAGGGGGCGCGGTGCTCGAGGTGCCGATCCAGCTCCTCGATGAGGTCGAACGCCACCGTTTCGGTCGCGCTGGATTCTGCGTGGGCGCGCTCGCCCACCGCGTCGTAGGACGTCACTGTGATCATGGTTCGACTCGCCAAAGTCTTTGAACTCAGAAGCGCGAGCCGCTCGGTGCTGCTCGCTTCAGTTGCTATGTTGTAACATTGTATCGTTTCATGCAAGGGGCTGGCTTGAATTTTTTTCGCCGGCGCGGTAAAGGTCACTAAGCGCGCGGGGAGCATCCTTTACGGAGAGTGAGCATTGAGACTCCTCGCAATCATCTTGGCGCTGGGTATCGCGGTCCCTGCTTGCCAGTCTGCCGGTCAAGCTTTAGATCCCAGCACCCCGGAGACCCGACCGATTGCCGTCACGGTCTACGGCGGCGTGGCGACCGGCCAGGTCCGGTTCGACGGCGAGGTCGGCGCGTCCCTGACGGAGGACTACGATACGGGCGGAATCGCCGGGCTCCGAATCGGCACGTGGCATGAGGTCGCGACCGATCTGGATCTCGGCGTCGCGCTCGACGGGAGCTGGTACGTGGCGGAGCGGTCGCAGCCGAGCTACCGGTTCACGACCGTGACGCTCAGCCCGCTGGCGATGGCCCGGTTCTCGCCCCGCCAGGTACCGGTCTGGCCCTACATGGGTGTCGGCCCGGCCATCGCCTACCAGGACGCGGACCTCGGCACCTCAGGCGCGTTCACGTTCAAGGATGAGGGCTTCGCGTACGGCCTGGATGCGCGCGCCGGGCTCGAGATCCCGATCGGGCCGAACGTCGCGATCGACCTGGGATACCGGTTCCTCTACCTGGAGAACACGTTCAAGTCCCCGTCGCTGCTCGGGACGGTGGTCGGGAACGTCGACACGACCGAGACGAGCCATTTCGGGCTCGTAGGGATCTCGTTTCGATTCTGAGGGTGGGCCTGAGTAGACTTGACGCCATGCGGTGCCCACTCCATCTCGTCGCCGAGGCGCTTGACGTCGGTCGCGGTCCGAGCTCGACATGCTGCGTCTGCGGTGACTCGCCGTTCCCGGACGGCGGCAAGCTCGGCAGCAACTTCGCTGACCAGGGCCTGCTGGCGCGGCCAGACGTGTCGTCGGTCTGCGCGGGTTGCTCGCGCATTCTGGGCGGTCGTCCGGGCGATGACCCGCCGCCACTCCGAACGGTCAGCGTATTGGTGCGAGACGGGGTCCTGCAAGCCGTCGATCGGGCGCAGATGTGGGATTTGTTGGCGGAGCCTCCCGAGGGACCGTTCTTGCTGAGTCACGCTGCGAGCCGCAAGAAGCACCACCTGCTGAGAGCGGGCCTTTCGATCAGCACGCACCTCCTCATCGGTGGCGACAACTGCACGATTGAATACGTCCCGGCCCGCGATGGCGTGCTGCTGGACGCGGTCCAGGACCTATTATCCGGCGAGGATGGCAAGCCATCCTTTACTCGCACGTCCATAGCCGAGGGGCATTACCACGCCTCCCGGGCCGTTGACTTTGGGGCGAGGCGCCATGCCCTCGCCGAAACCTTGATCATGCCGTATCGCCGAGGTCGTCCGGCGCTCCTCGACCTTGTGCTTTGGTGCTGTCCCGTCAAGGCAGCGACGTCGGAGCGCGGAGACATTGACATGCAGAATCTTGATGATCTCAGGGCGGCCCAATTGCTAGGGGCCATTGCTCGGGGCTCTTCGATGCGGGCCGGAGACGGGCTCGCCTTTTGGAACGGGTTCTTCGAGCACCGGGTTCGGCGGTTCGCGCGCCTGCCGCTCGCCGATCTCGTCTCTCGCCTCATGACGGAGGTTGGGACGCCGCCGGCGAGCGAAGGAGCGCAGCACGCGGCCGCCATGCTGGCTGGGCTCAATGAGGATGAGGAGCGAGGCGTGGAGCGTGCCATCCGAGACCGCATGACGCTCGTGCTGACCATGGCCTACGACCATCGGAGGATCGCATCATGACGGCACCGGCAGGATCGATCCACGTCGTTTTTACGCTGACGTCGCCGCTCTCTCATGGCGGCTTCGGACCGCCGGTCGGAAACGCGCAGCTCATTCGGCGCATGCCGCTCGCTCTGCCGAGTGGCGCGCTCGTCCACGTCCCGGCCGTGTCGGGCAATGCACTGCGCGGCACCCTGCGGCGCATCATCATGCGCGACCTGCTCGCGGTGTCTGGGCTGGACCGCGAGTCGCCCGGATGGGACGCGCTCTATGCGGCCGTGGCGAACGGCGGTCACCTCGAAGGAGCGTCGACGGCGCTCGATCCCACGTACGTGCGCGAGCTGCGCGAGGCACTTCCGGCGCTTTCGGTGTTCGGGGCGGCTCTTCGGACCTGGTTCCTCGAGGGGCGCATGCGCGTCGGCATGTGCTGGCCCAGATGCCGCGAGACCCACGAGGCCGGCCTCGTCTCTCATGGCACGAGGGGCGCGGAGGATTTGGTCGCCGAGCACAGCCAGGTCCGGCACGTCGACCGAGAGATGCAGGACCCGGACGTTTCGGGCGTCACGCCCATGCCCACCACCATGGAGACGCTCGTCACCGGCACGGTGCTGCAATCCTCCATCACGTTCCACGGCCGAGCCACCGACGTGGAGCGTTCGTGCATCGCCTGGGGCCTGGATCGGCTCGAGGTGCTGGGCGGGAAGTCGGCGTCTGGACTGGGCTCCGTCCGGGTCGAGCACGACTGCCGCCATCCGGGCGCGTCCGTCTACGCCGAGTGGCGTGAGACCGCCTCGCCCCGAGCGGCGCTCGAGGGCCTGGCCGCGAAGCTCTCTGCAGATCGGAAGA
>JAVJTD010000202.1:0-22070 GCA_040219065.1 Planctomycetota bacterium
CCGATCGCTCCGCTCACGGCTCTCGCCCCACTGTCAGTCGAGGCCCTCCTGGTCCGCGCTCCCGCATGTTTCAGATCAGCTGCGCCCCCGGCAGAGGACCGGCGGAGCATACGGTGGTGAAACTTGCCGCTTTGGGCCATCTCCCGGCTGAAGCCGGGGAACCAACCCGACTGAAGTCGGGGGATACAGGATTCCCCATGAGCTAGTTTCAGATCAGGCATCGCCCCAGCAGTTCGCCGGAGCGCCACGCATTCTTCACCAGCGATCCGTGCGGAACGGCGCAGCCGGTAGGACGGTCTCCAGGTCGCGGTTCTTCGGCGTGTTCTCGAAGGCGTAGCGGACGGACTTGGGCTGCTTCACGTTGGCGCTCCAGACCATCACGGTGCTTGGCCCTTCGATCCGAGCCGTCGCGGGCTCGAACCGGCGATCGGTGCCGGCGATCCGGAAGCCCTCGAGCTCGCCACCATTTTGGTCCTTCAACTTCTCGCCGAATGTCTCGAAGTGGAGCCTCACGCGGCCGTCCTTCAGGAACTCGGCGCCCTGGAAGATCGGGCCACTGCGAGGCAGCACTTCGTCATACACTTGGCTCCTCGCCCAACGGGCAGCTCTTCGACCGACGCCCAGCTTGTCGCGAGGGTGAATGTCACGCTCGTCACCCAGTCCGAGCGTGACGATGAGCCCCGTCTCCGGCAGGGCCCGGTACGCTTCCCATTGTCCTTCGCGAACGCGCGGGTAATCCCAGGTGCCGCTCTCGTTCTCGGCGAACTCGGGAAGCTGGATGACGAGGAATGGCAGCTTGGGCTCCCGAAACCGGCTCCGCCAGTCGCGAATGAGCGTCGTCAGGAGCCCGCCATACTCGTGGGCTTTACCCAGGAACGCATTGTTCTCGCCCTGATACCAGAGCACTCCGCGGAACCGAAGCGGCTCGAGCGGGGCGATCATGCCGTTCGAGAGCGCTGCCGGGATCTGCTGCGCACCAGGCGGTGAGAGGTCGGACACGACGCGATACCACCAAGCACCGGAAAGCGAGAGGCGCTCATCGTTGCCGTCGACCTCGATGAAGAGCTCGCTCGGTGCGGCGTTGAAGCCACCCGGCCCGGACCCGTCTCGCACCCGAATGGCGAGCGTTGCGCTCGAGACATCGGACTGCTCCGAGGGGATGTCGTAGGTCCGAGGCGTTTGCCAGTTATTGGTGTGACCGATCTGATGGCCGGCGAAGTAGGTGTGATCCTCGTCGTCGATGCCACCCAGGGAGATCTTCAAGGCGCGACCTCGCCAGGCCTCGGGGATCTCGACCTTTCTTCGGAACCAGACGATGCCGTCGAGGTCTTCGTGACCGAGGTCCTTGAAAGTCGCGGGCAACGCTGCGGCCTTCCAGGCGGTCTCGTCGAGATCGGGTCCGACGCTGGCCGTGATGTCCTCGTTCAATGCTGCGAGGTAGCGCTCCCTTTCGGTGAGGACGCGCTCCGCTTCCGGGCAGCGAACCAACGCGGACAGCCGCGTCCAGGCCTCGACCGTGCTGCCGCCCCAGCTCACGTTCACCAGGCCGATCGGCACGCCCAGCCGGTCTTGCAGCTCTCTTCCGAAGTAGAAGGCCACCGCCGAGAAGTCGCCGACGGTCTCGGGCGTGCAAACTTGCCAAGTCCCCGGCAGATCGGTTTGCGCCTCGGACTCGGACCGAAGCGCTCCGGTGAACATGCGGATCGCAGGAAGATCCGCCGACCGCTTCGCCGCCTCGAAGCCGTCGGAGCTCTGGACTCGCCAGACCATGTTCGATTGGCCCGAGCAGAGCCAGACCTCCCCGACCAAGACGTCACGAATGACGACCTCATTGTCGCGGCCGCGAATCCGCAGGTCTCGTGGCTCGTGCGTCGCCGTAAAGGAGCCCAAGGACAGGCTCCAGCGCCCATTGGCGTCTGCCACCGTGGATCGCTCCCGATGACCGATCGAAGCGACGACTTCCTCACCCGGCTCCGCCCAGCCCCACAGCGAGACCGGCTTGTCGGCTTGCAGCACCATGTGATCCGAGAGCACGGCCGGTACGCGGACCTCGCCGTGAGCGGCGGCCTGTAGGAGCCCGGCGATGATGACGAGGCGAGCAATGGCTTTCACGATCAGGATCTCCCGGAGTCACTCGGCGACGGCGATGCCTTCGACCTCGAAGCGGGCTTCTCGGAGCAGTGTCCCCGAGCCGATGAAGGCGCGCGCCGGAAAGTCACCCGAGAAGCGCTTGCGGTAGGCCTCGTTGAAGACGCCGTAGAGCGCGACATCCGAGCAGAAGACCCGGACGTGGACGAGGTCCTTCATCGCGAAGCCGGCCTTCTCGATCGTCGCCTGGAACGCATCGAGCACCGCTTCGGCCTCGATGGCAGGATCGGCGGGAGCGTTCCCCGTCAGCGGATCCAGCCCCAGGTGACCGGCGACATACAACGTATCACCCACCTGCACGGCGCTGCTGAACGGAAGATCGGGATTGCTCGCCGGAGTGACTTTCCGCGGCGAGCTGCATGCGGCGAATGTCAGGAGCAGGAGGCAAATCGAGAGGCGCTTCATGTTGGACTTCCTTTCATCTCGGTTGGACAGGGGCAGAGAGTACCAAAAGGTGCTCGTGTGCTCGTGTGCTCGTGACCACCTGTTCCATCGCTCCGCGGCCTCGGGATGAAAGAGTCCCTGTTTTCTCCGAAGATCGAGTCGGCCGCGGCATTGGGCTTTCGAGAGTGCGATGGTCGCGCTCGTGCAGAGCCCGTGTCCTGGAAGGCGAAGGCATGACGGACAACGAATTCGAAGCACTCGTACTGGACCACCACGATGCGGTCTATCGGTCGGCGCGCCGGGTGGCCGGCGATGATGGCGAAGCGGCGGACGTGGTGCAGCAGGTCTACCTGAGAGTGCTCGAAGGAAAGCTGTCGCTCCCGGAAGGGGGCGGGGCGAGGCGAGTGCTCTGCTGGCAGGCCGTGAGAACGGCCTTGTCGCATCGACGCGCCGGCAAGAGGCGGCGCCATCGGGAGGATCGTCACGCCATGAAACGAGAACCGGCTCAACGCCCCGAAGAGGTCGCCGAAGCCAAAGAGCAGCGGCGCAAGCTCTGGGGCATCATCGAGTCCTTGCCGCGCGACCTGCGCGTTCCCTTGGTGCTCCGGTACCACGAGGAGATGACCTTCGGCGAGATCGGCTCGATGCTCGCCATCGCCGAGAACACGGCGCACGATCGGGTTCGGAAAGCGCTGAGCGCTCTTCAAGCGCGTGTAGCCGGGCTGGGATTGGCGGCGCTGGCCGTCGGTTTGGAAGGGCACATCGCCGAGGCACAGCCGAGCGGAGCGGCTCCCGCCTTGCGGCAATCCCTCCTGTCCTTGCCGAAGCGCGGCTTGAAGATCGGGTTGTCGGCGGGAGCTTGGGTCGCGACGGTGATCGTGACCGGGCTCTTGGTCGTCGCCGGCTTGGAGCTGACCTTCTCTCCGATCGAAGACGCGGTCCTCGCCAGCACCGAGAGCACGGCGCCGGCGGGCGGGGGAGCGGCGCACGAGCCGTCTTCGACCGAGGCGGCCATTCCGGTCGTCGAAGTGGTATCCGCACCCGAGCCCGAGACCGCCGAGGTGCAGCAAGAGCCGAAGAGATCGGATGTCGAAAAGCTCCACGGCTTGCCGCCCGCGGATCACTCGGGGCGAGTGACGGGGCGGGTGCTGCTGGAAGGACGGGGTGTCTCCGAGTGCACCGTGACCGTGGTGTCCTTGGAGCGTGCCGGCAAGATGAACCGCTACTCCGCCGAGGGTCTCACCGATGACGGCGGCTTCTTCGACATCGAGGTGCCGGTTCACGGGGAGGGTGGCCGATACCGCCTCGTGGCGTCTCACGCTCGGCTGGCGAGCTGGCAGGCCGAGGCGCGGCGTGTTCGTCCCGGTGAGGTGACCGACTTCGGAGACCTCGAGGCGTCGGTGGCACCCGGAGAATCCGCCGTGAGTTGGCAGACCGATCTGGAGGTCGTCTCGGCCAGCGGTGCTCCGGTGATCGCGGCGAAGGTCCGAGTCCAACGGGTGCTCGAGAGGGAGATCCCGTTCGAGCCGAGCTTCACCTACTGGTGGACGAGTGAGCAGTTCGAGAACGAGTCGGAGGCGGTGACGGATCAATACGGTGTCGCGCATTTGGAGGGCCACTGGCTCGGTCCGAAGCGACTCCGGATCGAGCCGGCCGACTCGAGCCTGCCGCAGCTCGTGCGACGCATCTCGATCGGACAGGACCTACCGGCGTCCTACCCGGTGCAGCTCTCCGAGCCGGTCGCGATCACGGGCCGGGTGAGGGCACTCGATGGTGGTGCCGTCGTCGGCACCGTTCAAGCCGTCGATGAGGAGCGGATCTCCTGGCACGACGTGAAGATCGCCGAAGACGGGCGGTTTCGTCTCGAGGGACTGCGGCCGACCCTTTACGAGGTGAGCGTCCATGCCACGGGCCTGACCGAAGTGGAGCGATGGGTGGAGGCCGGCGCTGAGCCGCTGGATCTGACCTTGAAGAGGGAGGAAGATCCGCGCGATGTCGGGGATCACTCGGGTGAGTTGCATGGCCGGATCGTCAAGGCCGAGGATGGCAGCCCCTACATCATGACCGAGTGGTTCACGGTCGAGCACGACCGGGTGCGCGTGCCGGACGGCGTCGACATCGCTTCGGACCTCTTGCCGAATCTGATCTATCCGCGTCCCGTTCAGAGGGGCGTCGGTTTCGAGCCACCGCCGAAGACCGACCAGTTCCACTACACCGGGTTGAGCGCGGGAGATCATCTCGTCCGATTCGGTCGGCATGAGACGGCGTACTCCGTCGCGGGCCCCTTCCGACTGGGCGCTGAAGAGATCCGCTCGGACATCGTCATCGAGGCGCACCCGCCGGGGTCGATCTCGGGCGAGGTGCGAGACGCGAAGGGCCGCCGGCACGAGGATGCCTTGGTGTTCTTGACGGGGATCGGTCCGCACTCCGATCGAGTGATCGAGGAGGCGGATACTCGGAACCGCGAGCACGACGGCCGAGGCTTCCTTCACATCAATGGGAGCGAGCGCCGCTCGCGAGGAGGCAAGTATCTCTGCGAGCACCTTCCGCCCGGTTGGCCGCTGCGGGTGGTGGTGGTGCACCGAGACCACGAGCCTGTGATCGGTCCGGTCATCCGGCTGAAGCCCGGCGAGTCCAGGCGGGTGGATCTGGAGCTTCGGTAGCTGTGCTGCAGCGAGGTTCGAGATGAGACATCGGTCGTCGATGTCTCATCTCGATGACTCTCAGACGGACGCGGAAGCTCTGAACTGGTGGCGAATCGCCCGACGCGCCAGCTCTTGTCCGGTCTCGACATCTTCGATCACGACCTCGAGCAACGGCTCGGGACCGCTGGATGCGAGGTCGACCTCGATGTGGAAGGGCCGGGCCGTGTGAGGCTCGAGCTCGAAGGTCTCGGCAAAGGTCTTGGTGACGGAACCCTTCTCGTCTCGGACCGTGAGCGTTCCCCGAATCGTTCGGGGCTCGAACGTGAGGTTCTTCGGCTGCACGTGGAAGCCCTGAAGAGTGTCCGAGGGCTCATGCTTGTCGTCGTGCTTGAAGTCGAGCCAGACTTCGTAGAGACGAGAGCCCGAGTTCTGACGAAAGAAGACGCACTCCCGGCAGGTCTTCCGGAGCTCGCCGGTTTGGAACTCGCTTCGCAGCTTTTGGTACTCGGGTCCGTTCCACACCTCTTCGAGCGACGACTCGAAGAGATTGCCCATCTTCAGATCGGGCGGATCGCCGCCGTGGCAGCAAGGGTACACGTCACCGTTGACATCGACCTTGAGGTACTGCGCCGCCTGCTGGCAGAACGAGCGATGGTGATAGAGCAGGAAGCGGGTCGAATCCGCGTGACAACGGTTCTCGCGGGTCTCCCGCCCGTTGTTGCGATGCCACTCGAACCCGCCGAGGCCCATCGAGAGATCGACGCCGACCTCTTTGGCGATCCGAATGGACTCCAGCCGGAGCTGCTCGATGTCCTCGTCGGGAATGTTGCCGTACGCATCGAGCTCCTTGCCGCGCTCGTTGTTGTCGTAGAGCTGCTGGACGATCACGGAATCGACACCGATCTCCTTGCCCATGAAGCGAACGAACTCGGGCAGCTCGTAGGCGTTCGCCTTCAAGAACACGAAGCTGACGGCCAGCTCGATGCCGTCTTCTCGGCACCAGGTGACGAGCTGGCGCAGGTTCGCGAAGACCTGGTCGTAGTCGGCACCGACCCGAATGATGTCGAAGGTCTCGCGGATGTGGGCGTCGAGGGAGACTTGGATCATCGCGACGGTGTCGCGGATCCGCTCGTAGTTTGTCCGATCGAGATAGGTGCCGTTGGTGATGAACTGGATCTGCGTGCGATAACGGCGAGCGCTCTCGGGAACGATGTCGATGAAGCCCGGTAGACTGGGCTCGCTGCCCGAGTGCGGGATGATCACGCTGGCGGTCGGCAGCAGCTCGTCGCCGACCAGTTGGATCTGCTCTTCGGTCATGCGAGCGGGAGTCGGGTGAATCCCGTCCCAGCACATGATGCAATCGAGGTTGCAGATATTGTGTGCGCTGAGCTGGACGTAATAGGGGCGCGAGCGCCACTCGGTGCGCTCACTCTCCATGTCTTCGCGCAAGAGCGCGAACTGCTCCGCCTCGATCTGGGCCTTCTCTTCGGGGCCGAGGGGAGCCGGGCGAGGCAGCCGAGCTGCCTCCTCGAGACGCGCGGCACGCCGGGCGGTCGCCTCCGGAGAGGGATCCAGCGCCGGCGCTTTGAAAAAGCGTTTGGCGTTCACGGTAGGTCCGTCATTTGGGGTGGGTTTCACCAGAGTGGGAGTGTGCGGCCCCTCCCGAAGCTAACAGCTTCGCGGCCGAATGCAATCGAGTGCTTTCGTCATGAGAAAAGCCATCCGGATTCTGAACCGCCGGGCTCGCCCGGCTACCTCGAACCGTGTCGAGGCGAATTCGGTGTCGCCTTGGAACCAGCAGCTCCGCAACGGTTTGTGAGTTTCGGTGGGGGGCGGCTCCCAGGCTCCTCTCCCCCTTGGCACAGTGGGTGCAAACCTGCTCGTCGGCCCACGAGACGGTGAGCGTGAGCCCCCAGATCCTGCCGGAGCGATGTGAGAGGAATGATCATGAGCTGGAATGGATGGAGGCGGAGCGTCTCCGCAGGAGCGTTCGCCCTGATGATGTCGGGCGTCGCCGGGTTGGCCGGGGCCCAGAACATCCTCGTCGACACGGTCGAGGACGTGACCGACTTCGGGGGCGCGCAGCAGGTCAACGACTTGCCCGGTCCGGATGGCAAGGTCTCGTTCCGAGAAGCCGTCGAGGCGGCCAACAACACGCCGGGGCCCCAGCGAGTCGCGTTTGCGATCCCCATGTCCGAGTGGTGGCTCCACTCGGACAAGGCGACCCTGAAGCTGGAGATCGGAGCGGTCTCGTTGACCGACGACGAGACGACGCTCGACTTCGCGACCCAGACGCTGTTCACGGGCGACACCAACCCGATCGGGAACGAGGTGGCGATCTACGGCCTCGAGCCGAACGGCTGGGGCACGGCGGCAATCTTCGTCTTTGGCGATCGCTGCGTGATCAAGGGCCTCGACTCGGTGCAGCAGCGCGGACACGCCGTCGAGCTGGTCGGCCATGACAATCGAGTCATCGGCTGCACGCTCTCGGGCGCTTGGCACTCTGACATCATCGTCAGCGGTTGGAGCGAGCCGGCGACGGGCAACATCATCGGCGGCACAGGACCCGGAGAAGGCAATACCGCGACATCGATCGATCTCACCGGACCCTGCGACGGCAACATCGTGATCGGCAACCGCGTGACCGGCGACGGTATCAAAGTCGAAGGCGTCATTCGCTACGGCATCATCGCTTCGAACAATCGCATCGGTGGGAGCGAGCCGGGCGAGGGCAACGTCATCGTCTCCGTGGGTCGCTACGGGGAGGAAGGCTTCCCGATCGGTGAGAACATCGAGCTCGTCGACGCGACCGACACGATCGTCGAAGGTAACTTCATCGGTGTCGAAGCGGACGGGCGCACGGTCGTCAGTCAGCGCGGACCGACCGGCATCGAGGTGCGCGGCTCGGTCGGCAGCGTCATTCGGAACAACGTGATCGGCGGCATTCGCGTCGTCGGGGTGAATCACTACTCGGGTCAGCTCTTCGGACGCGGCATCGAGGTCTGGAGCACGACCGAGGACACGACGATCGAGAACAACTCCATCGGCATCGACCCGAGTGGGCAGTTCCCGATTCCCAACCTCCTCGGCATCGAGGTGAAGCCCTGGACCTACCGGGAGATTCCCGTCGGTACCGTCATCGGCGGCGACGGGAGCCGCGGCAATCGAATCGCCTTCAATGAGCGGGAAGGAGTCCGGGTCTACGACGGCGTGATCGATGCCGTGATCCGCGGCAACGAGATCTTCTTCAACGGTGCGCTCGGCATCGACCTCCTCGCCTGGGGCGGTGCCACGGGCGTCACCCCGAACGACGTTGGCGATGGTGACACCGGCGCCAATGACCTCCAGAATTTCCCGGTCATCCAGAAGGCGACTCGCCTTGAAGGATCCACCAAGGTCCGGGCGACGCTCGACTCCCTGCCGAACGAGACGTTCGTCGTCGAGCTCTTCGCCAGCACGACCGTCGACTCGAGCGGCTTCGGAGAAGCCCAAAGGTTCCTCGGCGCGGTGACGGTACAGACGGATGCCAGCGGGCACGCCGACCTCCAGGTGCAGCTCCAAGCCGCGACGCAGGTCGGTGAGTGGATCTCCTCGACGGCGACGCTCGTCGGCGGCGGCACCTCGGAGCTCTCGGCGAGCGTGCGTGTCGTGCCGATGACTCCGGGAGCCAACGGACCGCCCGTCCTCACGCGTTGACCTGACGAGACACGGCTTCCTCCCAGGCCTCCCGGGTGTCCCCTGCAGCGCCCGGGAAGGCTCCGGCAGGGCGAGAGGCGTCCCTGGCGGCGCCTCTCGTTTTTTTGTCTCAGATCAGTCGCGCCCCCGCCGGCGGACCGTCGGAGCATACAGGGGGTGAAACGTGCTCGGTGCATTGGAGTGCCCAAGCCGGAGCGAGCCGGTGATCGGGTCTGTCTGCGAGGGCTTTAACGAGCGAGCTTGGGCCTCTTCGAACGTCCAACGGCTCAACTTCCAACTCTCAACTTTGAAGCTGGCGGTCCGATCGCACCCGTCAGCATCGAGCCACGGAGCTTCGGATGTGAGGTTTGGGTCCTCTCCGAGGCGCTTGGATGGAGGACACGGAGACCGGCTGAAGCCGGCGGTCCGAACGACGACGTGACTAGTTTCAAGTCAGTGACTCCAAGAACGGCTGCGTGCCCTCCTCGATCGCGCTCCAAAGAGATACCCCGGAGACGCGGTCGTGCCGCCGCATGGGCCGTACACTGCGACCGCACAACCGCGCTCCAAGGCTCACCCGCACCGAACGCGACAGCCGCGTACGCTCCCTCATCCTTTTCTCCGCGACCTTCGTCTCGTGAGGCAGTGCCCGCGCACTTTACGTTGAACCTCCATTGACGCGCTCCACGGTGCCACACGGAGCACAGAGTGACCCGGCACGCAACCACCAGGAGCGCGGGCGTCCCGCCCGCCCGGCCCGACGGAGCGACCCGGCGCGCAACCACTGGGAGCGCGGGCGTCCCGCCCGCCTGCGGCCTGGAAGGCCGCGCTTCACCTGAATGGAGCGCGGGCCTTCTGCCTGCCAGCAGCCTGGAAGGCCGCGCTCCATCCCCTTCAGTATCTGCCGGCTTCGGTCGATACGAGGAGCATGAATACTGCGAAGGCTCTCTTGGATCGGCCGTCGCCGCTGCTCATGGCGGGGATGGGGCTCTTGCTCGTTCTCGTGCTCTTGCATGGGACGGGAGTGTCGCCGGAGCTCGGGGACCTGGGCGGGGACTCGGCGGAGTACGTCCTACTCGCGCGGTCCCTTGCCGGGGGGCACGGCTATCGGGACCTCTATTTGCCCGGGGCGCCGGCACACACGCAGTATCCCTTCGGCTGGCCGCTGCTGCTCGCGCCGCTGCAGTGGTTGCCGGGTGACGGGTTCCTCGCCGCGCACCTCCTGACGTTGGCCTTGTTCGGCTTCGCGCTCTGGCTGACGTTCGTCTGGATTCGAGGTGAGCTGGGGGCCGGAGCCGCTTGGGCGGCGGTGGCCTTGCTCGGATTCTCGCCGGCTCTCTTGGAAGCTTCGGGACAATTGCGCTCGGAGCTTCCTGCGCTGGTCTTCGGCCTGCTGACCTTGTGCGCGTTGCAGCGATATGCTCAAGCAGATTCCTGGAAGCATCGGAGCGGTCTCCTGGCGGCGCTCTTCGCGGCGGCGGCGGTGCTGATCCGCACGGCGAGCGCGCCTTTTGCCGTCGGTGGCGCCTTGTACCTGCTCGCCGGGCGAGCGCAAGGCAGCCGGACCCAAGCCGAGCTCTCGAGGCCGCCCATTCGAGCAAGATTGGTCAAGGCGGGCTTCTTCCTCGTGCTCGCGGGGCTGCCCGTCCTGGGTTGGATGATTCGAAACCGCTTGCTGGGCGGGACGGGCTCGTCCTACTTCGACCAGCTCCTTCTGGCCGAGCTCTACACGCATGACGCCGGACAGCTCGACGCCTCGGGCCTCTTGCAACGCATCACCGAGAACGTGGCGCAGTACTGGCAGCTCAGCGGCTGGCTCATTCTCTCGCCGGCCGTCAAGCTGGCGCCGTGGGGGCTCTATTGGCTGGGGGTCCCCGCGATACTCGCGGCCATCGGCTTCGTCGTTCGATTCTGGTATCGGCGAGGCCCGGCCGAGTGGATCCTGCCTCTGTACCTGCTGGTGATCCTGGCATGGCCCTGGACGGGAGTGCGCTTCCTGGTTCCGGTTGCTCCATTGATCGTCTTCTACGCAATTGCAGGCACTCAATGGGCCATCGCGCCGCTATTTCGTCGGCAGGCATCCCTGCGTCGCTTCGGTTTGCCGGCGATCGCGATCCTGGCCTCCATCGGCAATGCCTCGGAGTGCTGGCCTTATGTGAGCAGCCGAGTCACCCCGGCGCCCTACATCAACGATCGAATCGAGATCGACTTCAGCGGTTTCAGCGAGCAGGTCCTTTGGCGACAGCAACGCTTGACCGAGGCCGCGCATGCTGCTTGGGGGCGCTACTTGACCCTCGGGGTCGACGCCCAACGCTCTGGCGGCGGCACGGTCTTGTGCCGAAAGCCGCGGTTGACGGCTCTACTCTGTGGCATTGGCACGACCGGAATCCCGCTCGAGCCCGACCCCGATCGGTTCCTCGAGGAAGCGCAACGCCAAGGAGTGCGCTTCGTGCTCGTCGACGAGCTGGGTGGGCTTTCGAGCGAGTACGTGAAGCCGGCGATCGAAGCGCGTCCCGAGCAATTTCAGCTCATCTCCAGGCGTGGTGCCTCGGCCCTTTACGAGCTGCGGCCGAGACTGACGGCGTCGCCGAAGTGATCGATCAGCGGTCGATGTCCTCGAGCTCGATCCGCTTGCGGACGATCTCTCGATCGCGCTCGAGCTCGACCTCGACCGTGTCGCCGACATCGTAGGAGGCGAGGATCGAGTGCAGGGCGTCGATGTTGTCGACGGGCTTGCCGTCCACTCCCACGATGAGGTCCCCGACGACCACACCTCGTGACGTCCGATACGACGGCCGAAGCCCGGCGCGCTCGGCGGGGCTGTCCGGGCTGACCTCACCGATCAAGGCGCCTCGCTCGAAGCCCAGCCGCGCGCGGATCTGATCGGCGACTGTCTTGACCCCGAGGCCCGCCCGACCGGCGCGCCCGGTGCGGATGATCTCGGGGACGATCCGGTTGACCGTGTCGACCGGGACGGCGAAGCCGATCCCCGCATAGTCACCTGTCTTCGAGTAGATCGCGGTGTTCACTCCGATCAGGAGCCCTCGGCTGTCGAGCAACGGGCCGCCCGAGTTGCCGGGGTTGATCGCGGCATCGGTCTGGATCACGCCGGGAATCGGGATGTCCAGCGGCGAGCGGACCTCGCGGTCCAGACCGCTGATGATGCCCGTCGTCAATGTCTGATCGAGACCGAACGGATTGCCGATGGCAAAGACCTGCTGACCGACCTGGAGATCCGACGACGTACCGAGCGCGAGCGGTCGCAGCTGCTCGGGCGGTGCCTGGATCTTCAGCACCGCCAAGTCCTTGTGCGGCGCCGTGCCCACCAGCATCGCTGGATACGTCGTCTGATCGGACAGCGCCACCTGGAACGCTTCGCCGCGCGCGACGACGTGATAGTTCGTGACGACGTAGCCCTTCTCGTCCCAGAAGAAGCCCGAGCCGCTGCCCTGCGGGATCGCCATGATGTCCATCGTCAGCCGATTGCGACCGGTGACGAGATTGGTGACGTGAACGACCGACGGCGACACGGCGCGGTAGATCTCGATCGTCGCCTGCTCGAAGTCGAGGAGGTCGCCGCGCGCCACGACCGGTCGCGGCTGACTGGTGGAGTCGTGCAGTGCGTCCGCCGGCCCGACGAAACGCTCCCAGATCAGGATCACTGCGGCCGCGAAGAGCAGCAAGGCAAAGAAGGTCGAGACTCTCGACCCTCTCCGGTTTCGATTCGTTTCCATGTCATCCATCGCTTGCGAGTCCGAGCCGCGAGTGCGGCCCGAGGAAGGCGCGGGGCTCTCTCGATGATGCGAAAGCCCTCCCTCACGCGCAACGCTCAGACGACGCGCTGCCGGCCGGTGTACACATTGAAGCTTCCCTCACGAAGGAAGGCGACCAGCGTCTGACCTTGCTGCTCGGCCAGGGAGACGGCCAGGCTCGAGGCGGCCGAGACGGCCGCAACGACGGGGATCCGGGCCATGGCCGCCTTCTGCAGGATCTCGAAGCTCGCGCGACCCGACACCAAGAGCAGGCGCCCCGTCAGTGGCAGCTTGTCGCGCAGAAGGTGGTAACCGATCACCTTGTCGACGGCGTTGTGGCGACCGATGTCTTCACGCACCACCTCGAGCTCACCCGCCGAGTCGAAGAGGGCCGCCGCATGGAGCCCTCCGGTCTTGGCGAAGATCGTCTGCGCTCGCCGCAGCCTGTCCGGGAGGGATCTCAACGTGGAGGCCGAGATCTCGACGGGATCTTCGATCGGCTCGCAGCGCTTCTCCACGCTCGCGAGCGTCACCGTGCCGCACAGCCCGCAGCTCGAGGACGCATAGACATTGCGGCGCAACGCCTCGAGGTCGAGGGCCGCATCGTCCGAGCGCGTCACGTCGACCACGTTCCGGAGCTCCGGGGTCTCAGGATCCCAGCAGTGACCGATGCCCGCCAGCTCGGCCGTCGACTTCACGATCCCCTCGGAGAGCAGGAAGCCCGCGACCAGCTCACGGTCGTGTCCCGGCGTGCGCATCGTGACGGCCAAGGCCACGCCACCCACCCGAATCTCGAGAGGCTCCTCGACGACGAGCTCGTCGTCCCTCTCCTCGAATCCGGCTCCGGTATGGCGAAGCATCGCTCGCCGAATCGTGCGATCGTCCGACTTCATGAGCCGCGGTATAGGGGAAAGGACCTTCGGCGTCCAGGGTCCCGGTCGTCCGGTACGTCGGTGGGCCGGTACATCGGTGAGTCGATATGCCAGCGGATCGATCAGATGTCACAGGTCGCCGGGTCAGCGGATCGATCACCCGAGCAACCGGCACCTACAGATACGGCGTCGCAAGACGGACGATGCCGTTTCGCAAACGCAGCGGCAGGGGGAGCTGCTCGGCCTCGGCGAGGGAGATGCTTCGCGAGCGCTCGATTCGGGCGTTGATCATGGCGCGGACATCGGCGGCGAAGTGGTTGCTGTAGGCCTCGACGTTCAATTCGAAGTTGAGGCGCAGGCTGCGGGCGTCCCAGTTGCCGGATCCGATCAGGGCCCAGTAGTCGTCGACGAGCATCAGCTTGGTGTGCTCGAACGGCGGTGGCGAGTGCCAGATGCGGCAGCCCTTCTCGAGCAGCCACGGATAGGCCGGCCGGCTCGCCCACTGCACCAGGCGGAGGTTGTTCTTCTCGGGCAGGACGATGTCGACGCGGACTCCGCGCAGGGCGGCGGTGTTCAGTGCCGCGACGACCGTCTCGTCGGGCAGGAAGTAGGGTGTCACGATCGCCACGCGGCGCTCCGCGACCGAGATCGCTCCGAGCAAGGTCTGACGCAGGACGTCGAAGTTCTCGTCGGGACCATCGGGGATCGCCCGCAAGACGACATCGCCAGCCGCTTGGCACTCCGAGGTCCAGATATCCTCGTCGAGGTCTTCGCCCGTCGCGAACTGCCAGTCCTCGAGGAAGACCTCTTGGAGCTGAGTCACGATCGGACCCTGCAGCCGCGCATGGACGTCTTGAATCGGGTGCTTGGGACCGTGGCTCGGCAGGTGCCCGTCCCGGATGTTCATGCCGCCCGTGAAGGCCAGACAGCCGTCGACCACCAGCACCTTGCGGTGGTTGCGGAGGTTGCTGTAGCGGAGAGAGCTCGGGACGATCGAGGGCAGGAAGTGGGCGACCGGGATGCCGAGATTCTCGAGCAGCTTGCGAGCAGGGGGGCGAGAGTAGCGCGCGCCCACGCCGTCGATCAGGACGCGGACCTGGACCCCGCGCTCCTGGGCGCGCATCAGCGCATCGATGAACCGATGGCCGACCGTATCGGTCTCGAAGATGTACGTCATCAGGGAGATCGTGCTCTTCGCGCTGTCGATCGCCTCCCACATCGCGGGGTAGGCGGCCTCCCCGTTCTCGAGGAGCTCGATGCGATTGCCGCTCACCGGCGGATGATGCACGAGGCGATCGACCAGCCGGATGAGCCGCGCGGCTCCTGCCTCGTCCAGGCGCTCGGCGACGTTCTGGCCCGACTGACGCCACGACTCCGAGAGGGCGATGCGACCCGCGCTTCGCGGGCGGAGCCGCCTGGCGCGGCGATGAATGCGATTGATGCCGAGCACGGCGTAGAGCAAGGAGCCCAAGAGTGGCACCAAGAGGATCAGACCGACCCAGCCGATGACCGCTCGCTCTTCGCGCTTGTAGAGGACCGCGTGGGCGGTGGCGGCGCCGGCCGAGAGCAAGGTGATCACCGCGACGAGCACGGTCCAGAAGCTGGAGAGGAACTCGACCATGACCGAACCGGCCCCAGGCAGGATGCGGCGGCCGGCGGACGCGCGAAGAGCCCTCTGCCCGGATGCCGTCTGCTGACATGAGATCGGAAATGTCGCCGAGTGATTCCAGAGAAAATAGGGCGCGAACCAACGAAGAGCGCCCGGCCGTGGCCAGGCGCTCTCTCTCGAGCGGAAGCTCAGTTCTTCGGATCGAGGATCACGCGGTCGGCCATCAAGACCTCGCTGCCGTCCTTCAGCTTCTCGAACTGGCCGACGACGGCGGCAGTGCGGGCGCCTGAGCCGCTGAGCCGATCGACCTTCTGGCCACCGCGCGACAGGCCGTCCGTGTTGCGGATGACGACGGTGATGTCGAGTCCCTGGTCGTCTTGCATGACGAAGGCGCGATCGTGCTGGATGGTCGTGATCTTGCCGACGATGGCGCCGGCGGGAATGGCGGAGGCACTCGCCGACTTCTGGTCGGGATCGAGGATCACGCGGTCGGCCATCAGGACCTCGCTGCCGTCCTTCAGCTTGTCGAACTGGCCGACGACGGCGGCAGTGCGGGCGCCTGAGCCGGTGAGCCGGGCGACTTTCTGTCCGCCTCGGGACAGGCCGTCCGAGTTGCGGAGGACGACGGTGATGTTGCGTCCTTTGTCGTCTTGCATGACGAAGGCACGATCGTGTTGGATGGTCGTGATCTTGCCGACGATGGCGCCAGCCGGAATGGCGGAGGCGCTCGCCGACGACTCGCTACCGAGAAAGACTTCGTCGGCCATCACCACTTCGCTGCCGTCTTTCAGCTTCTCGAGCTGACCGACCACGCGTGCCTGGCGCTCCCGGCTAGTGGTGAGCTTGGCGAGCTTCTGGCCGTTCTCGTGGAGGCCGTCCGGGTTGCGGAGGACGACGGCGATGTTGCGCCCCTTCTCGTCTTGCATGACGAAGGCGCGATCGTGCTGGATCGTGGTGATCTTCCCCGACCAGCTCGGCCGCTCCGCCGCCTTTTGGCGCTTCACCCGAATCGCCTCGCCCGCCTGGAGGACCTCGCCGCGCATCTTCCAGGTTCCCTTCGCGACGACCTGATCACCGGCTTGGAGTGCCTGAAGGCGCGAGGCTTCGCCGTTGAGCGTGATCTCTTGTCCGGCGACCAAGATCTTCACCGAGCCGTTGTTCTTCGAGCGGATCTCGAAGCTT
The DNA here is from genome assembly GCA_040219065.1 of Planctomycetota bacterium. Classification (GTDB taxonomy): domain Bacteria; phylum Planctomycetota; class OFTM77; order OFTM77; family OFTM77; genus OFTM77. The sequence goes on from JAVJTD010000202.1 coordinate 16,268, forward strand.
CCCTGGGAGGCGTTCACCCGAACGATCTCCCCTTGGCGAGCTCCCTTTTCTTGGGCCTGAACGGGAGTGCACAGGAGGAGGAGGCCGAGGATGCCGAGCTGGGTGAGGGACATGATCGTGTTCTCCGGGGCAGGCCGAGGCGGCCGGTGCAGTTTGGCTCGTGTCTCATGAGCCGGCCGAATCCGACTCACCTGAGGTGAGGCCTGGGGCGGTGAGAACCGAACAGCTCGATTCTCGAAATCCTCGACTGCCTCCCGAGCGGCTGCTCAGAGCATCGGCTCGAGCAAGGCTGCGGCGTTTGCCATCAAGCGACGAATGCCCCGCGGGCTGTACTCGCTCTCCTCGACGCAGCGCGCGGCATCGAAGTCCTTGTGGAAATGCCGTTCGAGCTGCGCGGCGAACTCGGTGCCCGTGACGTCGACATTGAGCTCGTAATTCAAATGGAACGAGCGCAGATCGAAGTTCGCACTGCCGAGGGTCGACCAGACGCCGTCGACCACGATCGCTTTCGCATGGAGGAACGGTGGCTCGCGGAGCCAGATCTCCGCGCCGGCTTCGAGCAGCGCGGGAAAGTAATGGCGAGCAGCGAGATCGACGACGCGGCTGTCGGAGCGCTCCGGCATCAGGATCCGCACCTGCACCCCGCTCAAGCACGCGATGCGCAGGGCCTGCATCATCGCCTCGCCGGGCACGAAATAAGGAGTCACGATCAGCAAGGTGCGCCTCGCGCTGCGAAGCGCCGCGAGCAGGACGAGGAACAGCGACTCGTTCGGCTCGTCGGGTCCCGAAGGAAGGATGCGAAGGCGCAGACCACCTCGGGTCGCCTCCGTCTCATCGGCCGGATCGACGAGGCGCTGAGCCAGCTCTTGATCGCCGGTGACGATGGACCAATCTTCGAGGAACATGCGCCGCAGGCCACTCGTCGAGGCGCCCCGGATCGAGACATGGAGGTCGCTGAAGGAGGGGGATCCTGGCCGGGTGCGATAGTCGTCGGACCAGTTGGCACTGCCGAGGCAGGCGAGCTCGCTATCGATCACCAAGAGCTTGCGATGGTTCCTGAGATTGACGTGCATGCGTGGTCCGAGCCAGCTCGGCTCGAGGAACTCGGCCGCAGCGATGCCGGCGGCCTGCAACCTTCGGAGGTAGGCTCTCGGGAGCTCGAGGGAGCCGATCGGGTCGATGAGCAGCTTCACCTCCAACCCCTCGGCCGCGCGACGGAGGAGCAGCTCGGCGAGCTCTTCGGCGGTGGGGCCAGGCGAAACGGTGTACGACTCGAGCAGGATCTCGCGCTGGGCCGCGCCGATCATCTCCAACATCCGTTCGATCGGCTCATCGAGGATGCGGACTTGGTGACCGGGGAGTGCGGGAAACGCGCTACAGCGTTCGAGGACGGTCTCCAGCGCCGATATCCCGGGAATCGAGGGCGAGGTGCTCGCACGGCTCGGCTCGCGAACCCGGAGCTCGCGCTTCCGGCGCCGACGCCGCCGAATCGACCGCGGACCGATCTGAATGCCGAAGATCAAGTACCAGCCGACGCCGACGAAGGGAATGAACCAAAGGCCGAGGATCCAAGCGAGGGCCGTCGTCGGGCGACGCTGCAGGAGGATCAGGTGAATCGATGAAGCGACCGCCCCGAGGATCCAGAGCGTAATGGCCAGGATCCAGATCGTCGTCATCGGTCCTCACGGTGGCGCGTGCTTCGTCGGCTCACAGGCACTACGCAGCGGATCGAAACAGATGCCGCGGCGAGGTTCAAGCGCCTGCGTGCTTCAGCGCTCGAGCGGGCGACGCTCGGCGACGAGACGGAGTCCACTGGTGCGCGCTGCCTCCCCGTGTGGCCTCGAGAGGCGATGATCGCAGGCCGCGGGCGCTGCGTTCGCCGCCAGCCAGTTGCCACCCGACAATCCCGGCTCGCCATCGGCATCGACCGTCCACTCGCTCACACTGCCCGCGAAGTCGCGACCGCCGAACGGTGACTCGTCGTAGGGACATCCCCCGACGGCTGCGGGCTCGGAAGCGGGAGCGGCGGGCAAGTGGAGTCCGGCGAACTTCGGCGCGAACTCGTCACCCCAGGGGTACTCGCGGCCGTCGCCGCCACTGGCGGCGCGCTGCCACTCGCCTGGGCTCGGCAGGCGGTAGGCCCAATAGAACTCGGCTCCACGCTCGCGGGCGGTACGCTCGGAGCGCTTTGTGAGCCACTGAGCGTAGCGCTGGGCGCCGGCGAAGGAAACGCCACGCACGGGCCTTTGATCCTCGATGTCATTCGCGAGGATGCCCTGCGGGAGCCACTCGGAATGCTCACGAAGCTCGCCGAAGATCTCGGCGCTCTCCAAGAACCGCGCGTAGTCCCCGGTGGTCACCTCGAGCCTCGCGATCGCCAGAGGGGCTCGGCTCACCTGAACCTCGCCCTCGTCGTCGAGCTCGACGACGCCGGGAATGGGCAAGTAGCCAAAAGGCGCGTCGACGTCCCAAGGCTGAAGCGTCCAGCGCTTGGTCTCGCGGCGATTCACGCGGAAGGCGAAGCGTTGCGCGGGTCCCGTCCTCGGCGTGAAGCTGATCAGGTAGTGACCGGGGGGCAGGAAGAGCTTGCCATCGGACTCCGGTGAGAGGCGATGGAACGGCGTCGGGATCAGCGGGTAGACCGTGTCCTCGACTTCCCAGCCCACTTCGCCCTCTCCCGGCAGGGCGAGCTCGATCGGCTCGGCGGCCCAGTCGGTCGGCTGCAACTTCCAAACGGCCCGCTCTCCGGCGTTGCTCTGCAACGGGCCGCTGCGGGGACCGAGGAGGAGATCGCCGGGCTCGAGCTCGGCCTCGACGGCGGGGCTGCCCGGCTCGAGACGCACGATCCGGAACATCAGGTCACCCGGTCGATAGCGCTCGGAGGCCCGGAACGGCTCGCCGTGCTGGTAGGGTACCGGTACCCACCGGTCGTCACCCGAGTGGAACTGCCAGCGCGGCATGAAGCGGTAGAGGTAGACGGCCTCGACATCCGACTCGAAGCGCAGGTCGATGGCCGAGTCGTCGGAGAGCTCACCGGCGAGCTCGTGCTCGTGGTCCGCTCGCCTGGCGAGCTCGCTGTAGGCATCGGCGCTCGTCCAGTCGCCTTGGTCGATGGCGGCTCGGCGGCGATGGTTGTAGAGATCGCGCTTCGTGCGACGGGCACCGGTGTGCTCTTTTCGATACCGGTCGACCTCGGCGAGTCGCCCGAGGATCTCCTGGAAGACGAGCTCGGCCTCGCGGCGTCGGTCTTCGAGCAAGGCGTCGAGCTGTCCCGGTGTCGGCGAGTCGACCGGGAGCTCACCTCGCTCGACGGCGCGCCGGGCGGCGGCGATGCGTGCCGGGAGCTGCCGGGTCGTCTCGAGCAGCGAGACGTAGTCGGCGAGCTGCGCCCGAGCGCGATTGGCGATGCGATTCGCCTTGCGGTCCTTGAACGACTCGAACTGCCGCTGGAGATCGACCGAGCCGCTCGCGTAACGGAGTGCTTCGATCAGCGCCTCGGCGCGCTGGAGGTCGTCTTCCTCGAGTGCGGCGCGGACCTCGTCGATCTGGCGATCGAGCGACCAGCGCTGATGCAGGGAGAGGAAGAGCGGGAACAGCGCACCGACGACGAGCACGGTCGCGGTCGCGACGGCCGCCGCCCGATGGCGCTGCAGGAACTTGAACGAGCGCGCGATCATGCCCGCCGGCTTCGCGGTGATCGGGCGGAAGGCGAGGAAGTTCCTCAGGTCGTCGGCGAACTCGGAGGCGCCTTGATAACGAGATCCGGGATCGCGGCTCATCGCCTTGAGGACGATGGTCTCGATGTCGCGCGGCAGGTGCGGCGCCAGCTTCCTCGGCTTGCGCGGGTCGAGGTGGAGGACCTCGTTGATGACTTCCTCGTACGTCTCGCCGGGGAACGGCGCCTCGAGGGTCAAGAGCTCATAGAGCGTCGCGCCGAGCGAGTAGATGTCGGAGCGATGATCGACCTGGCGACCGGTGGCCTGCTCGGGCGACATGTACATCGGAGTGCCGATCACGCCGCCGGTGATGGTGACTGACGAGCGGGTGTCGCCGCGGGCGAGCCCGAAGTCGGTCAGGACGACCTTGCCGGTGTTCTCGAGGAGCAGGTTCTGCGGCTTGACGTCCCGGTGCAGGATGCCGTTCTCGTGGAGGAACTGCAGCGCGTCGGCCACCTCCGAGATGATCTCGGCACAGCGGAGGATGTAGTTGGGGCTCTCGGGCGAGGGGATCGGTAGCCCGATCGTCCCCAGGGGCCGTGTGTCGTCGGGGCTGAGGTGGGCGCCGGAGCCGAACTCGACGGTCGTGTCGCCCGCCGAGCGGATGCCGCCGTCGGCGTCCTCGGGCGAGCGAGCTGCGCGCGCGCTGTTGACGAACTGGCGGAGCGAGATGCCCTCGATGAACTCCATCGCGATGTAGTAGACCCCGTCGGTCTCACCGAAGGAGTAGATCGGGATGATGTTCGGATGGTGCAACGCGCCGGCGACCTCGGCCTCGCGCTGGAAGCGCCGGATCTCGCGCGGGTCGAAGGCGGCGCCGCCGCGCAGGACCTTCAGGGCGACCTTGCGTCGCAGCGAGATCTGCTCGGCCAGGAAGACGATGCCCATGCCGCCGCGGCCGATCTCGCGCAGGATCTCGAAGTCACCGAGCCGCTGGCCGGCTTCGATGCTCGGAGGCTGACGCTTCTCGTTATGGACGGCCTGGCTGACCGCGCCCTCGACGATATCGAGTGCCTCGAAGTGCTCGCGCAGGCTTTGGCGGTATTCGGGATACCGCTCGTAGTACTCCTCGCGCGCGGGCCGCTCGCCTTGGCTGATGCGATCGAGGTAGTCAGCGACGAGCTCGCTGACTCGATCTTCGGCGGTGCGCGCCGTGGAGTCTTCCATGGCCATTCCTGCGGTTAGCGACCTCGGGCCCGAGCGCCGGAACCGGTTGCGCTCGTGGAGGGAGTTCAGCCCTGTCCATCCATTCGACCGGGAAGGGGCTGGATCTTTTGAGGCTTTGCCGGTCCTGTGGCCAGCCGGCCTCTTCCCCGGTGTTCGCTGGCCCCCATTCTAGTCGAATGTTCGGGTCAACGGCCATCTCGGCTCGGGTGCGTCCAACCAGAGCCCGCGCGACCGAAACGGGAAGCGGCTGCTGAGCTGGGAGCCGCTTCCTCGACGTCGCCGGCGATCGAGCCAGGAGGCGCCGAGCAAGGGGCCGCTCGGAGTGCGCTGGCGTCGCGACGGCTCGCCCCGGCCCAAGCTCGCTCGTGGCTGCCCTCTCCGAGAGACGTGATCTCCGGCTCGCTCGACTTGGGCACTCCAATGCACTCGAGCACGTTTCACCCCCTGAACCGAAACCAGAGCCCGCGCGAACGAGACGGGGAGCGGTCACCGAGCTGGAAGCCGCTTCCTCGACGGTGCAACCAATCGAGCGGGAAGGTGCCGAGCAAGGTGCCATTCGGAGTGCGCTGTCTCGCTGCGCCCTGGCCCAAGCTCGCCTGGCAAAGCCCTCGCAGACAGACTCGGTCACCGGCTCGCTCGGCTTGAGCACTCCATCGCCCTCGGGCCCAGTTTCACCCCTGTATGCTCCACCAATCCGCCAGCGGGGGCTCCCCTGATCTGAAACTAGAGCCCGCACGGGTCCCTGACACGGAGCCGTTGCCGTTGGGACGACGAGGTTCACGGCGAGGACCTTATCCGTGTGACGATGAGTAAGGGACGAGCGGACATCCTCGTCAGTCAGGGCGTCAGAACGCTCCCTCGACTTCGCCTGCGGAATCCGGTCCCGTCGTCCCTCTGGAGTCCCCGATGAATGGATCACG
>JAVJTD010000205.1:0-3788 GCA_040219065.1 Planctomycetota bacterium
CCCTCGATGAGCTGCATCGCGTAGTAGCGTACACCGTCCGATTCACCGGCCTCGAAGAGCGGCACGATGTTGGAGTGGTGCAAGCTCGCGACGGCCTTGGCCTCGTTCTCGAAGCGCCGGATGGTCGACTCGTCGAATACAGCCGCCTTTGGCAAGACCTTGAGCGCGACGCGCCGCTCGAGCCCGGTCTGGCGAGCCTCGAAGACGATCCCCATCCCGCCGCGCCCGAGCTCGCGGACGATCTCGAAGGGGCCTAGCTTGCTGCCGGGGCCGAGAGGGCCCGACGCGCTCGTGGGAGCCAGCACTTGGTCGATCACACCGGAGTAGTCCGGATAGCGGGATCGGTAGTGATCGGCCGAGCAATCCGAGCCGCTGCGGCGGCGATAGTCGGCGTCCAGCTCGAGGAGATGCTTGAACAGCACGCGGCGCGACTCGGGCTCCCAGTCACCCGGCAGCCAGTCCACGATCGACGGCTGCTGGCCCGATTGCAGCAAGTCCTCGAAACGCTCGCACGTGTCGTCGATGGCTTGCAGGATGTCGAAGTCGAGGTCGATGAGTCTCTCTCCTGGGAACCGCCTTCGAGGATAGCCTTCGGGCGGCCCTGCGTCTGCGGGCGGCTGGGTCGGATCGGGCCGCTTCCGCACATCGGACCGGAACACGAAGAGATCCCGGCCGATGGGCCGGGCTCTCGACGATGGCTTACCAAGAAAAGGCGTGCCGGGCCCGGCGGCTCGAGGCGCGGAGCCGACCATCACCGAGGCGCGGAGCGCCGGCGCAATCTTCGACGTTCAGGGCACGGCGCTCAGAGTCGGCAGGGGCCCGAAGGCCCGACACACTGTTTCCCGAGCGTCTTCCCTTGTCGAAGGTTCTCGCGGCGGGCGACTCTCCGCTTTATTGCGTCACGTAGGAGTGCGTCGGCGTGACGATCGGGATCTTGCCCGTCCCAAGATCGATCATGACGCCTGCGTAGTAGACGGTGAAACCCGGAGTCGAGGGGATCGCGGAAGTCGTGCTCGGAAACGTGTTGAGCGCGACTGTGCCGATCGGCAGGAAACTGCTCAGCCACGAGCTGAAGAGCTGATCGGGGTCGAGCTGGATCTTTTGGCCGCCGCTGAGCGGGATCGGGATGCCACCGCTTGCGCTGCCGTCGCCCAAGCTGAGCAGCAGGAGCGCGATGTTGCCGGCCTGGCCGGGCGGGTTCATGGCCGTGAAGTTGTAGTTGCCGGCGGCCGGGAGGTTCACCTTCCAGAGGACATCGAACTCGTCCGAGCCCATGTCGATCGTGGTCGCACCGTTCGAGTCACCATCGACCTTGCGGGCGTCGCCTTCGATGTCGGTACTGGGCAACGGAAGGAAGTTGAAGCCGGCGTCGATGCAGGGCGAGTCGTAGGCGAGGCGGTAGTCACCGTTGGGGGCGTCGAGGAACTTCGGGTCGGCGTTGATATTGCCAGAGCCCGGGAAGCCGCCTTCAACGTCGGAAAAGCTGACGTTGGGCGTACCACCATAGAAGAGCGGGGACGTATGGTTCCAGAGGATCGCATTCGTGAAAGTCACGGTTTGCTGAGCCGATCCAAAGAATGTGAACGGGTTAACTCCTCCCAGATTGCCGGTCAGAGTGCTGTTGGTGATGGAAGTCGCGCCGTTGATCAAGCTGTTGAACGATTGGATGACTGCCCCTCCATTGCCGGCTGTGTTTCCGCTCACCGTGCTGTTGGTCATGGTCAAGCCCCCAGCGTTGTTCATGAAAAGGAAGCCTCCGGAAACGCTTGCTGAATTGTTGCGGATCACGCTGCTCGTGATGGTCAGCAACTCATCAGCCCCCGAGGCCACCGCGCCACCTTGTGTAGCTGTATTGCTCTGAATCAGGCTGTCCTCGATCTCTCCCGCGCCATTCAACAAGAAGAATGCGCCGCCACCACCGAAGGCATAGTTGTTCGAGATGGTGCTGCCGGTCACGGTCAGCTTCTTGCCGGTCGAGCCTGCGAAGTAGATCGCGCCGCCAGCATTATTGGCGAAGTTGCCCGTCAGCGTGCTGTTGGTCACCGTCAAAGCACAAGAAGAACAGCGAACGGCACCACCATCGCCCAGGCCGCCCGTCACGGTCAGGCCCTCGATCGTCAGCTCGGCATCGCTCGTCGCCGTGAACACGGGCTGCGTGCCGTCGCCTTGGACGGTGGTGACGTCCCGGCCCTGCGTGCCGCGGATCGTGAGGACGAGCCCGTTGACCTTCGGGCTCTCGTTGTAGGTGCCCGGCGCCACCTCGATGACGTCGCCGCTCACGGCGTTGTCGATGGCGAGCTGGATCGTGCAGTAGGGATCGCCCAGGGTGCCGCTGCCCGGACAGTTCGGGTTGCTCTGGTCGACGTAGATCGTGCCGGCGAGGGTCGTCGCCGAAAGGAAGACGAGGGCGGTCAGTCCGCTCACGATTCGAAGGAGATGCATCATGGTCTTTCTCGCGATGAGGGTCTGGGAAGCGTTCACGGAGAGCTCCGAGGCTCACCTCGGTCGGGGAGCCTCCTGCACCCCGATCACCGGCCGCGCCCTCGGCCCCTCGGAATTTTTTCAGTCCGGCTCGACTTTCACGGCCCACCAGCACCATCCCCTTGCTCGATAGAGGTTTGTGAAGTAGCCTCACACTACTGGCGAACTTCCCCCCGACCCCGTCCGAACGCTCTTCTCCATGAACGACGCGCCGATCAGCCTGTGGCTCCAGCAGCTCAAGGGCGGCAGCGACTCCGCGGCCCAGCACCTCTGGGAGTCCTGCTTCGAGCGGCTGTGCCACATCGCCCGGCGCCGCTTGGGCAACCTGCCCCGGCGCCTGAAGGACGAAGAAGACGTCGCGCTCTCGGCGCTCGATGCCCTGTTCCAAGGGGCACGCGATGGCCGATTCGAGCGCTTGGAAGATCGGGACGATCTTTGGAGACTGTTGGCGACCATCACGGCGCGCAAGGCGTCGAACGTCCGCCGCGCGGCCGGGCGCAGGCCGGAGGTCGGCGAGTCGATGGTCGGCAACGGGTCCATGGGTGCTCCCCTCGACGCCGTCGCCGCCGTGATCCCCGATGACCAGTTCGTCGAAGAGCTCGACGGCACGAGTCAGGAGCTGCTCGACATTCTCGACGACAAGCTCCGCGAGGTGGCCTTGCTGAAGCTCGCCGGTTACACCCACGACGAGATCGCTCGAAAACGCAACCGCTCCATCAAGAGCATTGAGCGCTACATGGCGATGATCCGCCAGCGCTGGTCGATGGAGATCGGTGCCTGAAGACCAGAGCCCGCGCGACCGATACGGGAAGACGCCACCGATCGACCTACCGCTCTCTCGAGGTGGTGAATCGATCGGAGCCCGAACAGGTCCCTGGCGCAGGGTTGGGAGCTCGCTGGCGTGCACAGAGCTCATGATCGATTCAGCGGGGCCTCGTGAGGGACGACGGGACCGAATCCCGCAGACGATGACGCGAGATCGTTCTGACGGCCCAGACCTACGAGGATGTCTGCTCGTCCCTTACTCATCGCGTGAAGGATGAGCTCCTCGCCGTGAACGTCGCCGTCCCAGCGGCAACGGCTCCGTGTCAGGGACCCGTGCGGGCTCTGGTTTCAGATCAATGGCGCTCGACGGGTTGGATCTCGCGGTTGAAGCGCCAACGGATGCGCCAGAAGAGTAGGATCGCCACCGTCGACAGGCCGATCGACAAGCCCCACCAGAGCCCCTTTGGTCCCACGCCTCCGGGGAATGCGAGTAGCCAGCCGCCGGGGAGCCCGTGCCCCCAGAAGCCGAGCAGCGCGATCGT
>JAVJTD010000207.1:0-10360 GCA_040219065.1 Planctomycetota bacterium
CCGAGGCGCTTGGATGGAGGACACGGAGACCGGCTGAAGCCGGCGGTCCGAACGACGACGTGACTAGTTTCAGATCAGCCCTCTCGCGACCGACCCAGGGTACCCGCGTGAGAACAGTGGGACATCTGTGCTGGGAACAAGATGCCAACTTTGTTTCGCAAAGTGGGCCATCTGTGCCGGGAACGGAATGCCAACTTTCAGCCGAGGGCGCGGAGGCGCTTCTCGTAGTCGGCGGTGTCGAAGGCCACGCCCTTTTGCATCGAGGCGTTCATCACCGTGACCAGCACGCCCATGATCCGGTGACGGGCTTCGTGCTCGTGGTCGCCGAGCTTCTTCAGGCGCACGAAGGTGTCTCGCACCTCAGCCGGCTCGCCGGAGTGGAGCTGCTCGTCGACGGCTTGGTGGAGGGAGATGTGGAGGTAGGGGTTGGTGCCGCCAATCGTCGGGTCGGTCGGCGGCGTGGGGAGCGACCAGATGTCGTGGTACTCGGGGTGCTCCTCGAGCAGGCGCAGGAACGTCGCCTCGGGTCCTTGATCGGGTCGCTCCAGGTTCCGCTTCGCCCAGAGCTCGTGCACCCACTGGCGAAATTGCTGCTGCATCAGGTCGTCGAAGGACATCGTCTTCTCTCTCTCGTACTGGCGCTCGCTGACTCACAAGAGGTCATAGGGGTCGACGTCGATTTGGCAACGGACGGCTCCGCGGAGGGCGTGATGCCGTCGCACCGCATCGATCACGAAGCGGCGGAGCTTCGCGTCGTCGGCCTTCACGAGCAGATGCCAGCGGTGCTTGCCCTGGAGGAACGCGATCGGGGCGGGCACGGCGCCGAGCACCGAGACCTCTCCTTTCTTCCCGGCCGAGAGGATCTCGCCTTTGAGGCGATACGAGAACTTGCGCACGCGGTCGGCGTTCTTGCCTTGCACGACGATGCGCAGCAGCCGGCTGAAGGGCGGATAGCCGAGCTCTTTGCGCAGCTCGAGCTCCTCGCGGTAGAAGCTGCCGTAGTCGTGGCGCGCAGCCGCGTCGAGCGCGAAGTGATCCGGATCGAAGCTCTGCACGATGACGACGCCGCCCTTCGGGCCGCGCCCGGCACGCCCCGCCACCTGCGCGATGAGCTGGAACGTCCGCTCGCTCGCCCGAAAGTCTGGCAGCGACAGCGCTGCATCCGCGGCGAGGACACCGACGACGCTGACGTTCGGGAAATCCAGCCCTTTGGCGATCATCTGCGTGCCGATCAGGATCTCGACTTCGCCCCGGCCCATCCGCTCGAACAGCTCTTCGTAGTGGCGCCGGCTCTTCATCGTGTCGCTATCGGCGCGGAAGATCTCGCGCTCAGGGAACAGCTCGCGCAGCTCCTCCTCGACCTTCTGCGTTCCGAAGCCCTTGTAGACGAGCTTGGGCACTTGGCAGGTCGGACACTCCTTGGGAGGCGCCTGCTCGGTGAAGCAATAATGACAGAGGAGGCGGCCGATGCCCTTGTGGAACGTCAACGGGACATCGCAGTGCTGACAGCTCAAGGTCGTGCCGCAATGCGTGCACAGGACGGCGGTCGAGAAGCCGCGCCGGTTGAGGAACAGGATCACCTGCTCCTTGCGCGCGAGCGCGTCCTGCGTCTCCTGCAGGAGCTGCCTCGAGACGAGGGTGAACCGCTTCAGCTCTTTGATCTCCTGCCGCATGTCGACACGTTGCACGCCCGGCAACGAGCCGCCGCCGACGCGCTGCCGCAGCCGCACGAGCTCGTACTTGCCGATCTCGCAGTTGCGTGTGCTCTCCATCGACGGTGTCGCCGAGCCCAAGATGACATGTGCCCCCTCGAGGCGCGCCCGTACGATGCCGACGTCGCGCGCGTGGTAGCGCGGCGACTGCGATTGCTTGAAGCTGCTCTCGTGCTCCTCGTCGATGACGATCAACCCCAACCGCGGCAAGGGCGCGAAGATCGCCGAGCGCGCTCCGATCACGACGTCGACCTCGCCGCACCGCATCTTCTGCCACTGCGTGCGGCGCTCGGCGTCTCCCAGCGCGGAGTGCCACACGGCCACGCGCTCGAAGCGCCTTCGGAACCGCGAGACGGTCTGCGGCGTCAGCGCGATCTCGGGTACGAGGACGATCGCCTGCCGCCCGCCCGAGACCACCTTGGCCAACGCCTGCAGATAGACCTCGGTCTTCCCGCTGCCCGTCACCCCGAAGAGCAACGAGACTCCGAAGCGCTCTCCGGCTGCGGCGCGGGTGATCGCCTCGAGGGCCTCGGCCTGCTCGCCCGTCAGTATCCTCGGCTCCTCCCGCTCTTGGGGACCCAGATGGGCGAGCGCGCTCTCCTCCTCCCGCTCGACCAGCCCGACCCAGCCGGCCTTGGCCAACGTATTGACCGGGGACGCCGAGGTCTTGGCCTCACGGGTCAGCCGCGCGAGGGGCAGCTCACCATCTGAGCGAATGAGTGTTTGAAGGATGCGCGCCCTCGGCAAGTTCGAGGCTTCGAGACGGTCGGCTTCCTCGCGCGTCTCTTCGGGGCTCTTGACCAAGACCGCGAAGCGCACCCGCCGTCCCCGCTGGTTCTTGCGCATCGAGCCCGGCAGCGCGGCCGAGAGGGACTCGCCCCAGGAGCAAGCGTAGTAGTCGGCCATCCAGCGCGTCAGGCGCAGCATCGAAGGGCTCAAGAGAGGCTCGGGGTCGAGCAGCGCCTCGATCTCCTTGAGCTTCAAGACCTCGCTCGTGTGACTGAGGCCGACGCAGAAGCCTTGGGTGTGCCGGCGACCGAACGGCACGCTCACCCGGGCCCCTAGCCGGATCCGCCCGCGCAGGCCTTCGGGGATGGCGTAGTCGAAGGCGCGGTCAGCCGGGATCTCCAGGACCACCTGGGCGATGCGCTCGGGCTCGCGCTCCGCTTCAGCCCTTTGGGTCTCGGTCATCGCTCGGCCGGGCCCTCTCTCACTGCGCGCGGTGCCGGCAGTCGCACGGCGTGAGCCCGCAGCGAGGACAACCGCGCCCGTACTTCGCCTCGGCCGCCGCTTCGAGATCGACGCCCGACAGGCTCGCCAGGGTGATCAGCCAGGCGAAGGCGTCGGCGAACTCGGCGGAGCGCTCCTCGGCGGTGCCGTCGCGCAACGCCCGCGACAGCTCCCCCACCTCTTCGGCGAACCACATGAACGTGCCCTCGAGCCCGCGGGCCCCGTCGCGCTCACCGTAGATGTCCTCGATCTTCTTCTGGAACTCTCGAATGTGCATGGTCTCTCGCGGGCACGAACCTCGATGGACGCTCCGAACGGGGTCCGAAGATACCCTGCCCGGCGCCTCGGAGTAAGTCCGATCGATCGTCCCTCCCTTCGACACCGATCTCGGGGCGCCGCCGTCAGCTCCCGACTCGGAGGTTCAAGACGGTGAGGTCCAAGGCGGGATGACCGCCGGTGAAGGCATCGAGGGACTCGCGCAGGCGAGCGATGAAGCGCGTCGCGCTCAGCTCGGCCTCCTTCTTCATCAGCAGCCCGAGACGCCGCTCGCCGAACTCCTCGCCGTCCTCACCCGTGACGGCCAAGAGCCCGTCCGTGCACAGGCAGATCCGATCGCCGGGCTCGAGCGGCAAGCGGACTTCGTTGAGGCGACGATCGAAGACGGGTCCGCGATCGAACCCGAGAGCGAAGCCATCGGTGTGGATCTTCTCGATCGAGCCCGTCCGACCGCTGCGTCGCAGGATCACACACTGTCCGGCGCTGGCGACGACCAGCTCGCGCGTCTCGACGTCCAAGACCGCGTAGAGACAATCGACGTAGAGCCCTTTTCGGAGATCAGGCGCGAGGTATCGGTTCGTCTGCCGGAGCGTGTCCGCCGGCGAGAGCGTGCGACGAGCCTCGACGCCGAGGATCGAGCGGGCCATCGTCATGATGATCGCGCCCGGCACGCCGGACACCGGTGCGTGCGCGACCACCAGCCCGAGATGCGACTCCCCTAGCCCGAACGCGTCGTAGTAGTCGCCGCCGACCTCTTTGCTCGGTTGGTAGAGCCCGTCGATCTCGATCCCTTTCGGCTGCGGCAGATCGCTCGGCAAGAGATGGGCGGTGATCTCGTTGACGATCCGCGCCTCCTGCTTCCGGGCGCGGTTCTCGATCTCGATCTTCTGGCCCTCTTGCAGGCCGCGCGTCATCTCGTCGAAGGCGCGGGCGAGGGTGCCGATCTCGTCGTGGGTGCGAACGGAGGTGCGATGATCGAGGTTGCCGGCGGCGATCGTCTCGACATCGCGGGTCAGCTCGCGCAAGGGCTGAGTGATGCGCCCGGCGGCGTAACGCGCGACGAACGCGCCGAGGGCGATGAATGCGAGGGTGAACGCCACCGTCGTCCAGAGCAGCGTGAAGACGCGATCACCGATGCGGCGCTCGGAGAGCACCACAGCGCTGTAGCCGACGATCGGGCTCTCGGGATCGCTCGGGTCCTGGTGGATCGGATGAACGAACTGACGGCCGTCCTCTCGCCGGTTGGCCTCGGGGAACGTGCCGTAGCGAATGCTCGTCTCGCCATCTTGGCGCGTCTTCTCGGGGACGAACTCGACGCCCTGGGACTCGCCCTCGCGCGCACCGCGCAGCACGCGGTTCTGCTCGGCGTTGAGGATGTAGGCGTCGACGACGTTGCCGCTCCCCGCAACGAATCCGACCAGGCGGCGCACGTTGGCCCGGAATCGGGCACGCTCGACCTCGTCCTTGGGTCGAAAACCTTCGTCGGCCGAAGAGGGATCGTCCTCACCCGACGTGCCCGCCAGAGAGCTCCAAGTACTGACGTCGGGCACGGCGAGGGCCTGGGCGATCAGGATGCCGCTCTGGTCGATCTCGGCGTTGAGCGTCGCGATCGCGTTGAAGGTGTTCACCACGCCGAAGACGGTCATCAGCGCCGCGATCGTCAAGCTGACGAGAATCGCGAACCGATAGGCGACACCGTAGCCACCCGAGCGCTCACCGCCAGATCGCGACCGCCGGCCGCCCTTTGCTTGCTTCTTCCTGCCTGCCATGGGCGCCTATCCTACCGACGGCCGGGCGGCGAGCCCACAATTCTCGCCCGGACCGGGTGAGGAGCGGCTTTCGGCGCACGATCCAGGTTCGTCTTTCCGCCGGTTGCGCCGAGAAGGGAAACACCTAAACTCTAGGCTTCCGGTGGCGACCCGACGGCAAGTATGAAAGTCGAAGTGCGAGCTTCGTCCCAAAGGGTGCCCCGCGAGGTGGGAACACAGGATACATGTCGCAGAAAGCCAAGAGTCGGTCGGCTTCGCAAGGCCTCAAGCCACTCGAGCCCGGCCGGGTGGCCCTCATCAGCCTGGGCTGCCCCAAGAATCTGATCGATTCCGAGGTCATCCTCGGACGGCTGGCGACCGATGGCTTTCTCGTCTGCCGGGACGCGCTCGACGCCGACGCGGTGGTGATCAACACCTGCGGCTTCCTGGACGCGGCGCGTGAGGAATCGAAGGCGGTGATCCAAGAGGCCCTCGACCTGAAGGCCAAGGGTCGGCTGGGCGCGGTGATCGTCGCGGGCTGCCTGGTCGACCGGGTCGGACGCTCGTCACTGGAATCCGAATTGCCCGGCGTCGATGCCTACCTGCCCATCACCGATTACTCGACGGTTCACGAAGCGGTGCGGCAGGTCCTGCGCGGCGGCGATCCGGCGATGGCCGACCGCTACCGAGGCGGCGCACCGGTGCGTGGCCCCGAGACCGACTTCGATCGCCTGCTGCTCACGCCGCCTTCGTACTCCTACCTGCGCATCGCCGAAGGCTGCTCGAACAAGTGCACCTTCTGCGCGATCCCGGCGATCCGAGGCAAGATCGTCCAGAGCAAGCCGATCGAGATCCTGACGGAAGAAGCCCGACAGCTCGCCGCCTCGGGCGTGCGCGAATTGATCATCGTCGGCGAGGACACGACGGCCTACGGCCGCGACCTGTACGGGGTGACGAGCCTCGACCGGCTGCTCTCGGCGCTCGCCGAGGTCCAGGACGTGAGCTGGATCCGCCTCTTGTACACCTACCCGTCGTTCTACAACGATGCGTTGATCCACGAGCTCGCGACCAACCCCAAGGTGATCCCCTACGTCGACATGCCGATCCAGCACGCCAACGATCGCGTGCTCAAGGCCATGCGCCGGGGCAACCGTCAGGCCGAGCTCCGCGAGCTCATCGGCAAGCTGCGCGAGCGCGTCCCGGGCATCGCCCTGCGCACGACCCTGATCGTCGGCTTCCCCGGTGAGACCGAGGCCGAGTTCGAGGACCTCATGCAGTTCCTCGAGTGGGCCCGCTTCGATCGGCTCGGCGCCTTCGCCTTCTCGCCCGAGCCCGGTACCCCTGCGTTCGACCTGCCGGATCGGGTCTCCGACGAGGTGGCGAATGAGCGGCAAGAGCGTGTGATGGACCTGCAGCGACGGATCATCGAAGAGGACAATGAGCAGCGCATCGGCGACATCATGGCGGTGATGGTCGACGGACTGTCTTATGAGCCCGAGGGGTTCATCGAGGCCCGCTCTTATCGGGATTGCCCCGAGATCGACTGCCGGGTGCTGCTGCGCGATGGACAGGTTTCTGCAGGCGACGTCGTCGAGGTCGAGATCGAGGAGTCGCTGGGATTCGATCTCATCGGAAGCCTCGTCGAGCCGGAGGCACAGAGCGAGCGGTGAATCTGCCGAATCGGATCACCCTCTCCCGGCTGTTCCTGTCGATCCTCCTGTTCGCGATCCTGATGGCGCTCGACCGTCAAGGGTACGCCGACCGCCTGTGGGCCGGCATCGCCTGCTTGGTCTTCATCATCGTTGCGGCCACCGACGCCTTGGATGGGTACCTGGCGAGGAAGTACGACCAGGTGAGCGACTTCGGGAGGATCGCCGACCCGTTCGTCGACAAGATCTCGGTGTGCGGCACGTTCGTCTTCTTCTGCGCCTCCCCCAGCGTGAATGACATCGTGCCCGCTTGGCTGGTGGTGCTCATCGTCGCGCGAGAGTTCCTGGTCACCGCTCTGCGCGGCTTCGTCGAGAGCAAGGGCGTGCCCTTCGGTGCCGACCAGCTCGGCAAGATCAAGATGGTCGTGCAGTGCGTGACGATCTCGTGCGTGCTCTTCTACTTCAGCGTCTTGCCCGAGGCCGGTTGGGCACGCGGCACCTTGATCGGCTTCGTGTATGCGACGGCGGCGATCACATTGATCTCGGGAGTGAGTTACCTGCAGAAGGCGCGACGCCTGATCGGTGGCTCGTTGGGATGAGCCGCATCCGCCCGAAGATGAACGACTGGCGCCTGTGGGTGCTGACCGCCGGCGGCTTCGGCCTCGCCCCGATCGCCCCGGGCACGGTCGGCACGTTGGCCGGCGTCCTCTTGGCGGCGCTCTTGCCCGCGACGACGATCGGCGTGCTCTTCGGCCTTACGATGATCGTCGTGAGTGCTTACTTCTGCGTCGTGCTCGGCAACTGGGCCGAAGCCAACTGGGGCCGCAAGGATCCGCCGAGCTTCGTCCTCGACGAGGTGCTCGGCTACCTGATCTGCGTCATCCCGTTCCTGGACGCCGGCTGGCTCGGCCTGCTGGCCGCCTTCCTGGCGTTCCGCTTCTTCGACATCCTCAAGCCGCCCCCCGTGAAGCGATTCGAGAAGCTCCGCGGCGGCTGGGGCGTCCTCGCCGACGACGCCATGGCCGGACTGTACGGTGCGCTCGCGATGGCCGTCCTGCGATTCAGTGGGGTGATCTGAGAGTTCATTCGGAGCGCCGGCTTCAGCCGGTCTCGGTGTCCTCCCCATGGCTTCGAGGTCCGAAGCTCAACGTCCAATCGATCGACGTTCGGTCCCTGACAGCAAGAGCACAGAGTCGGCTTGTCCGCAGGCTACTCCTTGACACCATCGCCGACGATCGGTGAATTGGGACTGTCGATAGGGAAGAGCGGCGCCTGGTCGGAAGGAGACGGTGGAGCATGCAGTCGAGAGTTGCTCAATGGGTGCTGGGTCTCGGCGCCTTGGTATGCCTGGCAGCGCTCTTGATCTTCACGCTGGTCGATGGCGGTGTCCCGCCCGCTCGCTCCGGCGAGATCGCTCTGGACTCTGCGTCGAATCGTCCCGATCGCTCCTCGTTGGACGTTGCCCTTCCGCAGCTCGCAGAGCGAGAGCCGGTCGTCACCGCGGAAGAAGAACCGGCCCGAACGAACAAGGGCGAGACTTCCAAGCCGGAGATGTCCGGCCCCGAGCACCAGCCCGAGCGACTCGAGCTGGCTGACCGCGTGATGCGAATGAGTGCTCGCGAGCTCGAGGCGTCGGACCTCGTGAATACCGCGGCGATCCCGCTCGACCGAGAGCAGAGGATCGATCTCGAAGCCATCCTGGAAAAAGGCCGCGAAGCCATCGACGCCGCTCGGGAGGCGAGAGGTCGTTTGGTCGTGAAAGCCGAAGCGGACCTCTGCGAGCGCGGACTCTTCGAAGTGTACGATCCACCCGCCAAAGGCGGATTGCGCAAGCCGGAACCCGATCATCCGGGACAGATCCGAGGTCTTCGCACCTGGCAAGGCCAATGGGTCTCAGTGAAGATCGAGCCACCCGAGCACCCAGAATTGCTCACGGCGATCCATGAGCTGGAATCTGCAAAGCTCGACCTGCTGACGCGCATCGAGCAGGTGTTCCGGCAGTAGGAGCGCAGCCACGAACGTCGGGCACCTGATGCGAGCCGATTGCCCCCCTCACTGTCTCTCGGCTCTGGTTCTCTCAATGGAGGCTTTGGAGCCACGTGACCAGAGCGTCGAGCTCGTCCTCTTCCAGCGGGAAGTCGGGCATCGTCGTCACGGGTGAGCTCGAGCGGGGGTTTTGGATGTGGCCCCGGACCCATTCGTCGCTGCGCTCCCAGGCAACCCCCCAGAGGTTCGGTCCCGAGTTGGGACCCCGGGGGCTCTCGCCTTCGGGCGAAACGGCGTGACACACACCACAGTGCAGGCGATCGAAGATGGCCTGGCCGTCCGCGGACGATTGCGGCTGCTCCATCTCCTCGGCGGCGCAACCGACGAGCAGGCAATACAGGGCAGCGAAGGCGAATGCGATTCTCATGGCGAACCTCCTACCGAATGAAAGGAATTCGCCGGGCCCGCAGCTTGCCAAAACGGTCCTCGGGACTGCAAGGGAGTCGGCTCAGCGCTTCCAGGCGACAAGCCGATCCCTGGTCCTGATGGATTGAAAGGCTCCCTCAGTCCGTCTCCAGCTCGGCGATCTGCTCGTCGAACTCTTCCAGGGAGAGGAGCACCTCCCTCGCCTGGCTGCCCTTGTATTCGCCGACGAGGCCTTGCTCGGCCATCATGTCGATGAGGCGGGAGGCGCGGGTGTAGCCGATGCCATACTTCCTTTGAAGTAATGATGCCGACCCGCGCTGACTCTCGAGGATGGTGCGGGCGGCTTCCACGTAGAGAACGTCCCGCTCCCAGGGCGGCTCCTCGTCTTGGGCGGCGGCGCCGCGCTCCTGGACCAGCTCCCGGTGGAACTCGGGGGAGGTGTTGTCCCGCAGGAACTTCACCGTGGAGCGGACCTCGTCGTCGGCGACGAAGGCACCTTGGGCGCGCATGACCTTGGAGCTGCGTGGCGGCAGGTACAGCATGTCACCGCTGCCGAGCAGGTTCTCGGCGCCATTGCGGTCGATGACGACGCGTGAGTCGATCTTCGAGGCGACCTGGAACGAGATCCGCGTCGGCAGGTTGGCCTTGATCAAGCCGGTGATGACGTTTGTCGACGGGCGCTGCGTCGCCAGGATGATGTGGATCCCGACGGCGCGCGACTTCTGCGCCAAACGCGTGATCGAGTTCTCGACCTCCTTGGCGGCGACCATCATCAGGTCGGCGAGCTCGTCCACGACGATGACGATGTAGGGCAGCGTCAAGGCCGGCGGCTCGAACCCTTCATCGAAGCAGTCCTCGCCCATGCGCGACTTGAGACCGTCCTCGCCGAGATTGTTGTACGAAGCGATGTTCCTCACCGCCGCGCGGGTGAACAGCTCGTAGCGCTTCTCCATCTGGATCACCGCCCACTCGAGGATCGTCGGCGCCTTGCGCATGTCGGTGACGACCGGGCAGAGCAGATGCGGGATCTCGGCGAAGTACGACAGCTCGACCATCTTCGGGTCGACCAGGATCAGCTTCACCTCGGCCGGCGACCGCGTGTAGAGAATGCTCAAGATGATCGTATTGATGCAGACCGACTTACCCGAGCCGGTCGAGCCCGCGATCATGAGGTGCGGCATGCGGGCCAGGTCTTCGATCAAAGGGCGACCCGAGGCGTCGCGTCCCAGGAACAGCGGCACGGCCATCTTGGCGTGCTCCTCCCGCGCCGAGGCGAGCAGCCCCCGCAAGCGTACCTCCTCGCGCACGTCGTTGGGCACCTCGATGCCGACCG
>JAVJTD010000222.1:0-2679 GCA_040219065.1 Planctomycetota bacterium
CCGGGCTCTGAATCGGGAAGCGACCTCGGAAGGTGCCCTTGCGCTCGTGGCTGCCCGGTTGCTGGATGAGGGCTCGCCAGCCTTCGCCTTCACCGAGCGCACACTCGAGCACCGAAGTCGTACATGGCCAAGATCCGAAGACGGCTAGGCCAGTGAAGCGTCAGCGAATCGCGCGGCGCAGGACAGGGACCATGACCGGCCTCGGATTCTCATCGCGCTGATTCATCATCCAGCCGACGAGGTCATCGAAGATCGACCCGAAAGCCGGAGAGTCTTCGAGGCCGAGAGTCTCGAGAGCCCAGTTCCTGAGGTGAGCGACAGTCGTCGACTCGATGTTCGTCGATGCGTTCGTTGGTACGCTGAGCCCAAGTGGCAGGACCCAGATTCGGGCTTGGACGCGATTGGCGGAAACATTGAACTCGAGGTCGACCAGGATCGGAACGAATCCCGTAATCACTCCCGCATTCGAGATCGGGCCGATCCCGCCCGGCAGCCTGGTGTAGACCGGGGCGTACATCAGCTCGAGGGGGCCGACGCCTGGATCGAAGTCGCGGCTGAAGGGGCTATTCAGGTTCGAGCGGATTCGTGCCAGCGGCATGCCCGTGCCTATGGACCCAAGGACATCGAGGCGGGAGCCTTCGGGGTGTGTGTTCCTGTTGACGCGGTCGGCCTCGGATTCGCCCTGATAGAACTCTTGCCAAAGGTCGCGCTGAAGGATGTTCAGGGAGCGCGTCTCGCCCTCGACGATCTCGGCGAGGACGGCTTCGCGGCCAATGCGCGCGATGAACGGGCGCTCGTCGAGCAAGATCGATAGTGGCAGATCCGAGCTTACCGAGACGTCGCCGATCTCGTCCGAGTTCAGCGCCGAGCGCGTGACGGTGGATTGGACGAAGTAACCCAGCTCCGAGCCACCGGCGTCTAGGCGACCGGTCAGGGGATCGGCGAGCGCCGTGACTTCCCAAGTCTGCCCAGCGGCTGGGATTCGGTCGTCGAGGAGCGAGATGGGGCCGAGGCCTTGAATGCGAATCCCGCGTGTCGCGACCAGGTCGGCGGCCGGTTGACCGCAATGTGCCGCGATGAAGGGCACGATGCCGTTCGAGAAGTGACGATTCGCGAAGCTCGAGACGTCGGCGGGTGTCATCGTGTCGAGATGCATCGCCGGCTCGAGGCTGGCGATGGCGGTCGCGCGGACGGCCGTGCCGCGGAAGCGGCGGTCGGCGAGGGCGCCCGGGTTGGGGGCTTGATCGCCGGTGTCTTCGACGCTCATCAGGCCGCCGCGACCGAAGAGGAACGGCACGTACGGGCCTGACGACGAGATACCGTCGATGTTGAGGTTTCCGGTGCGGCGCATGCGGACCAAGAGCGCAGAGTCGGTGGTCGGCGCCGGCAGAAGGGACTCGGGCTCGAAGTCGTCGCGGGTGTAGTTCGAGTGCTCGACGTGCTGCGTGCGCTCGCCGTCGATGCGATCGAAGTATTGCCCAACCACCATGTCGCCAAAGGCGAGGTTCGGGAGGTTGAGCTGGAGCGGGGTGGGTTCGTAGGGACCAATCGTCTCGGCGTCGATGAGCTGCGACGCCCGGAAGCGGGTACCGTCCAGCTCGATGCCGTCTTCGAACTCGATGTTTGGACCGGCGCTGTACTCGATGCCGTCGTGCTCACCGAAGTGGCGAGCGACGGTGAGCGCTGCCTCGGCGCGACCGATGTCCGTCAAGGCCGGGTCGGCGGCGCCATTGGATAGACCGTCCAGAGCTGCCGACTCGGCGGCTGCCTGCATCTGGGAGCGCGCCAGAATCGTATGCCCGACGTCGATGACCAGTGCCGCCATCGACAAGAAGGCGAACGACATCAGGACGAACATCACCAGGACGACTCCGCCCTCGGTGCGCTTTCGTCGGTTCATGGGTCTCGACATCACTCTCGCTCCTTCATCGAGAGAACGTCTCCCGGCGTCTCTCTCCGAGCTGGACCAGCAGCTTGGAGAAAGGTCTCAGCTCACGGTTCAAAGCGTACTGGCGTCCCAAACCGTACGCGCCCGAGTAGGGACCGATCTCCGACCCGTTGCCGACGAGCGTGTAGCCGCCCGGCTGCTCCTGCACGATCACCGAACCGTCATCGGCTTCGATGGGGATGTTGATCACGTCCTCACCGACGGGAATGCCGTCGATCGGATTGCCGTCCTGATCGGTGTACTCGTAGGCGCTCAGCGTCGCTGCCTGGTACGGGTAGTTCACGCGCAGGCGCACGCGGCCCGGCGTCACGCCTTCTCCGGTGGCCGTGACACTGAACGAGCCCTCGCCGTCGACCTTCACCTCTTCGACGACCTTGCGCAGGTTGATCACCTCGGCGCCGCTGGTGCGGACCACGACCTCGGGGATCAAGACCGTTGGGTAGCCGCCTCCACCGTTCGGATCGAAGCGCCAGACGAGCGCGCCTGGATAGCGCACGATGTTGCGTCCGGGGTCGGAGATCATCAACGGATACAGCAGCCGGTTGATCAGCGGCATCCTCTGCGCATACTCGACGGTCGTCTCGCCGGGCGCCAGATCATCGAGGTCGATCACGAGGAACCGCTCGTCGAGACGACCGTCGAGTATGCGCAGAGGATGCCGCTGATCAACCGGCTGCTGTATCCGTTGATGATCTCCGACCCCGGACGCAACATCGTGCGAGATCGGAAGA
>JAVJTD010000223.1:0-17971 GCA_040219065.1 Planctomycetota bacterium
TCTTCCGATCTCGACGACAACGCACTCCGAGCGGCCCCTTGCTCGGCGCCATCTGGCTCGATCGTGAGCGACGTCGAGGAAGCGGCTCCCTGCTCAGCAGCCGCTTTCCGTTTCGGTCACGCGGGCTCTGGTTTGACGGTCGCGCGGGGATGGTTGCACGTCAGCGGCGCCCCCCGGGCGCGGCGCCCGGAGCAAACAGGGCATTTGAGTGCCCAAGCCGAGCGAGTCAAAGACCGAGCTGCCTGTGGAGGCCTTCACGAGCGAGCTTGGGCCTCTTGGAACGTTCAACGGCTCAACGGTCCAACTTTCGACTTTCAAGTTTCCAGCGGTACTGCCTTTCGGCGAGCCAGGATTTTCAGAACGTCCAACGGCTCAACGTTCGACTCTCAACTTTCAAGTTCGGGTCTCCCTTGATTCCGTCTGTCGACGAGGCGCGGAGCGCCGTCGCTGGATTACGGTGGGCATGCAATGATGATGTTTTCATCACGCGCCCGGAAGGCCCTTTCAGGGTGGGGATGGCGTTGTACGCGGGCCCGAAACCCAGGCCTTCGGCCCGGGAACCCCGGCCTTCGGCCGGGACGAGGGTCTTCCAAATGGCCAGACTCCAGGGCTGTAAGGCCTGCACTCGTTCTCGCGCCTGTTGTGGAGCCGGCGACTTCGGCCACGGAGATTCAAATCCGAGGTCTGGGTCCTCTCCAAGGCGCTTGGATGGAGGACACGGAGACCGGCTGACGCCGGCGGTCCGAATGCTGCAGGTCTCACGTCAGATCGTGTGGCCCGGCACGTACCCGGACAGCCCTTCGAGGCGGATGTCCGGATACTGCCGGTACACGTCCGCCAAGAGCTCCCGGTAGCCGAGCGAGCCGATCCGAGTCGTGATCTCGGAGATCGTGGCCTTGTCCTTCGATGGCGCCTCGGCGGCCGTCTTCGCTCCCACACCGGTCAGCGAGTACCTGGCCTCCTCGCCGGGCTCCCCGTCGCGCTTCACGAGGCCGCGTGCGACCAATGCCTCGGCCCCTCGCCCTACCGATGCGTCGTAGGGTCCGTAAGAGTGGGCGACGAACCGGAACCAATCCGCGAGCCCTAGCCGCCGCCCCAACAGGAACAGCGCGATTCGGAGCCGGGGCAGCTCCCAACGAATGCTCGGTGCCTCGGCCAAGACGGCGAGGATCCACGCCGAGCGATCAGGAAGCTCCGAAGGATCCGGGGGAGTTTGCATGGGATCGTCCTCGTCGGTCCGGGGAGATCACCGAAGATAACCGAGCCGCTGGAGCTGCTCCAGGACTGCGGGGTCGATCGCCTCGGCAGGCTGCGCCAAGAGGCTGCGGTTGCGCGAGAGTCGACGCTGCTCATCGAGCACCCGAAGCATCGCCTGGTCGCGATCCATCTCCGAGCTCCGCGGCGAGAGCTCTTCCGGGTCGGACGTCAGGTCGTAGACCTGAACGGACTCCCCGCGGCCGACGACGCTTCCGATCGCCTTCCACTCCGGTGAGCGCACCCCGAGCTGCCCGATGGCCGGGACCGTCCAGGACGTGGCCGGCCTCTTCGCTTGCAGCTCCTCCCCGACGAGCGCGCCGAGAAATGATCGACCGGCGAGCGGCGCTGTGCCTGCGTTCATCAGCTCGATCAGGGTCGCGTGCAGGTCGACGAGCTGGACCGCGCCACGCGCTCGTCGCCCCTCGGGACGCCACGGATGGCGGATCACCATGGGAATGCGGATCATCTCGTCGAACACCGTGCTGTTGTGGAGCCATCGGCCGTGCTCGCCGAAGGCTTCCCCATGGTCCGAGAAGAAGACCACGACCGTGTTCTCGGCGAGCCCTTTGTCTTGCAGGCCTTGCCAGAGCCTGCCGAACTGGGCATCCGCCTCGGCGAGGTTCTCGTCGTAACGCGCGATCCAGGCGGCCTGCTCCTGAGGCGTCAGTCCGAGCTCCCCCGCGTCGATCTTCAGAAGTTCCTCGGTCGAGCCGGACACCGAGTCGAACACTGGCCCGAAGCGGCCGAGGTATGGCTCGGACGGCGTGTACGGATTGTGTGGCCGGAGGAGGTGCACGTAGGCGAAGAAGGGTCTCTTCGAATCCTGCCCCATCCAGGTGAGCGCGTCGTCAATCGCTCGGAGGCTGTCGGCGTGCTCGAAGTCCTTGCCCTTGGCACCCCGATGTGCGGCCGGTTGTCCCTCGACGAAATGCTCGAAGCCGGCTTGGAAGCCGAAGGCCGGCGAGACGAACCCGTTCTCGGAGTACGCGAACGTCCGGTAACCCGACGAGCGCGCGCGCTCGGCCAGGGTGGGTCCCGTGCCGCGGATCGGCCGAGGATTCAGGAAGCCGGACTGCGCCGGCGGCATCCCGAGCATGAAGCTGGCGACGGAGCCGAAGGTGAAGGCCGCTTCAGAGGTCGCGTCTTCGAACACGGTCGCCTGAGAGGCGAATCGATCGAGATGGGGCGTCGTGTCCCGATCGTAGCCGTACATCCCGAAGTGATCGGCTCGCGCGGCGTCCAAGACGACGACCACGACATTGGGCCGTCCATCGGGAGCCTCGGCGGGCGGCTCTGATTGGCAACCGGCGAGAAGAGCGAAGAACGAAGCGAAGACTGGCCCGATCATCCAGCGCCGCATCACGAGGCCGCCTCCATCGGCTACTGATCCCCCCCTGTCTCGAAGCCTTCCCAGTGCTTCCTCTCCTTATCGACCTGAGATGGCATGAGCTGAAGCGACAGCTTGGGGCGGAGACACCGCTGGCGCTTCAGCTCCCCTCCCAGTTCGGAGCGAGATCGGGCGGAGGTCCGCGTCAGCATCGTCGAAGACACGAGCGGGCCGATCGTTCCGGGTCAGGATCAGCCGGTCACTACGGATCGCGGCGGATCCTCTACGACGGCGGTCGGTGCCGGTGGGACTGCCCGGGGCCCGCGCTTCCCGGACTCGACCGAAGCCGAGCCTTCCGGAGTCGGAGCGTCCTCTTCGAACTCGAAGAACATCACCGTCAACAGCCAAGACGTCGTGACGACGATGGCGGCAGCCGCCAAGGCGATCACACCAGGGATCGCCCTCGGATCCCACAACAGTCGAGCGGCGTGGAAGTATGTCGCCCCGAGACCGGCAGCGATCACGAGCCCGACGATGGCGATTCCAAATTTGGATGCTCTAGAGGTGATCATTTGCCCAGCTCCTCTATTCGATTGCAACGCCGGGAGAACTCAGCTCCGTTCAGAGCTCGTGCTTCAACGCCTTTTCCAATTGAGCAATACAAGTCATGACGCTGTGATGATGTCGCCGCATTCTCTCATGCACTGCGAGGCGAGCAGTATGCTCGGACTCCCTCTCTCGATGCCTCTTGTCCATGGCCTCGTGCATGTCTCCAACCCCACCTCGCTCATGCTCCGCTATGGCCATCTCGTGCATGTCGAAAGATTGAAGATGCTGGCGGACCGCCTCTGCGTGGGCTTCCACCGCCTCGTCGTGACTCTCGAAAAGCTCACGGACTCGGTCCAGTGCCGCGCGATGTTCATCCTTCCAACTGGCGACGTCGCGGAGCCATGCCTCGTGATGCCGCTCCCATTGGATATGATCTTCGTGTGCTTTCTGATGCGATTGCGAATCCATGTCTGGCTCCTTGGTCGCTGACTTCGATTCTCGACTCACCAGCTTCCCGTTGATGACAGCCGCACTTGGCATGCCAACACACAGAGGCTCCGAGAGGCCATCATTCGCCTTCTCTGTGAATTGCCATTCACAGCCATGTGAATCGAGCAACGGCTCTGTTGAATGCAGGTCACTCTTCAGTTCGCCGACCGGACGAGGACCCAGGGGCTTGGACGAACCCTCAGGCGGATGACCAATCCGTGAGGCTATCACTCGTTCGGTGCCTCCGGACGGCCCGAACGGGCGATTCGCCCGCGCTCCGAATACACCTTGGCTCGGCGCCTCTCGGCTCGTTGGACGGCTCCGCCGATAATACGGACGCGGCTCGGCGGCCTCGTCCCTCGGTCGCGCGGGCTCTGATCCCGGCTCGCGTCTCAGTCGACGGTGCCGACTCGGCTGGGGGGCCAGATGCGAAAGATGACCTTGCCGATGATGGAGTCGGCTTTGACGGGGCCGAACACTCGGCTGTCTCGGCTGTTGTTCGTGTTGTCGCCCATGAGGAAGTAGCAGTCCTCGGGGACTTCGACGCCGGCGCTGAGGTTGTAACGGGTGTCGTAGCCGCCCGGCGTGTAGAGCAGCCCGAGCTCCTTGAGGTGCTCTTCGGGCTCGCCGTTCACGTAGAGCACACCACCGTGCAGTCTCAGATGGTCTCCAGGGCCCCCGACGATCCGCTTGACGAAGGGGATGTCGGTGTCCTGCTCGGGGGGCGGATCGAAGACGACGATATCACCGACCTCGAAGGTGGTGAAGTGCCTGGAGACCTTCTCGACGAACAGGCGATCGGCCTCGAGCTGATTCGGCGAGCCGTGGATGGTCGGTTCCATGGACTCGGTCGGGACGACGTAGGCGCGGGCGAGGAAGGTCGTGATGATCAGGTAGACCGCGACGAAGAGTGCGATCTGCTTGGTCCAGCTCCAGAGGGTGGCGCCGATGCCGCGCTGCTTCTCGGGCTCGGTCTTCGGGGTCTCGGTGTCGGACGCGGAATCCGTGGTCATGGGCCACCTATGGTTTCTGTATCGGAGCGAGGTCTCGGAACCGTACCTGGGCACGTACGTTCCGGTGAGAGCCATTGTTGGAGTCCTCGCGCCCGGAATCAAGAGATCATCGACGTTCACCGGTTTCTGGTTTGAGCCGGTGCCTCATCCTCGAATTCCTCCAAGGCCTCCAAGAACTCGAAGAGGCGGTGCTCGGCCCAGAATCGGTCTGGGTCTGGTCCTTTAGCGGACAAGAACGCATTGTGCCCACCGCACTCCGGGGCCAAGAGCTCGATCCACGGGTGCTCGGTGATCTCGGGACGCTCGAAGCTCTCGAAGGGAATCAGCGGATCGTCCTGCGCCTGGATGATCAACGACGGCGTCGTCAACGAGCCCAGCTTCGGCAGCGCGCTCGCCTTCTCGTAGTACTCGTCCACGTCCCGGAAGCCGGCGTCAGGAGCGGTGAACCTCGCATCGAACTCCCGCAGAGTCCGAATCTCATCGAGGCCGGTCACGGACCACGCGCTCGGGTCGAGCTTGGACTTGAGGCGGATGAGCTTCTTGCAGGAGCTGACGAACTGCCTCTGATAGAAGCGGTTGTCCCTGTGCTCGAGGCGCTGCGCCGCGACGGGCAAGTCCAGGCAAGGCGATATCGCCGCCACCGAGCGGACGTGCTGGGCGGCCTCAACGCCCCACTCGGCCGCGAGCTTGAGCGCCATGTTACCGCCGAGCGAGAAGCCGCACAGGTCGATGGACTCGAAGCCTTGCGCCTTCAAGGACGCGACGACGGCCGCGAGGTCCTCGGTGAGCCCCGCATGATAAAGAGTTGGAGTGAGTAGAACGGTACCTCCGCAGTTTCGGGTGTTCAGGCAGTACACGTGCCGGCCTTGGGCGAGCGCCTTGGCCGCGGTCGAGAGCACGTAGCCCGAGCGAGACGAGCCCTCGAGGCCATGAGAGATGACGAGGGCCCGGCGCTTCGGACCCTCTGGCTCGTAGCACTCGACGCGCAGCACCGTTCCGCGCGGCACGTGCAGCCACCACTCTCGCCGGAGGTGCCGCAGCCGTCTCGTCGGGCGCGGCCAGAGCGCCGCGGCGATCGTGTTCGCGTGGGCACCGCGAAACGCCGGATGCGGACGAAAGAGCGATCGGCGGAGCCCTTCCCAGCGCTCGCCATCGAGCCCGGCGAGCTGCGGATCGGTCTGGGAGATTCCTTCGGAGATCGGGCGCATTCGGGATCGGGCAAAGGGAATCGGAGGGAACGTCGCGTCTTTACAAATGTCCGGCCAACCGGCGAGGGATCCGGAAAACGCCAGGAATCCTAGCAGTTTCGCCGACCTCGGACGGAGGCCCCCCTCTGCCTCCGTCTCGAGACGAGACACACGCCTCGAATCGAGACGGCTCCAGTCACTCCCGAGACCAGCGCAAGACCTCGAGGACCAGGACATCACCGTCGCGCTCGCGGTAGCTCAGGACGAGCTCGTCGAGGCCGTCCCCGTCGATGTCTCCGATGCCCGAAGCGGTCAAGAGGAACGCCTCGGGATCTCGCAGCGTGATGCTCGTATCCGCCTCGCGCCCCCCGGTCAGGCGAGCCGTCCGCTCGTCGGCCAAGCGCGAGAGCAGCCCGAGCACCTCGTCGAGGCTCCAGTCGCGCCGCTCGCGCTCGAAGAAGACGTCTCGCAGGAGCGACTCGAAGGCGGCCGTCGGATCGCTCGGTCCTCCGGCCCCTCGCCAGAGCTCGGCCCGCCCCCCATCCTGAGGCAGCATCAGCCGGTCGGGAGCCCCATCTCCATCGAAGTCGCCTTGTCGCGATTCCTGGAATCGCTCGCCCACCGCTTCGAAGCGCCGCAGCAGGCCTTCGGGGTCCTTCAGGATCGAAACGATCGATGGCAACGTGACCGAGAGCTCGCCGCGCCACGTCGGCGACTTCGAGAACGTCTTGCCGCTCTCCGAGGCGTAGCCGAGCGCGGTGATGTCGATGTCCCACTCGGTGAGGAGGCCGAGAATCAGCGTCGCGAGCGTCGGGACCTGAACCTTGAGAAGGAAGAGATCCGGCCATTCATCGGCGTCGAGGCGAGGCAAGAGCAGCGCCGTCACGTCGTCGGAGACCTTGAGGATCGAGGTCGGCTTCTGGAACTGCGGACCTTCCGCACCGCCATGAAAGACCCAGACCTTGCGGCGATGCGCGATGACGTAGTCCTCGACCCCGTCGACATCGAGATCGGCGATCTCGAGGCGCGCCTCGTCACCGCCGGCCAGCGTCCGCCCCGGCTGGATGGTGGCCGCCGGAGTCGTGTCCCGAAAGATCGAGAGGTCCAAGGTCACGCTCGGCTCGGACGGAAGCCCCCCCGCCTCTCCCTGGATGTGGAACTGGCGCAGCTCGCCATCGACGACCAGCAGGTCCGGCCGCTCATC
Organism: Planctomycetota bacterium; assembly: GCA_040219065.1. Classification (GTDB taxonomy): domain Bacteria; phylum Planctomycetota; class OFTM77; order OFTM77; family OFTM77; genus OFTM77. The sequence goes on from JAVJTD010000223.1 coordinate 7,027, forward strand.
GCCGTTGAGGTCCCGGAGATCCAGCCGCGGGATGACGAAGCCGCTCTGCAGGTAATCCGACAAGCGCTCGTGATCGGAGCCGCTCTCGCGATCGACGCGCATCACCACCTCGGTGCCCCGTCGGAAGCGCGGCACGGGCGACTCTTCCTCTCCGGACGCCGGTGGCTCCGCGAACCAGAGCGCGCACTCTCGCCCGGACGGCAAGACGAGATCGGGCTCACCGTCCGCGTCGATGTCCTGGAGGATGTCGAGCCAGCGTGGCGCGCCGATCCGCAGCGTGAACGCGGCACGCCTCTGCCTACCGACGGTCGCGCTCTCCTCGAAGCCGCCGCTCTCGCCGAGGCCGTACCACGTCAAGCCGAGAGAGCTCGCGACGGCCAGTCGGATCGCACCCGAGGGGCTCCTCCAGGCCGCGACCGCCGAGTGCTCGGGATCCGGGAGGACGAGCGAGCCGACCGGCTCATCGCCGAAGAGTGTCCCCTCGTCGCGCCTCTGCCAGACACGCACCTCACCGTTGCGCCCGAGAATGATCAGCTCACTGGATCCGTCGCCTTGCAGGTCGATCAGCCGCCACTCCGACACGGCGAAGTCGGGCTCGAGGACTTGCAGCTCCTCGAAGCCCTTCGACTGCGCATGAGCGCTCGTGGCCGCGAGCCAGACGAGGGCGGCGACCAGGCTGGCCCTTCCTTTGTGTCTCCTCGAAGCGCTCATCGCCACCTCACGTGATGCACGCGGTTTGGCTCCAGGACGAGGAGCCGCGCGCCGCTCGACCGCTCGACGACAGCCAGCCGAGCCTCGTCGTCGATGCGCATCTCCCAGAGAGGCTTCTCGATGAGCATCAACTCATCCCTTCGTCTCATCATCTTGAGCTCCACCTTGCCCGCCGCCTCGCGCAAGAGCAGCTCGCTCACGCCGTCGCCAGTCACGTCGCCGATGAAGGAGGCGGTCACGCCAGCGCGCGCTTGCCGTAGGCCCTCCTCGGGAATCCGGATCGTCCGCGTCCAGCTCGGCCGATCCGCCAAGCGGCCTCTCTGACTCAGATACACGTAGAGCTCGGCTTCGATCCGTCCGCCGCCACTCGAGCGTATGCGATCGAGCAGGCTGGGCTGCACCGCGGTCAAGACGAGGTCAGGCGAGCCGTCGCCGTCGATGTCTTCGAATCGCGGGGAGCCGATCAGCCCGCCGATGACGAGAAGCTGTCTCGGAACGCCGCGCGGTCCGAAGAGCGGCGAGGCGTCGTCTTCCTCTCGCGGCCTCTGGAGGAACACCAGCACCTGGGCGCGAAGGTCCTCGGAGCGCTGATCCCCGGCGAGGAAGACGCAGTCGCCGCGGCCGTCGCGATCGAGGTCGAGGGCGTGGCTGCTGAACGCGACGTCGAAGCGGCGACGCCGATTGATGATCACCGGCGAGCGATGCGTCTCGGGCGAGCCCGACCAGGTGCCGCGCGGCTCCTGCCGCCACACGAGCAATTCGTCGGTCGTGAGAGCCCAGACATCGAGATCGCCGTCGCCATCGAAGTCGAGGAGCTGCGGGGCCGGCACGCCTTCGACGACTTGGAGCCAGGGGCCACCGTCCGTGCTGTCGTCTCCCATGCGAATGGAGAACTGCAAGCGCCTCGAGCGGCTCCGCCCCTGAAGTCGCCCTCCTGCCCGGTTCGACTCATCATCGGGCGGCGTTGGCACGGTCAAGTGACGCGTCGCGTCGAACGTGACGCCCTCGTCGCCCCGATTCTGGAGCGCCAGCCGGTAGCCGTCCGGCTCGGGAATGAGGATATCATCATCGCCGTCACCGTCGAGATCCCTCACCCCGTCCGACCAATCGATCAGACCGCCGAAGCCGGGAAGCTGCCAGAGGAAGCGCGCCTCGAGGAGCCGCTCGAAGCGCTTCGCCCCCTCGGCCTCGGGACGCCAGACGAAGACGCCTCGCCCATTGAAGAGCAGGATCTCCTGGCCCGGAGCCGCATGCACGTCGCCCCAAGCAAAGGCCGTCACGTCGTCGGTCAAGCGCAACGTATGAGTCGGCTCTTGGCCGAAGGCCACCTCGCCGCGCCGACCACTGAAGACGAGTAGACGCCTCGACCGACTCGCAGAGACCGTCTCCTCCTCGGCGACGATCAAGAGCTCGTCGAGCCCGTCCCCGTCGAGATCGGCCAGCCGGACGACGCGCGGCCTCAGGTCATCGCCGAGCTCGACGGTCGTGATCTGTCCGAATCGGGACGCCTGGGCCGAGGCCGCACCCAAGAGCAGCAGCATCGAGGCGATCGCGAAGAGCACCATTTTCATGTGTCGACCTCCTCGAGCACGTCCTTCTCGCCGCCACCGATTCCGATCAGCCACAAGAGGCGCAACCGCCAAGCGGCCTCGGTCTCCGACCAGTGGATCAACCCCAGCGGCAAGGACACCTCCGTCGTTTCGAGGTCGGACGTGTAGCTGAAGATCAGCGGGATCGAGAGCTCGGTGAGGTGACTCTCTCGCTCCGAGATCGGCGCATCCACTTCGAGCCGCTCGCCGCTTCGCACGACGACCATGTCGAGCGGCTCTTCGGCCGAGCGGATCGCATCGAGGACGACCTGAGGGTGGGAGACGCTTCGTCCGTCCACCGAGACGATCAGGTCCCGGTAACCCAGCCCCGCCGTGCGCCAAGGGCTGCTCCTCGCCAATCCGACGATGACCGCGCCGCCTCCCGGTCCCAGCCCAGCACCGCGAGCCTCGACCTCGGTGGCCGTGCGGAGAACCACACCGACGCGTGCTTCCTCAGTGAACCGCTCCGCCTCCTCGCGCTCGGGCGCACGAACGCGAGCGACTGGCGTCACCGCGACCTCGGTCTCCAGCCCGGCCCGATCGATGAGTAGTCGCAAGGGTCGACCGGGTGGCGCTTCGAGCTCGACCTGCCGCCAATTGCTCGGCGCCTCGATTTCGCGCGGTGTGCCGCCTTCGATCGTCGCCTCGTAGAGGAGGTCACCCGGCGTCAAGCCCGCGGCATCTCCTGGAGAGTTCTCGACGATCGCATCGACACGCACCCCCAGGCCGCCCGCCGTCAGGTCCTCGAGTGACTCACCCGCCGAGACGACCTGAATGCCGGTGAAGCTCCCCAGCGGCAAGGCGAGGCGCTCGGCCTCGTCGCCTGGCTCCTCGAAGAGCTCGAGCGGCTGCTCGAGATCCCGGAGCGGAGACAAGCTCTTCGGGAGCTCGGAGCAAGCACAAGACAGGAATGAGAGCACCCAGATCGGCGCCGCAGACCACTTCATCGAATCGATCTCCGCGTGAGAGCCCAAATCGTGAGGAGGCAGGTGACCAAGACCCACGCTGCCGGAATCCACACGGCCGTGTCCTCGAAGTGGCGCTGGGCATTACTCACGCCCCCGGCCGCTTGGATGAAGTAATGAACGGCCGAGCGGTCCTCGATCGGCGACGGAAGATAAGACGCGGGCAACCACCCTTCGAGGTCGAAGGAGCCAGCGACGGCACGTCCGAGATCGAACGCCACGACGCCGAACAGCGTCACACCGAGCGCCGTCGCCGGTGAGCGCAGCACCGTGCCCACGCACAAGCCGAAGGATCCATAGGCGAGGAGCGGTAGGATCGGCGCCGGCAGGATCGGCCAGAGCTCGGCCTCGACCTGCTTTGCTTCGAGCAAGGGGAACAGCTCGCCGTTGGGCAGCACCTCGACCAGATCGGTGAAGTCGAAGAACCACGCCGCCGCGGCCCAGCATCCGGCGAGCAGTGCCGCGCAGGTGCCCAAGGTGAGTAGGCCGAGAGCGAGAGCCTTGCCGAGAGCGACCTCGAGGCGGCGCACGGGTCGCAGGACCACGTTGCGCAACGTGCCTCGCTGCAGCTCGCCCGACACCGACTGCGATGCGATCCCGGCGAGCAATGCGGCGGCGAGTGGCAGCGCGACTTGCAACGCCAGACCGAACGCCTCGTAGCCGGTGATCTTGGTCGTGCTGATCAGCTCGCCGGCCGCGACCTGCTCCTCGAAGCGCGCCGCGTCGTTCGCCCGGGCGAAGAGGCGCAAGGCTCCGCAGGCTGCCGGCAAGAGGAGGATCGTCCAAATGGCCGGCCTAAGACCGAAGCGAGTCCGCTCGTAACGAAGAAGGCGAGCGAGGCTGGCCTTCGGGGCGCGCTTCTCGGGCTGCGGAGCCGCCTCGATCGGCGGCGCGGTCGAGGTTCGCGCCGGTGCGTTCTCGCCAGCGTGTGCCAGGTAGATCTCCTCGAGCGAGATCGGCACGGGCGTGAGAGATTCGACTCCGCAGCCGGCTTCGACGAGATGCTTGATGAGGACGGAAGGCGCGACGTCACTCAGGAGACGCAGCCGGCCCGGCCCCTCGGGGACGATCCCGTGCACGAGCGGCTCGAGCACGGCCCCGGCCCGAGTGACGTCATCGACCGTCAGCCGGTAACGGCCCCCGCCGCCTTCGAGCAGCCGCTCCGTCTCGTCCTCGACGAGGAGCCGGCCACGGTTCAAGAGACCGATGCGGTTGCACAGGCCGTGGATCTCGTGGAGCTGATGGCTCGAGATGAGGAGCGTCACTCCCTCCTCTCGGTTCCAATGCCTGAGCAGCTCACGAATCTCGGCGATGCCCTCGGGGTCCAGGCCGTTCGTCGGCTCATCGAGGACGACGTATTCCGGCCGACCGAGCAAGGCCTGGGCGATGCCCAGCCGCTGCCGCATGCCTTGGGAGTATCCCGAGACGTGGCGTCCGGCCGCGATGGTGAGGCCGACCGCTTCGAGCAAGCGCCCCACCTCGTCACGAGCGGCTGATCGCGACAGTCCTTGAAGCCGCGCCAGCGCCAAAAGGTTGTCTCGCCCGCTCCAGCTCCCATGGAAGCCCGGGCTCTCGATGAGGCCTCCGACCCGGGCGCGGCACTCCTTGGGATGACGCCGTACGTCCAAGCCCGCGACTCGTGCATGCCCCCGCGTCGGTCGCTCGAGTCCCAGCAGGATCCGCATCGCGGTCGTCTTGCCCGCGCCATTGTGGCCGAGGAAGCCGTAGCAATCCCCTCGGCGAACGCTCAGGCTCACATTCTCGAGCGCGACCTGCCTGCCGAAGCGATGCGAGACATCGAGCAGCTCGAGACCCATGAACGCCGGCGCCCTCTCTGAAACTGTCCGTTCGATCGTTCCGTGGCGCGCAATTCTACCAAAGCCCGGCAAGTACCGAGCGACTCCGGCTCAGTGCGACACGACTCGATGCTGCCGCATGGCAACACGAAGCAGATGGCAACACGGTGCTGAAGGGTGAGATCGGCTCACAGCTTCGGGGCGACGGCGAGGGCGGCTTCGACGAGCGGGTGGATCCAGGCGCTCTTACGCCAGGCGGCGACGACCGGGAACTCGACCTTGGGTGCACTCAAGCGACGGGCGACGATGCCCCGGCCCTTCGGACCTGTGCGATCGAGCGACGGCACGATCGAAAACCCCAGCCCGGCCTCGACGAATCCCAGGATCGCCTCGGCGCTGCTCGCCGAGAGGACTTGCTCAGGCTCGACGCCGTGCTGCGCCAGCGCCTGCATCTGCAGCTCGTATGGCAGGAGGCCGGGGTTGTAGCTGATGAAGGTGTCCCGGACGAAGTCGCTCAGGACCGTCTTCGACTTCTTCGCGCTGCGATGGTTGGCCGGCATGACGATGAAGGGTCGCAAGGTGCCGACCTGCCGCGTGTCGATGTCGCGCGGCGTCTTCTCCAAGTAGGCGACGACCAGGTCGGTCTCGCCCGAGCGCAGACGATCGATGGTGGCGACGGCCTGTTCCTCGAGATCGATCCGGATCTCGGGATACTTGCGCCGCAGCCGCTTCAGCCAGCTCGGCAGCAGATGGCGAATGATGAGTGCCTCGGTCTCGATGCGCAGCTCGCCGCGCGCTTCCGACGATTGCAGGGCTCGAACGACGGCGGGCAGCTCGTCGAAGAAGGGCGCCGCGAACTCGTAGAGCCGTCGACCGGCCGGCGTCAGCACCATGCGATCGCGACCCACGCGCTCGAAGAGTGGCCGTCCGAGCTCGCCTTCGAGCTTCTTCACCTGCTGATGGACGGCCGGCTGCGAGATCGGGTAGGGAAACGCCCGCGCCGCCTTCGAGTAGCCGCCGGTCTTGGCCACCCAATAGAACCCTTCGAGCCGGTGGAGCTGAATCATCGCGTCGTCGACGCCTCCACCCGGCGAGCGACCTCGACGCGCGCATCGTTGAAGCAGGCGCCCTGTCCCAGGTCGGTGAGCGAGTCCGGCGCGAGGGCGCTCGCGGTCTGGCCGTTCTCGGTGTGCTTCCGCCACAGCCCCTTGGGCAAGACGACGACTCCGGCGCGAACGGCGTCCGTGACCGACAACGTGCAGTGCACCACGCCAAGCCGGTTGAACACGCGTACCGCGGTGCCGTCTTGCAGCCCGCGGCTCTCGGCATCGAGGGAGCTCATCTCGAGGCACGCCGGATCTTCTCGCAGCTCGGCGAGCGACGAGCTGATCGAATGCGCCGTCGCCGGTGATATCAAGGTGAGCGGGTAATCGTCATCATCCTGCGCGCGAAAGGTGTAGAGGCCGCTTGGAGCTTCACGATCGAGAGCTTCCGGGAAGAGCTCGATCCGGCTGCTCGGCGTCCTGGGAAGTACATCGACGAGCTGAACGCCGTCGTAGCCTCCTTCGGGTACGGCGACACCTCGCAGGGCCAGCTCGGTGGCGATGCGCTCCGAGCCATCCAGCCTGGAGACGATCGCTTCACACATCGCTTCGGGCGCCACGATGTCGTCGTCCTTCTCCAGGCCGAGGCGCTCGATCAGCTCGGCGAACACTTCGGGATTCGGCCTCGCCTCGCCGACGCGATCGATCACCGGCTCCGCCGCGCGCAGGGCCGGCACGCCGTAGCCGCGGGCCAGCTCGTGGTGCTCGAGGAACGTCGTCGCGGGCAAGACCACGTCAGCGAACTGCGCCGTGTCCGTCCACACTTGATCGAAGACGACGGTGAAGAGGTCCTCGCGACGCAGCCCTTCCTCGACCCGATTCTGATTCGGGACCGTCACGGCCGGGTTCGCGTTGTAGACGAAGAGGCAGCGGATGGGCGGCTCCTCCTCGAGCAGGGCCTGTCCGATCCGATTCATGTTGATGCAGCGTGTGGCCGGCTCTGGCTCACCGATGACGCGCTCCTTGTCGAGGCTCCAGTGTCCGCCGTTGCTCATGGTGAAGCCGCCGCCGCGCACTCCGAACTTGCCAGCCACCGCCGGAATCGCGAGCACCGCGGCGACGGCCGAGCCCCCGTTTCGGTTTCGCTCGAGCCCGTAGCCGCATCGGATGACCGCCGGGCTCGCGGCCGAGTACTCACCCGCAAAGGCGTCGATCTCGTCGGGGCTCAGCCCGGTGATCTCGGCCGCCCGGTCGAGTGGCCACTCGGCGGCTCGTGCTCTGAGTCGATCGGCGCCTTGGGTCCACTTTGCCAAGAAGGCCTCGTCGGCATGCCCCGTCTCGAAGAGTCGGTGGATCACCGAGAGGGCGAGCGGCAGATCGGTTCCCGGGCGCACGGCGAGGTGGCGGTCCGCGCGCCGGGCGACGGGCGTGCGTCTGGGATCGACGACGATCAGCCGTGCGCCATTCCGTTGCGCCTCGATGATCGGCGGCATCAGGTGAATGCCCGAGTGAGCCGGGTTGGCCCCCCAGATGACGATCAGCCGCGCGTGCCGGTAATCGCCGAAGCCGACGCCGGGCATGTTCCCGTAGAGCCCCTGTGCAGCGGCGCCCGACGGAGCCGCACAAACCGTCCGCACCAACCGGGAAGCGCCCAGGCGGCGGAACAACCTCGCGTCGATATTGTCCTGCGTCAGCGCGCCGTTGCTCCCGCCGTAACAGAACGGGAGGATCGCCTCGCCGCCGAATCGTTCGCGCGTGGCTCGGAGCACTTGGGCGATGCGATCGAGCGCCTCGTCCCACGTGACGTCTCGATACTGACCCGAGCCCTTGGTACCGGTGCGTATCGCCGGAGTGCGAATGCGATCGGCGCCGTACACGTGCTGAGGAAAGCGGCGGACGTTGCCACAGATTCGGCCGCCGGTGAGCGGGTTCCGCTCATCGCCCGTGATGGCGGTGACGCGCCCGTCCTCGACGGTCACGCTCAACGTGCAAGCATCCGGGCAATCGAGCGGGCACGCACTGGATCGAATCGGCATCGGGTCCTCCTCGGCGCGTCATGATGGAGTGGAGGCCGTGGGCACGCAAGGGCGAGCTGCTCCGGGTTCCGTAGCCTCGCGAGATGCGATTCAGCCGCCGAATGTGACCAGAACGGCCGCGTCAGCTCTCGTAGTATCTGATCCGAACGAGCCCACGGAGAACACCCATGCCATCGGATCCGATCGAGATATCCCCGAACGAGCTGACGCTCGACCCGAGAGACTGGGACGACTTTCGACGCTTGGCTCACCGGATGGTCGACGACACCATCGATCATCTCGCCAGCCTGAGGGATCGCCCGGCTTGGCAGCCGCTTCCTCACGCAGTGCGTGCTGCCTTGCAGCAGCCCCTGCCGAGACAGGGCTCCGGCGCCGCCGCGGTCTACGAGGAGTTCGCGAGCCTCGTCCGCCCCTACCCGAACGGAAACCTCCACCCCGCCTTCTTCGGCTGGGTCCAGAGCAACGGCACTCCTCTGGCCATGATGGCCGACATGCTCGCTTCGGGCCTGAATCCGCACATGGCCGGCTTCCACCAAGCTCCCGCCGAGGTCGAGCACGTCGTGCTGCGCTGGCTCATCGAGCTGATGGACTGGCCCGCGACTTCGAGTGGCCTGCTGGTCAGCGGCGGTACGATGGCGAACCTCATCGGACTCGCCGTCGCCCGGCAAGTCCAGGCCGGCATCGATGTCCGGGAGCGAGGGCTGCGCGACGCTCCGCCGCTTACTGTCTACGCCTCGAGCCAGATCCATGGCTGGGCAAGGAAGGCCTGCGAGGTCCTCGGGCTAGGCAGCCGGAACCTGAGATCCGTGCCGGTCGATGAAGACCTGCGCATCGACCTCTCGGCGCTCGAGGACGCCGTGCGCCGAGATCGCGCGGGCGGGCTCCGGCCGATCTGTGTCCTGGGAACGGCCGGAACGGTCAACACCGGTGCGATCGATCCGCTCGAGAAGCTCGCCGATTACTGCAAGAGGGAGTCGCTCTGGTTCCACATCGACGGCGCCTTCGGTGCGATGGCCAAGCTGGCAACTGGTCAACGGCACAAGGTCCGGGGCCTCGAGCTCGCGGACTCATTGGGATTCGATCTCCACAAGTGGGGATACCTGCCCTTCGAGATCGCCTGTGTCCTGGTGCGTGACGCCGAAGCTCACCGGAAGACCTTCGAGATGTCGGCGAGCTACCTCGAAGAGACGACGCGCGGCGTCATCGCTGGCGGCCTGCCCTTCGCACAGCGCGGCATCGAGCTGACCCGCAGCTTCAAGGCGCTCAAGGTCTGGATGTCCCTCAAGGCGCACGGGACCGACATGCTCGGCCAATTGATCGATCAGAATTGCGAACAGGCGGAGTTCCTGGCCGGCTTGGTCGACGCCTCGCCCGAGCTGGAGCTATTGGCGCCAGTCCCCCTCAACATCGTGTGCTTCCGCTTCCGCGGCGGCGCGCCAGAGCGGCTGGACGCACTCAACACCGAGATCCTGCTCCGCATCCAGGAAGAAGGGACCGCAGTGCCGTCCGGCACACGCATCCTCGGCAAGTTCGCCCTGCGAGTCGCGATCGTCAACCACCGCACTCGCCGCACCGACCTGAAGACACTGATCGATGCCGTGCTCCGAATCGGTCGCGTGCTGATCTGAAGCCACAACCAGAGCCCGCACGGGTCCCTGACACGATGCCCTCGCCGTGGGGACGGCCAGGTTCAGGGTGAGGACCTCATCCGTCTGGCGATGAGTGAGGGACGAGCGGACATCCTCGTCGGTCAGGGCTCTCAGAACGTTCCCGCGTCATCGTCTGCGGGATCCGGTCCCGTCGTCCCTCACGAGGCCCCACTGAGTGGTTCATGAGATCCGTGCGCGCCAGCGAGCTCCCAACCCCGCGCCAGGGACATGTTCGGGCTCTGATCGTTTCAACCTGGATGCTCCTTCTCTCTCGCGATCAGCTCTGTGGCTTTGCCGTCGCTCGTCTCGAAGGAGAGCACGTCGACCGGGCAGACGTCGATGCAGATGCCGCACTGGATGCAGGCGGTGTTGGAGTTGTCGAAGGGCTGCTCGTTCTTGGCGAAGGCCATCACGTCGACGCCGACCTGGCAGTACTTCGAGCACTCGGTGCAGGTAATGCACTTGTCGTTCGAGACGATCTTCAGCCGGCCGTACCACTTCGAGAGGATCTGGTTGTAGGCGGCGAGGGGACACCAGTAGCGGCACCAGACCTTGCCCCCGAAGAAGGGATACAGCGCGATCGGGATGACGGCGACGAGCCAGAAGTCGACGAGATAGTTGTAGGTGCGCCACCAAGCATTCCCGCCGTCGGTGCGGAAGATGCCGACGACGACGACCCCGACGATGACGCTGGCCGCCAAGACCACCGCCCCCTGGAACTCCCAAGCCCGCGAGCGCTCGCCCTTCGGCGAGTGGTGACGCCAGCGATCGCCGAGCGTCTCGGCGAGGCCACCGCAGCCGCAGATCCAGGTACAGAAGCGCTTGCCGTGGTTGCGCGCCAGGATCGGAATCGCGACGAACGTCCCGAGCAGTCCCGCGATGATGAAGAAGATCATCACGCTCTGTGGGTCTTCCGGTCCCCACCAGAAGAACGTGTTGAAGAAGAGCGGAAACGGTTGATACAGCCCCCAGGCTCGCCAAGCATTCTCAACCGACATCGCCTGCACCGCGATGACGTTAACGATCAGGAAGAACCCGATCTGGAAGCTGATCAGCGAGACGTATCGCCAGGTCTGATAGCGCGGATTCTTCGCCTTCTTCCGCCAACGGAGCAACGCCTCGCCGCCGAACACCAGCAAGATCGGAAGAGCACACG